>NZ_AP027368.1:1554248-1865098 GCF_030296015.1 Ferrimonas sp. YFM
ATCAGAGCCCCCAGGGAGATGCGGTGCATGGGGATACCGCTGATGTGCATGGTGGCCAGGGTGGCGGCGATGGTGAGCAGCAAAATGGCGCCAATCACCGTGGAGGATTTCAGTCCCATAAACAGCAGCAGGGTCACCACCACAATGGCCAGGGCGATAAGCACATTGGCCACAAACCCCTGTACCGAGGCCTCCACCTCCTGGCCCTGATGATAGAACTGACCGACCTGGATGCCCCAGGGACGGCGGCTTTCCGCCTCTGCCAGCTTGGCGTCGATCGCCTTGCCCACCTTAACGATGTTGCTGCCCTGAACCGCGGAGATCCCCACAGCCACCGCCGGCTGACCGTTGAAACGGTAGCTGTGATCCCTGGGGGTCTGGTAGCCACGCCAGACGTTGGCGATGTCCTTGAGGTAGACCACCTGGCCGTCTGCGGTGGAGGAGACCTGCAGGTTACGGATGGACTCCACCGAGTCGATGTTGCCACTGGGGTAGATGATCACCCGCTTGTCGCCTATTTTCACATCTCCGGCGCTGCTGACGGTGTTCTGGCTCTCCAGGGTGGCGTAGATGTTGTTGATGTTCAGGCCCAGGGCGGTGGCGTGGGCCCGGGAGATCTCCACATAGATCCCCTCGCTGCGTTCTCCGCCCAGGGTGACCTTGGCCACATCCTCCACCTGCAGCAGTTCGCTCTGCAGCTGTTTGGCGTAGTGGCGCAGTTCGGCGTCAGAGAAGCCCTGGCCGGTGATCAGGTAGTAGAGGCCGTAGACATCGCCGAAGTCGTCCACCACTACCGACTCGTAGGTGCCCGGGGGCAGGTCGCTCTGGGCGTCACGCACCTTGTTTCTCAGCTTGGTCCACACCAGCTGCAGGGCATCCTTGCTCTTGGAAAACTCATACTTGATGTTGACCTTGATCTCCGACACCCCATCGGAGGAGGTGGACTCAAGAAAATCCACCTCCTGCATCTCCTGAATCGCCTGCTCCAGAGGGTCGGTGACCTCCTCGGCCACCTCCTCGGGACTGGCCCCAGGGTAGAGGGTGATCACCGGGGCCTCCCGAATGGTGAAGTCCGGGTCTTCCAGCCGGGGCATCTCCTGGTAGGCGTTCCAGCCCCCCATGCACACCAGGATGATCAGGATGACGCTGAACACCTTGTTGCGGATGCTGAACTCTGCCAGGTTCAATCCTGCCATGGTTTCACCTCCATCCCCTCCGCCAGGTAGGTGCCGCCGGCGGCCACTATGGTGTCGCCGATGGCCAGCCCCTGTTTCACCGGCACCAGGTCACCCACCCCTTCCGCCACCTGAATGTCCCGGCGACTGACGGTGTTGCTCTGCTGCTGATAGAGCCACACATAGGTCTGTGTGCCCTGTTGCTGTACTGCATCCAGGGGGATCGCCAGGGTATTGCTGTTGGCCCCGGGGGGCGTGGCTTCCACCGTGGCCAGCATGCCGGGGAGGATCAGCTTGTCCTCAGGCGGGGTAAACAGCCAGGTAACCGGGTAGGTCTGGGAGCTGGGGTCGGCAATCAGGCCGATCTCTTTGAAGCGGGCGGTAAAGCGTCGGCTGGGGTCGGCGTTGATGTACACCTCGACCGTGGGGGGGGCGGCGTCCTGAATCAGCCTGGAGGGAACATTGAAGTTCACCTCAAGCTCTTGGGTGTCGATCAGCTTGGCCACCAGTTCCCCGGCGGCGATGTTCTGCAGGTTGATCACCGGCACCTGGGCGATGATGCCGGAGAAGGGGGCGTGCAGGACGCTGTCATCCAGGGCTTTCTGGGCGATCCCCAGGTTGGCCTTAGCGATGTCCCGGGCGGAGAGCTGCTTGGTGAGGTCGCTTTGAGAGATCAGTCCCTTGGAGGCCACCTGCTCCAGTCGCCGGTACTCCCGCTCGGCGTTGTCATACTCCGCCTGGGCCGAGGCCAGTTTATTGAGGAAATCCCTCTGGTCCAGTTTGGCCAGCAGCTCCCCCTCCTGCACCTGTTGCGCCTCGATGATATTGAGCTCCTTGAGCAGGCCACTGACCTGGAAGCTCAGGTCGGCGTCCCTGGAGGCGTCCACCACGGCGGGGAACTCATAGATCTGATTGCGCTGGGCGTCGGTGATGGTGAACAGCTTTACCGGCCTGACGGCAGCGGCACGCTGTTGTTCCGGTTCCGGGGAGCAGGCGATCAGCAGCGGCAGGCTGAGCAGCAGGGGTTTCAGGGCGTCCATCTGGGTCTCCGTCGGGGAAAGCTCAGTGTTTAGCCTAGACGAAGATGTTGAATGATAGAGGAAAGAAAAACGCCACCTTAGCGGTGGCGTTTTCACAGAGCGGTGAGGTTACAGCTCTTCGAGGAAGCGCTGGGCACGGCCGGTGTAGTTGGCCGGAGTCAGCTGCTTGAGCTCTGCCTTCACCTCGTCGGGCAGGGCCAGGCCGTCGATAAACTCGGCCATCATCTGCTGGTTCACCCGCTTGCCCCGGGTCAGCTCCTTGAGCTTCTCATAGGGCTTTTCGATGCCGTAGCGGCGCATCACGGTCTGGATGGGCTCTGCCAGCAGCTCCCAGTTGTTGTCCAGTTCGGCCAGCAGGCTGGCTTCGTTGACTTCCAGCTTGCTGATCCCCTTGAGGGTAGCCTGGTAGGCGATCAGGCTGTAGCCGGCGCCCACACCCAGGTTGCGCAGTACGGTGGAGTCGGTCAGATCACGCTGCCAGCGGGAGACAGGCAGTTTGGCCGCCAGATGCTGGAACAGGGCATTGGCCAGGCCCAGGTTGCCTTCGGAGTTTTCGAAGTCGATGGGGTTGACCTTGTGGGGCATGGTGGAGGAGCCAATCTCGCCGGCCACGGTCTTCTGCTTGAAGTGGCCCAGGGCGATGTAGCCCCACACGTCCCGGTCGAAATCGATGAGGATGGTGTTGAAGCGGGCGAGGGCGTCGAACAGCTCGGCGATGTAATCGTGGGGCTCAATCTGAGTGGTCCAGGGGTTCCAGGTCAGACCCAGGCCGGTGACAAAGCGCTCGGACATCTGATGCCAGTCAGCATCCGGGTAGGCGGACAGGTGGGCGTTGTAGTTGCCCACGGCGCCATTGATCTTGCCGAGGATCTCGACCGCGGCAATCTGCTTCACCTGACGCTCCAGACGGATGGCGACGTTGGCCATCTCCTTGCCCATGGTGGTGGGACTGGCGGGCTGGCCGTGGGTACGGGCCATCATGGGGATGGTGGCGTAGTGCTGGGCCAGATCCTTGATGGCGTCCACCAGTTGCTGGCAGTAGGGCAGAATCACCTGATCGCGGGCTTCGGTCAGCATCAGGCCATGGGAGAGGTTGTTGATGTCTTCGCTGGTGCAGGCGAAGTGAACAAACTCGTTAATGGCGTGCAGCTCGGCGTTGTCGGCGATGCGCTCCTTGATGAAGTACTCCACCGCCTTCACGTCGTGGTTGGTGGTGCGCTCAATCTCCTTCACCCGGGCGGCGTCGGCTTCACTGAAGTTGGCCACGATGCCATCGAGCACGGTCAGTGCCTCTTCGGAGAAGCAGGGAACTTCGTTGATCTCAGGGCAGGCAGCCAGCATCTTCAGCCAGCTGATCTCAACCTGAACCCGGTACTTGACCAGACCGAACTCACTGAAGATGGAACGAAGAGGGGATGTTTTGCTTCCATAGCGGCCGTCAACCGGAGAGATGGCAGTGAGGCTGGAAAGCTCCATTTAGGACTCCTTGGGTACAAAGACAGAGGTTGTGACCCGGGCTCGTGCCAGGGTTCATTATAGTTGCGGGCAATTCTATCAAAGGCCCGCCCGAGTTTGGAGGGCTGGCAAAAAAAGATGCGCCCGTGGGGCGCATCTTCTGGGTTGTTCACCCTATGGCTATCTCAAGGCCTGCATCGCCGCCTTGACCATGGCGCCCCGCGAGAACATCAGCTGGCGGCGCTTGCCACCGAGCTGGCGCCACAGCACCGCCGCCCGAACGGCGCCGAGCAGCAGGGCGCGGATGCGGGCCTGGTTGCTGCTCTGCTGCAGCTGCTCCGGGTTGCCGACCACCTGGATCTTGGCGCCTAGGGGGCTGATCACATCGCTGTAGATGGAGGCCATGTTGGCCAGCACCTGAGGATCGGTCAGCTCGAAGTGGTGCAGCTGACGCTTCACCTGGCTGATGCGCTCACCCAGCATCCCCAGGGCAGAGGAGTTTTTCGCCAGTTTGCGCTCCAGGGCCAGGATGCCGACGATGTAACGGGTCAGGTCCACATCCTTGCGATTGCCATCGCCGATCTGGTCCACCAGGGTACGGAAGCCGGCGTTGAGCTGATGGCGGTCGTAGACCTCCTCCACGCTGTCCGGGGTGGTGATCATCACCGCGCCCAGGGAGTGGCTCATCGCCTCCTCATCGACCCGGCCATAGCGAGCCAGTTGCTGCACCTGCCATACCGCCTGACAAAGGGCGGCAAAGGCCAGGGTGCGCGCTTGCAGGTTATCTTGCATCTTAAATTCCGTTAGCGAATGACAGCGTCGATGATGCCGCCGCCCAGGCAGACCTCACCATCATAGAATACGGCGGACTGGCCAGGGGTGACCGAAGAGACCGGCTCATCGAACATCACTTCCAAATCACCATTATCCAATACCTTGAGGCTACAGGGAATATCCTGTTGGCGATAGCGGGTTTTTACCGTTATCCGGCTGCCATCGGCCGGACCCTTGCGGTCCACCCAGTGCAGCTGGTTGGCCACCAGGCCTTTGGAGAAGAGCCTGGGGTGGTCGGCCCCTTGGGCCACCAGCAGGACGTTGCGCTCCAGATCCTTGTCCACCACGTACCATGGGTCATCGCCTGAATTCTTCAGGCCGCCGATCCCCAGCCCTTTACGCTGGCCCAGGGTGTGGTACATCAGCCCCTGATGGGTGCCGATCACCTCACCGTCGACGGTCTCGATGTCACCGGGCTGAGCGGGCAGGTACTTGGCCAGGAAATCGGTGAATTTGCGCTCGCCGATGAAACAGATGCCGGTGCTGTCCTTCTTGGAGGCGGTGACCAGATCCTGCTCCTCGGCGATGCGGCGCACCTCTGGCTTCTCCAGCTCACCCACGGGGAACAGGGTCTGGCCCACGTGTTCACTGCCCAGGGTGTAGAGGAAGTAGCTTTGGTCCTTGTTGCCATCCAGGCCTCTGAGCATCTGGAAGCGGCCGTCCTCGGTTTCGCGTCGGCGCACATAGTGGCCGGTGGCGATGTAGTCGGCACCCAGGGCTTCGGCGGCGAACTCCAGGAAGGCTTTAAACTTGATCTCTTTGTTGCACATGATGTCCGGGTTGGGGGTGCGTCCCGCCTTGTACTCCTCCAGGAAGTACTCGAACACATTGTCCCAGTATTCTGCAGCAAAGTTGACGCTGTGCAGCTCGATGCCCAGCTTGTCACATACCGCCTGAGCGTCGGCCAGATCCTGCGCTGCGGCGCAATACTCTTCGGTGTCATCTTCCTCCCAGTTCTTCATGAACAGGCCCTCTACCTGATAGCCCTGCTGCATCAGCAGATAGGCGGAGACAGAGGAGTCGACGCCGCCGGACATACCGACGATCACCTTTTTTGAGCTGTTATCTGACATAGACAAGCGAATTCCGGTTAGTAGTGTGGCTCAACAAAAAACGGCGCCCGCAAAGCGGGCGGGGCAGAATTTTATCACGAAATGGCCATATGGGGTTAGTGTTGCCCCCCTTCAAGAGGGGAAGTGGAGAAATTTCCAAATAGTTGGAATTAATTCTCCAGCTGGCGGTATTCGCCACTGGCCAGACCGTCCAGGGTCCAGTTGCCCATGCGATAGCGAATCAGCCTCAGGGTCGGGTGGCCGATGTGGGCGGTCATGCGGCGCACCTGACGGTTGCGTCCCTCGATGATGGTGATCGCCAGCCAGCTGGTGGGGATGGACTTGCGCTCGCGGATGGGCGGGTTTCGCGGCCACAGCCCCTGGGGCTCCTCTATGCGCTCCACCTTGGCGGGCAGGGTAGGGCCATCCTTGAGTGTCACCCCGTCGCGCAGCTGCGCCAGCGCGTCGTCACTGGGTTCTCCCTCGACCTGGACCCAGTAGGTCTTGCTGGTCTTCTTGCCTGGCTGGGTCAGCCTGGCCTGAAGCTTGCCGTCGTTGGTGAGCACCAGCAGTCCTTCGCTGTCCCTGTCCAGGCGGCCGGCGGCGTACACCCCGGCAACGGGAATGAAGTCCTTGAGGGTGGCGCGATTCTGATCGTCGGTGAACTGGGTCAGTACATCGAAGGGCTTGTTGAACAGCAGCACCTTTCTCGGGCCCTGAGGCGGGCGAGGGCGATTTGCCGATGCCGGACGGCGCGGGGTTCTTTGGGGTCTTCTCTTTTGCATCCCCCTAGTTTACCCAGCTTGATACCCAGGGACTAGGGTATGTCGGTGCCAGCGAAACAATTTTGTACCGCTCGATGAACCGGTAAGCGGTTTAGGCTCGCTTTTGCTGTGATTTTAGGCAGATACTCCGGCGGCTGCCAACATCTCACCGACGAAAAAACAACCCCTAGACCAAGGTTCAATGGTATGACCCTTATGATGAAGTCATACTCAATGACGCGAAGTGGTGGCCGTTTCTAATCTGTGCAGTCTGGTATATGATGACGGCGAAATGTGACAAAGCTCATGATTCGGTCGGAAGGGCCGGCCCCCCTACATGCGCAAGGAAAAAGGAGAATTACATGGAGTCCAAGATTGTCGTTCCAGCTGCTGGTGAGAAGATTACTGTTGCCGACGGCGGTGCGCTGAACGTTCCCAACGAACCCATCATTCCTTACATCGAAGGTGATGGCATCGGTGTGGACGTGACCCCCCCTATGCGTAAGGTTCTGGACGCTGCAGTAGAGAAAGCCTACGGCGGTGAGAAGAAGATTCACTGGATGGAGGTCTACTGCGGTGAGAAATCCACCCAGGTCTACGGTGCCGACACCTGGCTGCCGGAAGAGACCCTGGAAGCGGTGAAGGATTACGCCGTTGCCATCAAGGGCCCCCTGACCACTCCGGTGGGCGGTGGTATCCGTTCCCTGAACGTGGCCCTGCGTCAGGAGCTGGACCTGTATGTGTGCCTGCGTCCCGTACGCTACTACCAGGGTACTCCCAGCCCACTGAAGAACCCCGAGCTGACCGACATGGTGATCTTCCGTGAGAACAGTGAAGACATCTACGCCGGTGTTGAGTGGCAGGCGGGCACCGCCGAAGCGGACAAGGTGATCAAGTTCCTGACTGAAGAGATGGGCGCCACCAAGATCCGATTCGAGGAGAACTGCGGCATCGGCATCAAGCCCATCTCGAAAGAGGGCACCGATCGTCTGGTGCGTGCGGCCATCCAATACGCCATCGATAACGATCGCGATTCCGTCACCCTGGTGCACAAGGGCAACATCATGAAGTTCACCGAGGGTGCCTTTAAGGACTTCGGTTATGAACTGGCCCAGCGTGAGTTCGGTGCCGAGCTGCTGGATGGTGGTCCATGGTGCAAGATGACCAACCCCAACACTGGCAAGGAGATCATCATCAAGGATGTGATCGCCGATGCCTTCCTGCAGCAGATTCTGTTGCGTCCCGCCGAGTACGATGTGATTGCCACCATGAACCTCAACGGTGACTACATCTCCGACGCCCTGGCGGCCCAGGTGGGTGGTATCGGCATCGCCCCCGGCGCCAACATCGGTGATGGTGTGGCCCTGTTTGAAGCCACCCACGGCACCGCGCCCAAGTACGCGGGTCAGGACAAGGTCAACCCGGGCTCCCTGATCCTCTCCGGCGAGATGATGTTGCGTCATCTGGGCTGGCTGGAAGCCGCCGACCTGGTGGTTAAGGGCATGGAAGGCGCCATCGCCGCCAAGACCGTGACCTACGACTTCGATCGCCTGATGGACGGAGCGACCCTGCTGAGCTGCTCCGAGTTCGGCGATGCGGTGATCGATAATATGTAAGAGGCTGTGTAGCCACAGGTTGCGAGCAACAAAAAAAGCAGACCCTCGGGTCTGCTTTTTTTAATTCAGATTCCGCCTTACTTGACGGGAGTGATGTTGGAGGCGTGCATCCCCTTGGGACCCTCTTCCATCTCAAACTCCACGTTCTGGCCGGCCTTTAGTGTCCGATACCCTTCCATCTGGATGGTGGAGTAGTGGGCAAACACGTCTTCACCTCCGGTCTCAGGGCAGATAAATCCGAATCCTTTGGCGTTGTTAAACCACTTCACTGTTCCGTTAGCCATACCTCGACTTCCTTCCATTAGTCTTGAATCGTCTTGTAATCGTCTGGTTTCGCCCATATAACTGGTAGTGAGGGCGAAACGTAGCGGCCAACTATTGATGTTGACTCTTTATCTATTAACAAATGAGTAACATGGTCGTCAAGCCCTAAATGAATCACAATCTTCAACAAACCCCAACGGAATGACTAAGCTTTTACAATGAGCAGAGAGACCCTACCAGACTTGGTTGTTGAGAGAGACTCTCAAGAACAGGCTGTGGAGCCACCGCCTCAGTACAAGGTGATACTGAATAATGATGACTACACACCCATGGACTTTGTGGTTGAAGTACTGCAGAAATTTTTTGCCAAGCCCGTCGAGGAAGCGACGGAGATCATGTTGACAATCCACCATCAGGGAAAGGGTATTTGTGGGTTGTACACCCTGGACATCGCCGAAACTAAGGCGATGCAGGTAAACCGGTACGCTCGTGAACACGGTCATCCTCTGTTGTGCTCAACAGAGCGCGTGTAACTAGCATGTCCAACGTAACTCAGGGGAACTCCATATGCTGAACAAAGACCTCGAACTGACCTTGAACACGGCGTTCCAGCGGGCCAAGAACAGCCGCCACGAGTTCATGACCGTAGAGCACCTGCTGCTCGCCCTGCTGGACAACCCGGCCGCCAAAGAGGCCCTGGAGGCCTGTGGCGCGAAGCTTGTGACCCTGCGACAGGAGATCGAGGGCTTCATTGAACAGACCACGCCGCTGATCCCCGCCGACGATGAGGAGCGGGAGACCCAGCCGACCCTGGGATTCCAGCGGGTACTGCAACGGGCCGTATTCCACGTACAGAGCAGTGGGCGCAACGAGGTGTCCGGTGCCAACGTGCTGGTGGCCATCTTCAGCGAGCAGGAGTCCCAGGCGGTCTACCTGCTGCGCAAATCCGACGTCACCCGGCTGGATGTGGTCAACTTCATCGCCCATGGGGTGGTGAAGGGTGGCGAGGACATGGACGCCGGCGGTGATGACAGCCAGGAAGAGGTGCAGAGCGAAGAGTCCGCCGAGGGCAATGAGAAGCTCGAGAACTTCGCCACCAATTTGAACGAGCAGGCCAAAGCCGGTCTGATTGATCCTCTGATTGGCCGCGACAACGAACTGGAGCGGGCCATCCAGGTATTGTGCCGCCGCCGCAAGAACAATCCGCTGCTGGTGGGCGAAGCCGGCGTGGGCAAGACCGCCATCGCCGAAGGCCTGGCCTATCGCATCGTCAATGAGCAGGTGCCTGAGGTGATGGCTGACGCCATCATCTTCAGCCTGGACATGGGCTCGCTGCTGGCGGGCACCAAGTACCGGGGCGATTTTGAGAAACGCTTTAAGGCGGTGCTGCGTCAGCTGCAGCGTCGCAAGAACGCCATCCTCTTTATCGATGAGATCCACACCATCATCGGTGCCGGCGCGGCCAGTGGCGGCATGATGGACGCCTCCAACCTGCTTAAGCCTCTGCTGTCCAGCGGCAAGCTGCGCTGCATCGGTTCCACTACCTACCAGGAGTTCCAGGGGATCTTCGAGAAGGACCGGGCCCTGGCTCGTCGTTTCCAGAAGATCGACGTGGTGGAACCCAGTGTGGAGGACACCATCCGCATCCTGCAAGGCCTGAAGGAGCGTTATGAGCAGCACCATGCGGTGCGCTACACCCAGTCGGCGTTGACCGCGGCGGCGGAGCTCTCCTCCAAGCACATCAATGAACGTCACCTGCCTGACAAGGCGATCGACGTGATTGATGAGGCGGGGGCTCGCATGGCGCTGTTGCCGCCGTCTAAGCGCAAGAAGACGGTGTCGGTGAATGACGTTGAGGCGATCATCGCCAAGATGGCGCGGATCCCCGAGAAGTCGGTGTCCGCCTCTGACAAGGATCTGCTGGCCAACCTGGACCGCAACCTGAAGATGGTGGTCTTCGGTCAGGACCCGGCCATCGACGCCCTGACCGCGTCTATCCGCCTCTCCCGCTCAGGCCTGGGCAATGAGGACAAGCCCGTGGGCAGCTTCCTGCTGGCCGGCCCGACCGGGGTGGGTAAGACCGAGGTCACCAACCAGCTGGCCAGGCTGATGGGGATCGAGCTGATCCGCTTCGACATGTCCGAGTACATGGAGCGCCACAGTGTCTCCCGTCTGGTGGGTGCGCCTCCAGGCTATGTGGGGTATGACCAGGGTGGCCTGCTCACCGATGCGGTGCTTAAGCATCCTCACTCCGTGGTGCTGCTGGATGAGATCGAGAAGGCTCACCCGGATGTGTACAACCTGCTGCTGCAGGTGATGGACCATGGCACCCTGACCGACAACAATGGTCGCAAGGCGGACTTCCGCAATGTGATCCTGGTGATGACCACCAACGCCGGTGTGCAGGAGACCATCCGCAAGTCCATCGGTTTCCGTCAGCAGGACCACAGCCTGGACGCCATGAGTGAGATCAACCGGGTATTCACCCCAGAGTTCCGCAACCGCCTGGATTCCATCATCTGGTTCAACCATCTGGATATGCAGGTGATCGCCAAGGTGGTGGACAAGTTCCTGGTGGAGCTGCAGGCGCAGCTGGACGCCAAGAGCGTCACTCTGCAGGTGGACGAGGATGCCAGGGTCTGGATGGCCGAGAAGGGCTACGACGAGAACATGGGCGCCCGCCCCATGGGCCGCCTGGTTCAGGAGCAGCTCAAAAAGCCTCTGGCCAATGAGATTCTGTTCGGTCGCCTCCAGGATGGCGGTGAGGTGCAGGTGACGGTGGAGTCCGATGAACTGACCTTCCACTATGCCCCGGAAGAGGTGGCGGAAGCCTGATAATCTGCCCGATAAACAAAAAGCCCAGCGTTTGCTGGGCTTTTTTGAATCCGGCGTCGGCCGCCGAGGCGACCTCGCAACAGGAATTAACGAGAACGGAAGACGATGCGGCCCTTGCTCAGGTCGTAGGGGGTCAGAGCTACAGTCACGGTATCGCCAGTGAGGATACGGATGTAGTTCTTGCGCATCTTGCCAGAGATGTGGGCGGTCACAACGTGGCCGTTTTCCAGTTCAACACGGAACATGGTGTTGGGGAGGGTCTCCAGGATGGTGCCCTGCATCTCAATACTGTCTTCTTTTGCCATTAAGTGGTTATCCTGTTACGAAACAAAAATCGGGCGTATCATGCCGCAATTTACGGCTAGTGTAAAGTTGGCTTAGGCCAGGGTGTGCCAGCCGCCGGTTGTCAGGGTCTGATAGGGGCGATACTGGGTTTTGTAGGCCATCTTCCGGCACTCTTCGATCTGGTAGCCCAGATAGAGAAAATGCTTACCCTCACTCTTGGCGTACTCCAACTGTTTAAGTATACCGCACACCCCCAAAGAGCGCTTATCCAGCTCGGGCTCGAAGAAGGTGTAGACCGCGGACAGCGCCTGACTGAGGCGGTCGGTCACCGCCACCAACACCAGCTTGCCGTCCAGGCGCCCCTCCAGATACCTCTGCTCCAGCCAGTCGCAGGGCAGGAAGCGGTTGAACTGTTCATCTGTGGGAGGATACATGGGACCGTCGCTGTGACGTCCGCGAATGTACCTGTGGTACAGGGCCCGGTGCTCATCGGTGGGCTGACTGACCACCCGCCAGGTCAGATCCCGGTTCTTGGCCAGTATCCGCCTCTGAGAGCGGCTGGGCACAAACTCTTTCACCAGAACCCGAACCGGCTCGCAGGAGCGACACTCAGGGCAGTGGGGGCGATAGACATCGCTGCCGCTGCGCCTAAACCCCAGGCTCATCAATCCCTCGAAGTGGCCCGGGTTCATCTTGCTCTGCACAATCAGCAGTTGTTCTTTCTTCTCAGGCCGGTAGCTGCACTCGAAGGGTTGGCTCAGCCCCAGAGGCAACCGGCTCACCTCAGACATTCAGGTTGATCTCCTGTGGTTGCCAGCGGGCCGGGTCCACCCGCTGATCCCGGCAGCCGGACAGAAGCTGCAGAAACGCCTCGCGGGAGAGGTTTTCACTGCCCAGGTGGGCCAGGTGTTCATTGGGCACCTGGGCGTCAATCCACTGTACGTTGCACGACTTCAGGTGGTGGTTCAGGGCCCAGAAGGCCGCCTTGGAGGCGTCGCTCTGACGGTGGAACATCGATTCCCCGCAGAACAGCCCGCCCACCAGTACGCCGTAGAGACCGCCGACCAGAGTGCCGTTGTGCCACACCTCCACCGAGTGGGCCTGGCCCAGACGGTGGAGTTCCAGGTAGCCGGCGCGCATCTGGGGCGAGATCCAGGTGCCCTCCTGTTTGGATCTGGGGGAGGCACAGCCGTCGATGACGCCGGCGAAATGGTGGTTCAGGGTCAATCGCCACCCCATGCGCCGCACCGATCGCTTCAGGCTGCGTGAGGGGCGGTGATTGGCCACCCGAAACACCGCCCTGGGATCCGGTGACCACCAGAGAATGGGCTCGTCCGGGTTGAACCAGGGGAAAATCCCCCTCCGGTAGGCCTGCATCAACCGCTCCGGGGAGAGGTCGCCTCCTATGGCCAGCAGGCCGTTGGGTTCGGCCAGTGCTTCCTCCGGGGTGGGGAACCAGTGATGTTCATTATTGAGGTAGCGGACAACCTTGACCATAACGCGTACTATAGAACCTGTGTCTTATTAAAGTTAGCGAAAAAACCATGCAGGTGATACGAGGATTGTTGGTGCTGATGCTTCTCGGCACCTCCCTGGCCCATGCCCAGGTCTATAACCGCAACCAGGCGGTGCCGGTGCAGAAGGTGGATTATGCCACAGTGGAATCGGTACGCCAGGTGGAACAACAGGAGCTTATCGAAGATCGTAACCGGGGGTGGAAGACCTTTGGTGGTGCCCTTATCGGTGGCCTGATCGGCAATCAGTTCGGGGATGGCTCCGGGCGGGATGTGGCCACCGTGGTGGGGGCCCTGCTGGGAGCCAACATGGCTCATAACCGCAACCCCGGTTATCAGGTTCGCCAGGTACGGCTGGTGGAGCTGATTGTGGTGACCGAAGAGGGGGAACGCCTCATGGTGCTGCAGGACAGAGATCCGTCGATGCTGTTTGCTCCCGGGGATGAGGTGAGGCTGGTGTTCCTCTCCAATGACAATGTCCGGGTCGACAAGGCGATGTAGCGCTAGCAGGCGCCAGCGACAGAAAAGGGCGCCCTGAGGCGCCCTTTTGCGTGTTAGTGACCGCTGACAATCCGGCCCTGTTCCACCTGCAATACCCTGTCCATTCTTTCCAGGCCGGCGCTCTTATGGGTGACATAGAGGACGGTGCGCCCGCCCTGAAGCAGCCCATCCAGAACCTGTCGCTCGGTGCTGTCGTCCAGCCCCTCGGTGGGTTCATCCATCAGCAGCACAGAGCCTGGGTGGAGCAGGGCACGGGCCAGGCCGATGCGGCGGGCTTCGCCGCCGGAGAGCTGCCGCCCTCCCTCACCCAACCAGAGTGCCAGCCCCTCCTTCTCCAGCAGGCCCTTGAGGCCCACGGCATCCAAAGCCTCTTCCAGCTCTGCATCATTGGCCCCGGGCCTGGCCAGCAGCAGGTTCTCTTTCAGTGTGCCGCTGAACACATGGACCCGTTGTTCCACCAGGCAGACCTGTTGCCGCAGTGTGGCTTCGCTGAGCTCCTGCCAGGGGGTCGAGCCCAGAGTCAGGCTGCCTGAAGTGGGTTGCCACTCCCGGCTCAGCAGGTTCAGCAACGAAGATTTACCACAACCTGTTTTACCCACCAGGGCCACCTTCTCGCCGGGAGCCAGAGTCAGGTTGACCTGCTCCAGAGCGGCAAGGGGGCTGCCTGGGTAGGCAAAGCTGACGTCATTGAGTTGGATGGGGGCATCCTGCCAGCCGGCCAGGCCAAAGGTGAGCGATGGGCGCTGCTCCAGCACTGGCCTGAGTCGTCCGGCGGCATTGATGGTGTGACTCAGGTGCTGGAAGGCACCGGCCACAGGCACCAGGGCTTCGAAGCTGGCCAGGGTCACAAAGGCCACCAGGGCCAGCAGTGGCCCGGGCGGAGTGAGGCTGCCAATCTGATCGGCGGCCAGATAGAGCATCAGTACCAGGGCCCAGCCGTTGAGCAGCTGCAGCAGGGCCTGGGAGGCGGCGGTGACCCGGGTCAGCTGGCGCTGGGATTGCAGCAGCCCAGACTCGGCCTGGCGGATCTGGCCACGCTGGGCCTGGGTGCCGCCATAGACCGCCAGTTCGGTCTGGGCAGCAATGAAGTCCACCAGCTGCTGGCGCAGGGTGCGGGTGCTTTCCCCCAACTGCCGTCCGGGTGCGCGACCCAGGCGGTAGAAGATCAGCGGCAGGATCACCAGCAGGCTCAGCAGAATGGCCACCAGCACCGCTGCCAGGGTCGGATCAAACAGGGCCACCAGGGCGCCTACGGCGGCGATGGCTACTATGGCCGCCACCAGAGGGGAGATCAGCCTCAGGTAGAGGTGGTCCAGGGTGTCCACATCCGCCACCATACGATTCAGCAGATCGCCGTCGCGCAGATCGCCTCTGTCCCCCGGAGTCAGAGGGGCCAGGGCACGGAAGAAGCGGTCGCGCAGATCGGTGAGCAGACGGAAGGTGGCATCATGACTGACCACCCGCTCGGCCCAGCGGGCTGCGGTGCGCAGGATGGAGAGGCCACGGACCCCGCCGCTGGGGTACATGTAGTTGAACTGACCGCGGGTCGCCACCACCAGGCCGGCACTGGCCGACGCGGCCAGGAACCAGCCGGACAGGGAGAGCAGGCCGATGCTGGCACACAGGGTGACAATGGCCAGCACAATACCCAGGCTCATCATCCTCCAATGGGGGCGGAACAGGCTCAGGAAGGGTTTAAGATCATTCATGGCCGGCCTCCCTGGGCTGAATCTCCAATACCTGGTCCAGCTCCTCCAACGCCTGACGGCGGTGACTGACCAGGACCACACTTCGTTGTTGCCAGTGATGTCTCAGGCCGTCCATCACCAGGGTTTCACTCTTGTGATCCAGGCTGGCGGTAGGCTCATCTAATAGCAGCAGAGGGGCATCCTTGAGCAGGGCGCGGGCCAGGGCCAGGCGCTGAGCCTGACCGACGGACAGGCCACTGTTGCGGTCCCCGACTCTGTGGGCCAGCCCTTCGGGGAACAGGGCCAGGGCCTCGTCCAGATGGGCGAGGGCACAGGCCTGGGCCAATTGCTCTTCGGAGACCTGAGGCTGACCCAGCAGCAGGTTGTCACGGACACTGCCATGAATCAGGGCGGGGTTCTGTCCCAGCCAGCTGTAGTGGCCCATCCAGTGATCCCGTGCCAGGTCTCGTACCTCAGTGCCATTCACCTTGAGGCTGCCCTGGTAGGGCATCAGGCCCATGAGCGTCTTGAGTATGGAGCTCTTGCCGGCCCCGGAGGGGCCCACCAGGCCGAGCTTCTCTCCTGGCTTCAGGCTGAAGCTGACCGGGAGAGTCAGTGGGGTGCCGTCGGGGGCGATGACCACCAGCTGCTGCGCATCTATGCTGAGGCCTTCTCCCAGGTTCGGGGTGTGTTGGCCGGCGGCTTGCGGTTCAGGCTGCTCCAGGAATTCGACGATGGATTCGGCGGCGCCCAGGGCTTGGGCCTTTGCATGATAGAAGGCGCCAAGATCTCGCAAGGGCTGATAGAACTCTGGGGCCAGCAGCAGTACCAGGAAGCCGGTAAACAGGGTGATGCCGGCGCCATAGTGGCCGAAGTCCAGATGGCCGAGATAGCTGAAACCGAAGTAGACCGCAATCAGGGCGATGGAGATGGCGGCGAAGAACTCCAGCACCGCCGACGAGAGGAAGGCCATGCGCAGCACCTCCATGGTGCGTTCACGGAACTCCTCTGAGGCCTGGTTCAGGGAGCGGGCCTGGGCGTCAACGGCGGCAAACTGGCGTATGGTGCTGATGCCGCGAAGCCGGTCGAGGAAGGTGCCGGAGAGGCGGGCCAGGGCCTGGAAGTTGCGCTTGTTGGCGTCGGCGGCGCCCATGCCGATAATCGCCATAAAGAGAATGGTGAGCGGAGCGGTGCCCAGCAGGATAAGGCCGGCGATCCAGTTGATGGGGAACAGCAGCACCAGGATCATCAGGGGGATCATCCCTGCCAGCATCATCTGGGGCAGATACTTGGCGAAGAAGTCCTGCATCTGCTCGGTCTGCTCGAGCAGCATGGTGGTCCAGGCCCCCTGGGCACGCTGTGCCGTATAGGCGGGGCCCAGGCGGTCCATCTTGTCCAGGATGGCGCTGCGGGTGTTCTGGCGGACCAGAGCACCAATATTGAAGCTGAAGCGCTCGCGCCCGGCCAGTGCCAGGGATTTGAGGGCGATGAGTGCTGCCAGCATCAGGAACTGTTGGCTTAACTGCTCCTTGGCCACCTCGAGGATGATGAGTTGGTGCAGCAGGTCGGCCAGAATCCACGCCTGGCCGATGATCGCCAGACCGGCGAGCAGGCCGCACCCCAGGGTGAGCATCAGCCACAGGCGGGCCGGCTTGGCAGCGCCGCGGAGCCAGGAGGTCAGGTGGCGCTGAAGGGCTTTATCCATAACAACTGTCTTTCAAAGGCGAAAAGGGGGAGTCTGAGCTCCCCCTTGAATCTGATTAACCGGAACCTTACTGAGCGTCCAGGAAACGCTCGGCGTCCAGGGCGGCCATACAACCTGTGCCGGCAGAGGTGATCGCCTGGCGGTAGTTGTGGTCCATCACGTCGCCGGCGGCAAACACGCCGGGTACTGAGGTGGCGGTGGCGTTGCCCTCGAGGCCGCTCTGAACCAGGATGTAGCCATCCTTCATCTCCAGCTGGCCTTCGAAGATCTGGGTGTTGGGCTGGTGACCGATGGCGATAAAGGCGCCGTCCACGGTCAGTTCCTCGGTGGCATCGGACTTGGTGTCCTTGATGCGCACGCCGGTGACGCCCATGTCGTCGCCCAGTACTTCATCCAGGGTACGGTCGGTGTGCAGCACGATGTTGCCGTTCTCCACCTTGTCCATCAGGCGCTTCACCAGGATCTTCTCGGCGCGGAAGCTGTCACGGCGATGGATCAGGTGCACCTCACTGGCGATGTTGGAGAGGTAGAGCGCCTCCTCCACGGCGGTGTTGCCGCCGCCGACAACGGCCACAGGCTTATTGCGGTAGAAGAAGCCGTCACAGGTGGCACAGGCGGAGACACCGCGCCCCTTGAATGCTTCCTCGGAGTCCAGGCCCAGGTACTTGGCGCTGGCACCGGTGGAGATGATCAGGGCATCACAGGTGTACTCGCCGCTGTCGCCCTTGAGGCGGAAGGGGCGGGTCTTCAGATCCACTTCATTGATGTGGTCGAACAGGATCTCGGTTTCAAACTTCTCCGCGTGCTCCTGCATTCGCTGCATCAGGCCGGGGCCGGTCAGGCCTTCCGGATCACCGGGCCAGTTCTCCACCTCTGTGGTGGTGGTCAGCTGGCCGCCCTGTTGCATGCCGGTGATCAGCACCGGGTTGAGGTTGGCGCGGGCTGCGTACACCGCTGCGGTGTAGCCGGCGGGGCCGGAACCAAGGATCAGTAGGCCACAGTGTTTTGCCTGGGTCATTAGAGTCTCCATCCATAAGCATATGCCCGGATTCTATGGGCCGAAGGGGCAAAAGAAAAGGGGGCCATTGCCCCCTTTTTTCGATTGCACTGTCAGGTTTTTTATCCAACCAGCAGGGAGCGGGGCTCGACGAACTCGAAGTTCAGGGCCTCGGCCACCTCTTCACAGGTGATCTTACCGTCCATCACGTTCAGGCCATTCAGCAGGTGCTTGTCGTCCAGCAGGGCCTGCTTATACCCCTTCTCCGCCAGGGCCACGATGTAGGGCAGGGTGGCGTTGTTCAGGGCGAAGGTGGAGGTGCGGGGCACGGCGCCCGGCATGTTGGCCACACAGTAGTGCACTACATCGTCGACGATGTAGACAGGCTCCTGGTGGGTGGTGGGCTTGGAGGTTTCGACACAACCGCCCTGGTCGATGGCCACGTCCACAATGGCCGCGCCGGGCTTCATCTTGCTGATGTGCTCGCGGGTCACCAGCTTGGGCGCCGCTGCGCCGGGGATCAGGACGCCGCCAATCACCAGATCCGCTTCCAGTACGTGCTTCTCCAGGGCTTCTGCTGTGGAGTAGATCACCTTGGCGCGGTTCTCGAACTGATGGTTCAGGTCACGCAGTACGTTGACGTTGCGGTCGAGGATGGTGACGTCGGCACCCAGGCCTACGGCCATCAGGGCGGCGTTGCGGCCAACCATGCCGCCACCGATGACGACGACTTTGGCGGGCTCTACGCCGGGGACACCACCCAGCAGCATGCCGCGGCCCTGGTGAGATTTTTCCAGGGCCTGGGCGCCGGCCTGGATGGACATGCGACCGGCGACTTCAGACATGGGGGCCAGCAGAGGCAGGCCGCCTTTATCATCGGTGACGGTTTCGTAGGCGATGCAGATGGCGCCACTCTTAACCAGATCCTCGGTCTGAGGCAGGTCCGGGGCCAGGTGCAGGTAGGTGAACAGGATCTGGCCGGGGCGCAGCATGGCACGTTCTACTGCCTGAGGCTCTTTTACCTTTACAATCATCTCCGCCTGGGCGAAGACCTGCTCTGCGGTGCCGAGGATCTCGGCGCCGGCGTTGATATAGTCCTGATCGTCAAAACCAATACCACTGCCCGCCTGGGTTTGCACCAGTACCTGATGGCCGCGACGGGTCAATTCCCGCACGCTGGCTGGCACCATGCCAACACGGTACTCGTGATTCTTAATCTCCTTTGGCACACCGATGATCATATTGTCCCCTTTTGTATTTTCTATTAATCCACAGGCGTAAGTATGGAAAAACTACCCCTGAATATGATTTTTTCGTGGCTATCGGGTGCGAATCAGTATATTATTCAGTCGGAAGTTTTTCTTCCGATATATTTGGGCATTATTAGGATAAAATCCCAACCAAGAAGGGAAAAGGAAGCACAAAATGGCATATAATAAGAAAAAGCCACTCAAAGAGTTGGACAGAATCGACCGCAACATCCTTAATGAACTGCAAAAGGATGGCCGCATCTCCAACGTTGAACTGTCCAAGCGCGTGGGTCTCAGTCCGACTCCCTGTCTGGAGCGGGTTAAGCGCCTCGAGCGCCAGGGTTTCATCCAGGGTTACACCGCTCTGGTTAACCCCCACTACCTGGGCGCCTCTTTGCTGGTTTATGTGGAGATCACCCTCAATCGTGACTCCCCGGACGTGTTTGATAAGTTCAATCACTCCGTGATGGCTCTGGAAGACATCCAGGAGTGCCACCTGGTATCCGGCGATTTCGACTACCTGCTGAAGACTCGCGTGAGCGACATGTCCGCTTACCGTCAGCTGCTGTCCGACACCCTGCTGAAGCTCCCCGGCGTGAAGGACACCCGCACCTACGTGGTGATGGAGGAGGTCAAGCAGACCAGCCGGGTTCAGATCAGTCAGACCACCATCCCTGCCTGATCCTCGGGAAACCCCCAGCCAACAGTGCCTCCAGCGGAGGCACTGTTGCGTTTAGGCCCCTGTAAACCCTGCCAATAACTGTATAGATAACCATGCATCTGCCGCCATTGTCTGATATGGTAGGCTTCTCTATTGAATCTGCGAGAAAAAAAGGGTTACGCCTTGAGTGAGCAAGAGACTGCGCCACGCACTCTAAACGGCATTCAGCGATTACTGGAACTGGGGTTAATTCTCTGTTGTGCCCTGGCTCTCTATCTCCTTGCCGCCCTGGGAAGCTTCCATCCGGCGGATCCGGGCTGGAGCCAGACCGCCTGGGACGGGCAGGTGCACAATACCATGGGGCGGGTCGGCGCCTGGCTGGCAGACCTGCTCTATTTCGCTTTTGGCATCAGTGCCTGGGCCATTCCGGTGCTGACCGCTGGCATAGGCTGGCTGATGTTCCGCCGCAGCTACCACCTTGGCGAGATTGACTACTTTTCTGTAGCCCTGCGCATTGTTGGCCTGCTGCTGATGCTGCTTGGCTTCTCCACTCTGGCTTCCATCAATGCCGATGACATCTACTACTTCTCCGCCGGTGGCGTGATTGGTGATGTGATTCGCGATGCCATGCTGCCCTATTTCAACCTGATGGGCACCACCTTGTTGCTGCTCTGCTTCATCGGCGCGGGTTTCACCCTGTTTACTGGTTTGAGCTGGGTGACCGTGGTGGAGGCGGTGGGCGCCGGTGTTATTAAGGCGCTGTTGTGGCTCTGGGCCCTGCCGAGCAGGATGCTCAATCGTGACAAGGGGGAGCCGACGCCGGCCGAAGACGACATCCTGGCCGTGGCCCAGAAGCACAAAGAGCCCGCCTTTAGCGGTGGTGCCACGCCCGCCTATGCCACCTCTGCCATCTCGGCGGACCTGGACAGGGATGCAGACAGTGGCGAGGATGAGCCCACCGACTGGCTTGACCGGGTGCCTTTCCTTTACCGTTTCCGCTGGTTCAACCGTTTCGTCGCCTGGTATGACGAGCGTCGCTACGGGCCGGAAGAGGCCCAGGATGAGCCGCCGCAGTTGCCCTCCAAGGCTGAGCCCCAGGTGGATACCGAGGCCCTGTTCGGCGCCAGAACCGAACCGGTGATGGGAGACGAGCCCCAGCAATCTGAGCCGGTTATGCCTGCTCTGACCCAGGGGTTGACCCCTGAGGCTCCGGAAGCCGCAGTTGCCCCTAAGGCAGCCAAACCGAGAAAGGCAGCAAAAACCAAAGGTGAGCAACCCCTGCCCGTAGCTGCTCAAGCACAGGCCGAAGTTCAGACTCTTATGCCCACCCTGGAGCTGCTGGACAGGCCCAATAAGAGCCAGAACCCCATCAGTCGCGAAGAGCTGGATCAGATAGCCCGCCTGGTGGAGCTGAAGCTGGCGGATTTCAGCATCTCTGCCCAAGTGGTGGACGTGCATCCCGGGCCGGTGATCACCCGGTTTGAACTGGACCTGGCTCCCGGAGTCAAAGTCTCCAAGATCACCAACCTGGCCAAGGATCTGGCCCGAGCCCTGTCGGCGGTCAGTGTGCGGGTGGTCGAGGTGATTCCCGGCAAGTCGGTGATCGGCCTGGAACTGCCCAATAAGCACAGAGAGATTGTTTATCTGCGCGATGTACTGGGCAGCGACAAGTTTGAGCAGTCCAAGTCCAACCTGGCCATGGTGCTGGGGCAGGACATCGCCGGCTATCCGGTGACCGTGGACCTGGCGAAGATGCCCCACCTGCTGGTGGCGGGTACCACAGGCTCGGGTAAGTCGGTGGGGGTCAACGTGATGATCCTCAGTCTGCTGTATAAGTCCACGCCGGAAGAGGTGCGGCTGATCATGATCGACCCCAAGATGCTGGAGCTGTCGGTCTATGAGGGGATTCCTCACCTGTTGTGTGAGGTGGTCACCGACATGAAGGAGGCCTCCAACGCCCTGCGCTGGTGTGTGGGAGAGATGGAGCGCCGCTACAAGCTGATGTCTGCCCTGGGAGTGCGAAACCTCAAAGGCTTCAACGCCAAGGTACAGGAAGCCCGAGACGCCGGTGAGCCCTTGACCGACCCCCTGTGGAGTGCAACGGATTCCATGGATGTGCAGCCTCCTGAGCTTGAGAAGCTGCCCTCCATCGTGGTGGTGGTGGATGAGTTTGCCGACATGATGATGATCGTTGGTAAGAAGGTAGAGGAGCTGATCGCCCGTATCGCCCAGAAGGCCCGGGCCGCCGGCATCCACCTGATCCTGGCAACTCAGCGCCCGTCGGTGGATGTGATTACCGGCCTGATTAAGGCCAACATTCCCACCCGCATCGCCTTCCAGGTGTCCAGCCGGGTGGATTCCCGCACCATCCTGGATCAGCAGGGTGCGGAGCAACTGCTGGGGCAGGGTGACATGCTCTATTTGCCGCCGGGTACCGGGGTACCGATGCGGGTCCATGGGGCCTTCGTGGACGATCACGAGGTGCACCGGGTGGTGGCGGATTGGCGCGCCCGAGGTGAGCCTGATTACATTGAGGAGATCCTGGCCGGCGAGAGCGGCGGGGAACAGGTGCTGCTCCCCGGAGAGAGCGGCGACGCAGAGGGGGAGAAGGACCCTCTGTATGACGAGGCGGTGGCATTCGTGATTGAGTCACGCCGGGCGTCCATCTCCAGTGTTCAGCGTAAGCTGAAGATCGGTTACAACCGGGCGGCGCGCCTGGTTGAGGAGATGGAACAGAGTGGGCTGGTGAGTCCTCCGGGCCACAACGGCAACCGTGAGGTGCTGGTGCCCGCCAGAGATTAGACAAGATGCCCGGGGGAGGGATTGGCGCAACACTCTCCAACTGAGGCATCACCTCCAGAGAGGAACTATGAAAAGAGTGATTTTGGCAGCAGCCCTGCTGCCCGTTCTGGCTCATGCCGGGGCAGAAGAGAACCTGAAACAGAAACTGGCGCAGCTGGACAGCTTCCAGGCGTTCTTCAGCCAGCAGGTGTTCGACGACCAGGGCGAGCTTATCCAGGAAG
The DNA here is from genome assembly GCF_030296015.1 of Ferrimonas sp. YFM. NCBI lineage: Bacteria > Pseudomonadati > Pseudomonadota > Gammaproteobacteria > Alteromonadales > Ferrimonadaceae > Ferrimonas > Ferrimonas sp. YFM. The sequence goes on from NZ_AP027368.1 coordinate 1,576,908, forward strand.
GCGAGGGCCGCCTGGCGGTGAGTGCCCCGGACCGTTTCCGCTGGCAATTGACCGCGCCGGAGGAGAGCCTGGTGGTGGCCGATGGCAGTGCCGTTTGGGTCTACGATCCCCTGATGGAGGCGGTGTCCATCTACCGTCAGGACGATGCCATCGCCCAGACGCCCCTGACCATACTGACCCGTACCGACGATGAGGCCTGGAGCCAGTATCAGTTCAGTCAGGATGGCCAATGCTTCGATGCCGAGCCGGTCAGCGAAGAGAGCCACATCCGCCGTATGTCCGTCTGCTTCCAGGGAGACAGCATCGCCTCTCTGGCTATGCTGGACAGCCAGGCGGTTCGCAGCGAGTTTACCCTGTCCGGTTTCAGCACCGAGGCCGTGGCCGCGGAGCAGTTTCAGTTCAAGGCGCCCGAGGGCACCGAGATAGACGATCAGCGCGGCCAATGAGCAGCCTGAGCCTGGACTTTAGCCCGGATTTTCGCCCCCTGGCGGCGCGAATGCGCCCGGAGAAGCTGGAGCATTACATAGGCCAGGAGCATCTGTTCGCCCCTGGCAAGCCGCTTCGTCAGGCTTTGGAGGCGGGCCGCGCCCACTCCATGATCCTCTGGGGCCCGCCGGGTACCGGCAAGACCACCCTGGCAGAGCTGGTGGCCAGCTACTCCAATGCCCATGTAGAGCGGATCTCCGCGGTGACCTCCGGGGTCAAGGAGATTCGTGAGGCGATCGCCAAGGCCAAGGAGGTCGCCCAGGCCCAGGGGCGGCGCACCCTGCTGTTTGTGGATGAGGTCCACAGATTCAATAAGAGCCAGCAGGACGCCTTTTTGCCCTTCATCGAAGATGGCACGGTGATCTTCGTCGGCGCCACCACGGAAAATCCCTCTTTCGAGGTCAACAGTGCACTGCTCTCCCGGGCCAGAGTCTATGTGATCAAGAAGCTGGACGCCGACGCCATCAAGCGGATCCTCAGCGATGCCCTGGCCGATACAGAGCGGGGGCTGGGTAAGCTCGGTCTCAGCATGGCCGAAGAGGTGCTGACCGCCCTGGCGACTCTGGTGGACGGCGATGCCCGCCGCGCCCTGAACCTGTTGGAGCTGATGGCGGACATGAGTGAGGATGGCGTCCTCACTCAGGAGATGCTGACTCAGGTGGCCGGCGAGCCGGTGGCCCGATTCGACAACAAGGGCGACCAGTTTTACGACCTGATCTCGGCGGTACACAAGTCGGTGCGTGGCTCCAATCCGGATGCGGCCCTCTACTGGTATTGCCGCATTCTCGAAGGGGGCGGCGATCCCCTCTATGTGGCCCGGCGCTGTCTGGCCATCGCCTCCGAGGATGTGGGCAACGCCGACCCCAGAGCCATGGAGGTGGCCCTGAACGCCTGGGACTGCTTCCATCGGGTTGGTCCGGCGGAAGGGGAGCGAGCCATCGCTCAGGCCCTGGTCTATCTGGCGGCGGCGCCTAAGAGTAACGCTGTCTACACCGCCTTCAAGGCGGCCCGGATGCGGGCGCGGGAAACCGGCCACCTGGAGGTGCCTGTGCACCTGCGCAATGCCCCCACCAAGCTGATGAAGGAGCTGGGTCACGGTGCCGAGTACCGCTATGCCCACGATGAGCCGGGAGCCTATGCCGCCGGTGAGGTCTACCTGCCGCCTGAGCTGCAGCAGGAAAAGTTCTACCAGCCTACGGAACGAGGCCTGGAGAGGAAGATCAAAGAGAAACTCAATCAGTTGGCGGAAATGGACCGCCAAAGTGGGAACAAACGCTATGAATAACCTTATTGCGGTGGCCCTGGGGGGCGCGGTGGGAGCGAGCGCACGTTATGGCACGTCAATTCTTGCCCTAAAGCTATTCGGAACTGGCTTTCCCTTTGGTACACTGATCGTCAATTGCATAGGTTCTCTGATTATGGGGGCGCTCTACGCCTGGGGCGATGTCTCTAATCTGTCCCCGACCCTGAAAGCGTTTATTGGTGTGGGCATGCTGGGTGCGTTGACCACCTTCTCCACCTTCTCCAATGAAACCGTCCTGCTCCTGCAGGAGGGGTACTGGATCAAAGCCATGTTGAATGTATTGCTGAACGTAGGCCTCTGTCTTGCGATGGTGTTCTGCGGTCAGCAGTTGGTTTATGCACGACTCTAAATAGAAGCGATATGTTAGACAGCAAATACCTAAGAGCCGACATCGAGCAAACTGCCGAGCGTCTGGCTACCCGAGGCTACATCCTGGATGTGGCGCGTTTGACCAAACTGGACGAACAGCGTAAAGCGCTGCAGGTCGAAACTCAGGAACTGCAAGCTGAACGTAACAGTCGCTCGAAGTCGATCGGCAAGGCCAAGGCCAATGGCGAAGATATCGCCCCACTTCTGGCGGAAGTGGCCAGCCTGGGTGACAAGCTGACCGAGACCAAGGCTGCTCAGGACAAGCTGCTGGCCGAATGGGACGACATCGTTGCCGGCATCCCCAACCTGCCGGACGCCTCCTGCCCCCTGGGTGCCGATGAGGAGGAGAATGTCGAGGTGAGCACCTGGGGTGAGCCCCGCAGCTTCGACTTCGACGTCAAGGATCACGTGGATCTGGGCGAAGGCGTGGATGGTCTGGACTTTGCTTCCGCCGCCAAGTTGTCCGGTTCCCGTTTCATCGTGATGAAGGGCCAGGTGGCCCGCATGCATCGCGCCCTGGCCCAGTACATGCTGGACGTGCACACCACAGAGCACGGCTACACCGAGATGTACGTGCCCTACCTGGTGAACCCGGACAGCCTGCGCGGTACCGGCCAGCTGCCCAAGTTTGGTGAGGATCTGTTCCACACCGAGCAGCTGGAGGAGGACACCGATCGTCGTCTGAGCCTGATCCCCACCGCCGAGGTGCCCCTGACCAACATGGCTCGTGATGAGATCATCGATGCCAAGGCCCTGCCGGTGAAGATGACCGCCCACACTCCCTGCTTCCGCAGCGAAGCCGGTGCGTCTGGCCGTGACACCCGTGGCCTGATTCGTCAGCATCAGTTTGACAAGGTGGAGCTGGTGCAACTGGCCAAGCCTTCCGAGTCCATGGAGGCTCTGGAGCAACTGACCGGTCACGCCGAGAAGATTCTGCAGAACCTGAACCTGCCCTACCGTAAGGTGGTGCTGTGCACCGGTGACATGGGCTTTGGCTCCACCAAGACCTATGATCTGGAAGTGTGGGTGCCCAGCCAGGCCAAGTACCGTGAGATCTCCTCCTGCTCCAACATGGGCGATTTCCAGGCACGTCGCATGAAGGCGCGCTGGCGTAACCCTGAAACCGGCAAGCCCGAGCTGCTGCACACCCTGAACGGCTCCGGCCTGGCGGTGGGCCGCACTCTGGTGGCCATTCTGGAGAACTGCCAGCAGGCGGATGGTCGCATCGAGATCCCCGAAGTGCTGCGCCCTTACATGGGTGGCCTGACCCACATCGGCTAATTCAAAGCGCCCGTAATTCGATAAAAGCCCGGCCAAGAGCCGGGCTTTTTTGTGGTTGAGGTGAGGGCAATCGTGGTACTGAGGCCCTAAGGGTCCCGCTTCTCCAACTGTTTCAGCCGCTGCCTCAGGGCAACCACTTCGCTCAGCAGGGCGGAGAACACCAGCACCATGATGGAGATGATGGAGAGTTCGCCACTGGAGTAACTGTCATAGCGCATCACCGTGTAGACCACGGCGGTCAGCAGCAGGACCAGGGTGGAGAGCAGCATGGTGTAGCGCCTCTTCAGGGTGGATGCCATACTTTGATGATAGACGGCGAATACCTATTTAGCATAGCTAGGCCAGTGACTTAGCTTAATCTTGCCCAGGTGGCTATTGGCCTGTGGTATCAGTCAGTTCAGGTGACGCCTCCGGTTACAACTCTTTGCTGTTGCTGAACTGCTATGGATGGTATAGATCTCTTTTTATGTCAGTTTTCCCCCAAGTGCCTCAAGTCTCTATGCCCAAGACCGCCAAACCACAGCGGGCCCTGGTCCTGGTTCTGATGATCTGGACAGCCAATCTGTCGATGTTAGCCAGCCAGGGGTTGGAGGAGGCACTGCATCATCACGAGGCGGGCGTACCCTGTGTACACGCCCTGCTGATTGACCACTGGTTTCAGGCAACTGGCCTGTCCGGGGTCACCTGGCCTGCCTCCTCGCCGTTTCTGAACAGGGTGGTGCCCGAGCTCCGCCCCCTGGTTCAGCCTGTGCCCCAAAACAGAGGCAACCGCGATCCACCCATTGCTCTGTCATGAACCCACCCTTTTTTCGATTCATAGACGGAGTTTCTCTATGGGAACCAACACAAAACTGGGTCAGGTTGCCCTGTTGATTGGCTTAGTTCAGATGCCGATCGGCGTAATGGCGTCGGACCACCAAGATCATCATCACCACGAATTTGAAGAGCATCAGGCCCACCTGCATGGCCAGGGCCTGTTGACTCTGGTCCAGGACCAGAACCTGGTGCAGGTCAGCCTGGAGGTAGATACCCACTCTCTGTGGGGCTTTGAGCATGCACCGGCCGATGAGAGCCAGTGGGCTAAGGTGGAGCAGGTGCTGGCTCAACTGGAGACGGGCCATGGGTTGTTCAGCCTGAACGGTGAGGCCCAGTGCCGTCCTGACGGGGTCAGCCTGAGTCGGCCCGAAGGGCTGGATCATCCTACGGAGCACGGTCATATGGAGCTGGAGGTCAGTTGGCAGTGGCGCTGTAAGGCCCCCTCGGCCCTGAATCAACTGGAGGTGGGCCTGTTCGACCAGTTTCCTGAGCTGCACTCGTTGACGGTCCAGCGGCTGACAGCCCAGGGCAGTGGCGGAGGCCAGCTCAGTCGCCAGCACAGCACCCTGAGCTGGTAGGGGGCATCATGACTCAATTGGCCATAGAGGGCCTGAGCTACCACTGGCCAGGTTCAGGGCGTGAGCTCAGGGTGGATGAGCTGGTATTGAACGCCGGGGAGAGGGTGTTGCTGCAGGGGCCATCTGGCAGCGGTAAGTCGACGTTGCTCAATCTGATCAGCGGCGTGTTGTCCGGCTATCAGGGGAAGCTCAAGCTGGAAGGGGACGAGTTGTCTGCCCTGTCTGCGGTGGGCCGGGATCGGCTGCGGGCGGAGTCCATGGGGATCATTTTTCAGCAATTTAATCTGCTTCCCTATCTGAATGTGGAAGAGAACGTGCTGATGCCACTGAAGTTTTCAAAAGAGCGCCGGCGCAGACTCGACAATCCTGCCAGGGAAGCCCGCCGGTTGCTCACCGCCATGGAGCTGGATGAGGGCCTGCATCGTCAGCCGGTGACTCAGTTGTCCGTAGGCCAGCAGCAGCGGGTGGCGGTTGCCAGGGCGCTGATCGGTGCGCCAGGGCTGATTCTGGCGGATGAGCCCACTTCGGCCTTGGATCCCAAGGCCAGAGACAGTTTCCTGTCGTTGCTGACGCAGCAGTGTGCCCAGTCAGGCTCGGCCTTGCTGCTGGTCAGCCATGACCCGGCGCTGGCCGAAGTGGTGGAGCGCGGCTACCAGTTGGTGGTCAATCAGCAAGTCACCGAGGTGCTGCCATGTTGAGCCTGATGACACGAAGCATGGCCAACCGCCGCACCAGTGTCGGACTGACCCTGGCGGTGATCGCCCTCTCTGTCGCCCTGTTTATCGGGGTGGAGATGGTCAGAACCCAGGCCAGGCAGAGTTTTGCCAACACCATCTCAGGCACGGATCTGGTGGTGGGGGCGAGAAGTGGCAGCATCAATCTGCTGCTCTACTCTGTGTTCCGCTTGGGGGATGCCACCAACAACATCGGCTATGACACTTACCAGAGGCTGGCGGGTACCAAGGGTGTGGCCTGGACCATTCCCCTGGCCCTGGGGGATTCCCATAAGGGATACCGGGTGGTGGGTACCAACCTGAATTATTTCAACCATTATCAATATGGCAAGGGACAGTCTCTGGCTCTGGCCCAGGGGACCCGATTCGAAGGCTTGTTTGATGTGGTCCTGGGTGCCGAGGTGGCCACCAAGCTGGGTTACCAGCTTGAAGACAAACTGGTGCTCTCCCACGGCGCCGGGGCGTCGGTCAGCTTCTCCAAACACGATGAGATGCCTTTCACCGTGGTGGGCATTCTGGCGCCAACCGGCACGCCGGTGGACCGAAGCCTGCACGTGTCTCTGGAAGCCATAGAAGCGATCCATCTGGGATGGCAGGGGGGCAGTCGCCGCTATGCGGTCAGTGGCGATCAGGTGGACCAGTATGACCTGACTCCCAAGACCATCACCGCCTTCCTGGTCGGGCTGGAGAGCAAGTTGAGACTGTTGGGGGTCCAGCGGGCCATCAATAACAACCGCTCTGAGCCTTTGTCTGCCATCTTGCCCGGTATGGCCCTGTCCCAGTTGTGGGCTCTGCTGTCTCAAGGGGAGCGGGCTTTGGCCATCGTTTGCGGTTTTGTGGTGGCGGTGGGCCTGACGGGCATGCTGACCACCTTGCTGGCCAGTTTGGGAGAGCGGCGTCGGGAGATGGCCATATTGAGGGCCATGGGGGCCGGGCCCAGACACATCTTCCTGTTGTTGTGGGGAGAGGCGGCGCTGCTGAGCCTGATTGGAACCCTGTTCGGTTATCTGCTGGCTCAATTGAGTGTGCTGGTGCTGGCGCCCTGGGCAAGGAGTCAGTATGGTCTGGAGCTGAGCCTTGGCATGCCCGCAGATTCTGTGCTGTGGATGATGGGGGCGGTGCAGTTGGCCGGTACCCTGGCCGGGATTTTGCCCGCCTGGCGAGCCTACCGCCATACCCTCAGTGATGGCCTGACCCAAAGATTGTAAGGAGAGAAAAATGAAAATGCGATATCTGTTGTTGGCTGTCCTGGCCCTGGTATCCCAGATGGTTAGTGCCGAGGTTAAGGTGTTGGAGTGGGAGGATCTGATCCCCGCCGAGGAGCGAGATAATCCCTTACCTCCACCCTCCAATGCCATTCACCCCATGTTTGCCGATGAGAGTGCTCCCATCGACTGGGTGCAGACCTATGGCGGTGTAGTGGAGGGCCTCAATGGCAAGGAGGTGCGACTGGCCGGGTTTGTGGTTCCCCTGGAAGGGGACGAAAACAAGGTGACCGAGTTCCTTCTGGTTCCCTATTATGGGGCCTGCATCCACGTGCCGCCGCCACCGACCAACCAGATCGTCTATGTGAACTATCCAGAAGGACTGCCTCAGGACATTGTCTGGGACGCGGTATGGGTGACAGGCACCCTCAGTGCGGTGACCTATGATATGGAAACCTTTGCGGCGGGATACTCTCTGAAGGCGACTCTGGCCAACCCCTACGATGAGGGTTAGGCCAGGGTTTTCGGTTCCTCCAGGGGGAGGGCATGACGTTCTTTTCAGGGGCATTTTCGGGTGATGCAGAGGTAAATTCAGTTAAGGGCAATAAGTTAGTTGCCTAAAGTCCGAGGGTGAATATACTCGGCAATTATCTGTTGAATTTTGTATAGGAAGAACATGCCTGAGGCACAATACTGGCCTGAGGTGCTTGTGGCACTTCGGCGCATCATCCGGGCGACCGACCTGCAGTCTAAAAGAATGATCAAAGCCTGCGGGCTGACCATTCCCCAGGTCATGGTACTCAGAGCCATTGATACTCTCGGGGATGTGACGGTGCGCCGTCTGTCGAACGACGTTTCCCTGAGCCCGGCAACGGTCACCACCATCTTGAATCGACTGCAGGATCGTGGGTTGATTGAGCGAGTGCGAAGTCAGACCGATAAGCGTATCGTCAATGCCAGGCTGACCGAGGAGGGGAGCCGGGTGCTGGCGTCGGCGCCACCACTGCTGCATGAGAAGTTCATCGATCGTTTCGAGAACCTCAACGATTGGGAAAAGACCCAGATTCTCTCCTCCATGCAGCGTGTTGCCTATATGATGGATGCAGAAACCCTGGATGCGGCACCTCTGCTGGATATCGCCTCTCCGGATACAGTGAAGTAAACTTGAAACCCCATAAAAGGGCGGCGTAAGCCGCCCTTTTTTGTGCCTGAAGTCAGCATAATCATTTGAGATCAAATGATTGGTTCGTTAACATGTGACGCTGTTGCGTCCCGTCCGTTACAGGAATGTGGTTCGGGGCGTCTGTTGGAACATTCATAATTTCATTTAGGACGCGTTGTAATGAAAACCAAACTGGCCATTGTCATCGGTATGATTTTCTCTGCCGCGGCTGCCGCTCAAACCAGTGAAATCGAGGAGCTCAAGCAGCGAGTCGATGAGCTGGAGAAGCGTCAGCAAGCGGTCGAGCAGGAGAAGGATGAGGGAGGGATCACCTTGGGTGGTGCGGCTCGATTCCAATATAGCTATGAAGATTATAGCGATGACAACAGCGACAGAGGCGGAGACTTCGACTTTGATGTGTTCAGGTTAGATGCCAATGGTAAGATCGGCGACCTGACGCTGTCCGCTCAATACCGTTGGTATCAATACATGGATGTGCTGCACCACGCCTGGGTCGGCTATGATTTCAGCGACACTCAGAGTGGTCAGATCGGTGTCACCCAGGTGCCCTTCGGTATTCTGCCTTACGCTTCTCACAGCTTCTTCTTCAGCTCAAACTTTTACACTGGCCTGGAAGATGACTATGACATGGGCCTGAACTATAAGTTTGAGTCCAAACGAAATCGACTGGATGTGGCGTTCTACAAGAACGATGAGCAGGGCGGCATCGATGGTTATGTGTCTGAGCGCAGCGATCGTTACTCCTATGACGTGCTTGGGGTGCGCCTTGAAGGCGAAGGCACCTACGATGCGCCGAGCCTGGAGGTGGGGGAAACCAACACCTTCAACCTCCGTTACGCCCATACCCTGGAGTTGGACGGCGGCTCGGTAGAGCTGGGCCTGTCCGGTCAGTTTGGTGAGCTGGAAGTGGATGGCAACATGGATGGCGACCACTGGGCTGCAGCGGTTCACGGCGTCATCAACTACGGTGCCTGGAACGTTCAGCTTCAGGCATCCGACTACGAGTACGACATCGATGGCATGGATGTGGAGCAGATGGTGGTTGGTGCTTATGCCTTCTACGACTCCATTCCCGCAGAAGCGATCACCTACACCGCCAACATCGCTTACAGCCTGCCGGTGAAGATGGGCCCGGTCACCAACCTGACCTTCTACAACGATTACTCCCTGATGACCGACAAGCCGGGCGAGTTGGACGACACCTTCATGAACGTCACCGGTATGGCGATCAGTGCCGGTGCCCTCTACACCTACGTGGATTTTGTGGTTGCTGAGAATCAGCCCTTTATCGGCGGCACCCTGGTGGGCAGTGGTGACACCAACAAGCGGGTGAACATCAACTTCGGCTACTACTTCTAAGCCTGAAGTTCACAGCTTCCAGCCCCGCCCATTGGCGGGGCTTTTTTTGTCTGGTGGTTGGTCGCGGGCCAACAAAAAGGGGCGCCGCTGCGCCCCTTGGAACCGGAATGTGAGGTTACCCTCTTGGCTCGGTCTTCATGCCTTTGACCAGACTGACGCACATCATCAGCAGGATAAAGGTGAAGGGCAGGGCGGTGGAGATGGTGCCCGCCTGCAGGGCCTGAATCGCTTCGGTGCCGCCGATCCACAGCAGAGTCGCGGCGATGGCGCCTTCGATGGTGGCCCAGAAGATGCGCTGAGGTACAGGGGCGTCCACCTTACCGCCGGCGGTAATGCTGTCGATCACCAGGGAGCCGGAGTCGGAAGAGGTGATGAAAAACACCATGATCAGCACGATGGAGATTACTGACAGGAAGGTGCTCCAGGGCAGGGCATCATAGGTGTAGAACAGCGCCAGGGTGATGTCCGACAGGCCATTGGTGCCCAGTTCGCCCACCTTGTTGACGATCTGATCGATGGCGATGCCGCCAAATACCGACATCCAGATGATGCACACCGCTGTGGGGATAAACATCACTGCAATCAGGAACTCACGCACGGTGCGGCCTTTGGACACCCGGGCGATGAACATGCCAACAAAAGGAGACCAGGAGATCCACCAGGCCCAGTAGAACACGGTCCAGCCGTGCATCCAGGCTTCATCTTCCCGACCATGGGGGTTGCTCAGGGGCAGCAGGTTCTCGGCGTAGCCCAGCAGGGTTTGCCCCAGATTGCCGAAGGCGACGGCGGCGCCCACCAGGGTCACAAACACCAGCAGGGCCAGAGCCACCAGCATGTTGACGTTACTCAGTACCTTGACGCCGCCTTCGATGCCCCGGACCACGGAGACCACCGCCAGACCGGTGACAAAGGCGATGACGCCAACCTGCATGCCGATGCCGCCTTCGGTGCCAAACACATGATTGATGCCGCTGGTGGCCTGTTGGGCACCCAGGCCCAGGGAGGTCGCCAGGCCAAACAGGGTCGCCAGCACCGCCATGATGTCGATGATGTGGCCAAACCAGCCCCAGGTCTTGTCCCCCAGGATGGGGTAGAAGATGGAGCGGATCGACAGGGGCAGCCCCTTGTTGAAGGCGAAGAAGGCCAGGGACAGGGCGACCACGGCGTACATCGCCCAGGGGTGCAGGCCCCAGTGGAAAATGGTGGCGCCCATGGCGACTTTGACCGCTTCCGGAGAGTTGGCTTCCACGCCCAGTGGCGTCTCATACCAGCCGGTGAAGTAGGCAACGGGCTCGGCAACGCCCCAGAACATCAGGCCGATGCCCATGCCGGCGGCAAACAGCATCGCCATCCAGGACAGGTTGGAGTGTTCGGGACGGGCGTCGGCACCGCCAAGGCGGATGCGGCCGTAGGGGCTGACCACCAGCCATAAACAGAAAATCAGGAACAGGTTAGCCGACCACATAAAGAGGGCGTCGAAGTTGTTTATGATTTTCCACTTGATGCCGTCGAGGGCGGCTTTGGCGGTGGCGGCATCGCTGATCAGGATGGCTGCCAGGAAAAGAAGAATCAGGCCGGCACTGATGCCGAATACAGGGTTATGGACATCAAACCCCCACTTCTGAATGTTGTCTTGACCAACGGTATAGTCAGTATTATCGATACTGTACTTATCTATGGGGTTACTCATTAATCCTCTCAAAAAGATTTGTTCTCAAATCTACTTTTCGTTGTTATTCGTCTTAATGCGGGACGAATGCTAACAAATTGTTTAGGTAGAACTCAAATTAATGCCAGGGTGTCGTCGAGACCTTTAGTTGGTGGGTTGTTAGTTATATTTAATTAAAACATATGGTTATCGTGATGTGCGGGCGTATTTAATTGGTTGCTGCTCATACTAGATTATCCAGGTGTGCGCTTTGGGCTTGAATATTATTTAATCAGTTGAAGGAGGCTGCCGTTAGCCAAAGTCGATGCCAATATTACAGCTCGAATAAATGGGCTGAGCAGAAGATGGTTAAGGTTTGATTTGAGAGACTGCGGACAATTGCTGTGCAACTTCCAGCCTATGGCAGTGCTTTACTATAGCGGTGAGTAAACTTCTGACACTCCAAAGCCAACCTGAGCGGCCTTGGATAAATCGCAGTTGGCAAAAATGAGGCTGTGCTGACGCCGAGTCACCACCTTTGGCCGGTGTAATCCAGCAGCCGCACTTCTCTCTTGCCCAGATCAAACGCGGCGGTCAGGCTGCCACTTTTACCTATGGCCCGCTGGGAGGGCAGGTGCAGATAGAGGGGAATTTGAGTGTGACTGAGGGTCACGGGTTGCCAAAGGCCGCTCTCGCTTTCGGTCAGCACCTCGAGGAACACAGTAACAATCAGGGCATCACTGTTGTTGCCCCCCATGCCGTACCCCAGCCTGTGAAGGGGGTAGAAGGGATTATCCAGGTCATAGCGACTGCCGGAGGGCACCGTCATTCTGAATCTGTAGCTGAGATAGGAGGCGGCACGCTCCGGGTAGGTCAGCTCCAGAGGCTCCTGATGATAGGGACTGTTCCGGTCGAAAAATGGGGTAGTCTGTTTGCGGCGGCTGTCATTGGAGGCGGCGTCGAAGCACAGTGGTCGCTCCCCCTCTTTCGCAAGGTAACGGTAGACCAGGCAGCTCAACTCACCGCCGAGTTGCCGCAGGCCCCGCTCCAGGTTGGGGTCCCGGCTGAGATCTCGTACCAACTGCCGCTGCTCACCGCTGGTGTTGAGGGCCATCAACCCCTGAAGGACACGCTGGTTTTCGGCGGTGGGTGGGTACCAGTGGTTGCCGGAAATGGCGTACTCGAAGGAGCGAATGTGGTCTACCTGGAAATAGAACTTGGGGTAGGCGTGCCTGGCCCAGGCAGGAAGAGAGGCGGCCAGTATCATCATCAGCAGTGCAATTCTCATGGTATCCCTCCGAGAGACGCTGGATAAATCATACTCAATTCACGGCCTGACTGTTAAGCTTTCTAATTGAAAATCAACAGAATTGTTGAGTCTTAATTGGAGTTGCAAGCAAAGCTGTGAGCCGAAGCGCAATTCTGTCCAAGCGCTAGGAAGAGCCCAGGCCTACCCTGAAGCAGTTGGGTTATGAGAATCGAGGACATATGAAAACCATAGGCATCATTGGCGGCATGAGCTGGGAGTCCAGCGTCAGTTATTACCAGTTGATCAACCGCGGGGTCGCCGCCGCCCAGGGAGGGCTGCACAGCGCCAAACTGGTGCTCTACAGTGTGGATTTTGCGGAGATTGAAGCTCTGCAGAGCAGTGGCGACTGGCAAAGGTCGGGAGAGCTTTTGGCGCAGGCGGCCAGGGCCCTGCAGTCTGCCGGCGCCGATTTTGTGGTGATCGCCACCAATACCATGCACAAGGTGGCGGATCAGGTGATGGAGGCGGTGGCGATCCCTTTGCTGCACATCGCCGACGCCACCGCCGATGCCCTGCTGGATGCCGGCATAGACTGCGTCGGCTTGTTGGGGACGCGCTTCACCATGGAGCAGGCATTCTACCGCGAGCGCCTGGAAGCCAGAGGTATCCGGGTGTTGGTGCCCGGAGAGGCCGGACGGGCCATGGTGGATAGGGTGATCTACCAGGAGTTGTGTCGTGGAAAAGTGGAGCCTCAGTCCCGTCGGGATTACCTGGAGGTGATCGACCAGTTGGCGTCAGAGGGGGCTCAGGGGGTGATCCTGGGGTGCACCGAGATTGGCCTGCTGGTGGGCGAGGGGGACACCGGGGTTCCCCTGTTCGATACCACGGAGATACACGCCAAAGCGGCAGTTGCCAACGCGCTGGAATCATGAGAAAAAGATAGGTTCCCGCTGGAATTCAACAACATAAAACAGGGAGACACCATGATCATTCGCGCCCCCCGCCCCGAAGATGCCGCCGACATTACCCAGACCATGGCGCAGCCGATCTGTTATGGCAATACCCTGCAGATGCCCCATCCCACGGAGCAGATGTGGCGTGAACGGCTGGCCAACAAACCGGATAATTTGCATGTGCTGGTGGTCGAGGTGGAGGGCAGGGTGGTGGCCAATGGTGGACTGGAGCTGATGGCGTCACCCAGGCGACGGCATGTCGCCAACATGGGCATGGCGGTGCACCCTGAATTCCATGCCCGGGGCGTGGGATCGGCGCTGCTGGCGGCGCTGCTGGAGCTGGCGGACAACTGGCTGGCGTTAAGGCGCATCGAACTTGAGGTGTACAGCGACAATGAGGCGGCCCTGGGGCTTTATCGTAAGCACGGCTTCGAGGTGGAGGGGACCGCCCGGGACTATGCCTTCCGGGACGGTCGCTACGTGGATGCTCTGCTGATGGCCCGGATCCGGACACCGGACAGCTAGGGCAGGATCAGGGTCACCGATGGCTGGGCCCGGTTGAGCTGCCAACTTTGAGTCTGACGAAAGTCCTGAAGATTCAGGGTATTCACCTGGCTGGGCTCCACCTCCTGCAACAGGGTCAGGGTGATGGTCAGAGGCTGTCCCCGGTATTCGCCGATGGGCAGTTCCTGGTAGATAAGGAGGTCTTTCACTGTGGGATCGATGCCAACCCAGTTGGGCTGCAGTTGCAGCCCGGTATCGGTCTCCAGCCTGAAGTGTTGGTTCAGATACGCTTCAAGCTGCATCTCTGCGTCGGCGAACCCCTGACTGGCGGGCAGCTCCAGGGCTCGCCCCATGTCCCGGGCGCTGTAACGGTGGATGATCTCCAGGGACTGACCATTGCGACTCAGGGCAATTTCAGTCAGGCCAAAGTGATAATTATGGGCCCAGGCACCGCCGCACAGCAGTGCCAGGACCAGAAGCCAGAGTCTCATTGGTTCTCCTTTGCGTCCTCCTTCAGAGGTTCGGCGTACTTCTGCATCATGTTCTTCTTCTTTTTCTCCTTAAACAGCTCCAGCCTGGAGGGCAGGATCTGTCTCGGGTAGTGGTTGTTGTCCACATTGGTGTCGGCGGTCTGCCAGTGGGGGTCCACCACCACAGAGATGAGTCTTTTCTCCATGGGACGTACCAGCATCTTGGTCACTTTCTTGGCGTTTTTCACCCAAATTTCTGCTGGTAGGATGAGCGGCTCAATGCTGCCGTCGTCGTAGCTGAGTTCCAAGATGATCGGCATCACCAGGCCACCCAGGTTGGAGAAGTCCAGCAGGTAGACGTTGTGGTCATCCTGCAACAGCTCCCGCTCGAAGGGCTCCAGCTTGGCCAGCATCTCGGCGTAGTCGTTGCGATCCTTATTGGTGGCGGTGAACTGGTCGTGCTCGTTGTAGAAGTCCTGCTGCTCGGGCTTGCCATCGATGAAGCGAGGCATCCCCTGGTTGCGCAGCTCGGTGATGGTTTCCGGCTTCTCCTGATGCTGCTGGCGCTGCCACTGGGACTCGATGTCCGGATCCTTGGTGTTCACCGTGAAATGGCGCACCCGGTCGATGCTGATGTCGACGTGATCCGTGGTGTAGAACCAGCCCCGCCAGAACCAGTCCAGGTCGATACCGGAGGCGTCTTCCATGGTGCGGAAGAAGTCCGCCGGCATCGGGCGCTTGAACTTCCAGCGCTCGGCGTACTCCCGGAAGGCGAAATCGAACAGATCACGGCCCAGGATGGTTTCCCGCAGGATGTTCAGGGCGGTGGCAGGCTTGGCATAGGCGTTGTTGCCAAACTGCAGAATCGACTCGGAGTTGGTCATGATCGGCACCTGACCCTCACTCTTCATGTAGGAAATGATCTCCTGGGGCTCACCGCCCTTGGAGGGGTACTCCTCCTCCCAGGCCTGTTGGGCCAGGTACTGAACGAAGGTGTTGAGCCCCTCATCCATCCAGGTCCACTGGCGTTCATCGGAGTTAACGATCATCGGGAAGTAGTTGTGGCCCACCTCATGGATGATCACAGTGATCAGGCCGTACTTGGTGCGCCTGGACCAGGTGCGGTCGCTGCGGTCTTCCTTGTTGATCTCAGGGCGAGGGCCGTTGAAGGAGAGCATGGGGTACTCCATGCCGCCCACGGGGCCGTTGACCGAGATCGCCACCGGGTAGGGGTAGTCGAAGCTGTAGCTGTTGTAGACGTCGATGGTGTGGACGATGGCGGCGGTGGAGTACTTGTCCCACAGCGGCGTGGCCTCCTCGGGGTAGAAGGACATGGCCAGGGTGTCGGTGCCGCCCTTTTTGTATCCTTGGGCATCCCACAGGAATTTGCGGGAGGAGGCCCAGGCAAAATCACGCACCTGGTCCGCCTTGAAGCGCCAGGTCTTGGTGCCCTTGCTGCGGCGCTGCTCGTTCTCCAGTGCTTCCTCTTTGGTGATGATGTACACCGGCTTGTCCGCCTCTCTGGCCTGCTCCAGGCGTTGGCGCTGGGTGCGGGTCAGCACCTCTTCCGGGTTGCTCAGAGTACCGGTGGCGGTGACCACATGGTCGGCGGGTACGGTGATGTTCACCTCATAGTCGCCAAACTCCAGGGTGAACTCGCCATGGCGCAGGAAGGGTTTGTTGTGCCAGCCGTGGGCGTCGCTGTAGACCGCCATGCGGGGGAACCACTGGGCGACTTCGTACAGGTAGTTGTCATCCCGCTCGAAGTACTCATAGCCGGAACGCCCGCCCAACGCTTTCTGCTCGTGGATGCGGTATTGCCAGCCAATGGTGAGCTCGAAGCTCTGTCCGGGCTTGAGGGCGGTGGGCAGATCCACCCGCATCAGGGTGTCCACCAGAGTGTACTTCAGGGGCTGGCCACCCTTGCCACTGACCTGGGTCAGGTTGATGCCAGAGGGGTGCACCTGGGTCATCAGTTCCCGGCGGTAGCTGCCCATGTCGATGCGATTGGCCTTGTCCCCTTCGTCGGCCACAGACACGGTGCGCATCCGGTTGGCCATGGAATCCTGACGGAAGCGGTTGGCATCCAGTTGCAGCCACAGGTAGCGCAGGCTGTCCGGGGAGTTGTTGGTGTAGGTGATAATCTCTTTGGCGGACAGGCTCTGATTGGCGTCGTCTAGGGTTACGTCGATGTGGTAATCCGCTTGCTGTTGCCAGTACTGGTGGCCAGGCGCGCCGGAGGCGGTGCGGTAGCTGTTGGGGGTGGGCAGCAGCTCTTCGAGCTGGCGGAACTTGTCACCGGCGACCAGCAGCGGGTCGGCGGCCAGGGCTGAGGTGGCGATCAGCGACAGCCCCAGGAAAAGGGAGCGAAATGACACGGACGGTTTCCTTCTTAAGGGTGAATCCCACGGCCGCTTTGGTTATGAGTTTGGTGCGGCGGGGTGTTGTGGCGCGGGCAAGATACCATAGGCGCGTAGCGCTGAAAAACCTGTGAAGGAGCCAGGTGGGAACGGCTGACCAATAAATCTAATTCAGCTGTTTAGACTGAGGCTAACGCGCCGGATTTATTGGTGAAAACTGCCGAATCTCAAGAGAAAGGAAACAGGAAAAAATGTGTAAGCTGGTTTTTCACCGGGGTCAGTTCAGCCATTCCCGGTTCAGCTGTTCTCTATCTTCCCCAAGATAATCCAGCACCCAGGTCAGCAGGGCGTTGGACTCATCCTTGCGCCAGGCCAGGCAGCAATGACTGGGACTGCGTGGGGTGGGCAGGCTTTTTTCCACCAGGATGCCCCGGGCGATCAGCGGCTCGGCGTAGTGGCGGGGCATACAGCCCAGGCCCAATCCCTCGCTGAAGCAGGCGATGGCGTTGGGCCAGTCGGGCACCATCAGCCGGCGCTGGTGAGGCAGTTGCCAGTTACTGCGCTTTGGCAGGGTACGGGCACTGTCCTCCAGGCTGATGGCGGGGTAGTGGCCTATGGCCTCTTCATTGAGGTGCTCTGCGCTGGCCAGGGGATGATGGGCCGCCATCACAAAGGCCCAGTCGATCTCGCCCATGTCCAGATAGCCGAAGTCTCCGCCCACGGGAATGGCGGAGGTGGCACCAATGGCGATCTCCGCCCGGCCATCGGCCAGGGCATCCCACACGCCATTGAACACCTCCATGCTGATCACCAGTTCGGCGTTGTCGAAGTGGCGGTAGAAGTCCCGAATCAGGGCGGTGATTCTGTGGGGTTTGACCACGTTGTCCAGGGCCAGGCGCAGGGTCTGCTGCCAACCGCTGGCGACCCTCAGGGTCTGGGCTTTGACCTCCTCCATCTGCCTGAGCATCGCCCTGGCCTCGGCGATGAAGTGCTGGCCCGCTTCGGTCAGCTCGACCCGGCGAGGCAGACGATGGAAGAGTTCGACCCCCAGATCTCCCTCCATTTGGCGCACCCGGTAGCTGATGGCGGAGGGCACCTTGTGAAGTTGACCGGCGGCCGCAGTAAAACTGCCCAGGCGGGCGACACAATCCAGCAGTTCGAGATCGGCTTTGGCAAACATAAGCAATCAAATATTTTGAACGATAACCCAGGATAATATCGTTTAATTTTCTTCATTACGACAAATACAATCCCTGGCGTTGATATACATGGGGCTGGCGCCACCTCGCTCGATGAAAATTGTTGAAAGGTATTTGTTGTGAAAACCACCAAACTGGAGATGGTCTACCTGGCGGCCCTGTCGATGCTGGGATTTGTCGCTACCGATATGTATCTGCCCGCCTTCGAGCGGATGCAGGATTTCTTCGGCAGCGGCCCGGAAGCGGTGGCGCTGTCCCTGTCGGTGTTTCTGGCGGGTCTGGCCATAGGTCAGCTCCTCTGGGGCGCGGTGTCAGATCGGTTGGGCCATCGTAATGCCCTGCTGGCGGGCCTGGCTCTGTTTGTATTGGCCTCTGTGGCCATCGCATACAGCCACAGCATCTGGCAGCTGCTTGCCCTGCGGTCTATGCAGGCGGTGGGCGTCTCCTCTGCCGCGGTCATCTGGCAGGCGATGGTGATCGCCGAGAAGAGTGACCGCGAAGCGCAGCGCCTGTTTGCCAGCATCATGCCCCTGGTGGCGCTGACCCCGGCCCTGGCACCCCAACTTGGGGTGGCCTTGATACAGTGGTTTGACTGGCAGGGGATATTCATCGGACTGGCCTTGATGGGACTGGCGTGCCTGTTGGTCACCCTTGCTCGTCCTGGCCGCAAGCCTTATGCCTCCAAAGGGAGCGTGGCGGCGGACTTTGCTCTGCTGCTGCGACGGCCAGGCTATCTGGGCAATGTGCTGATCTACAGCTTTGGCTCGGCCGCCTTCTTCGCGTTTCTGACCGGCCTGCCCAAGGTGATGACCGAAATGGGCTACGGCGCCGCTGACATCGCCATGGTGTTTCTGCCTCAGACCCTGGCTTTTATGGCCGGCGGTTATCTGGGCAAACGCCTGGTGGAGAGGTTGGGGGATGAATGGGTGCTGAAACAGCTGCTGGTGCTGTTTGGGTTTGCCTCCCTGCTGTTGGTGGTTGTGTCCTTGCTGCCTATCCCTGTCATCTGGCCGCTGTTGGCGCCTTTCTGCCTGCTGGCCGCCGCCAATGGCGCCCTCTATCCCATCGCGGTCAACCGTGCCCTGGGCCAGGCGAGGGAGTGCCCGGCGACGGGGGCGGGACTGCAGAACAGCATCCAGATCAGCATCAGTTTTACCGCCAGCGCGGCGGTGGCGCTCTTTGCCAGTCAGGCGCAGGAGGCGATCGGTATCGCCATTGGCTTGAGCTGTGTCGGGGTGATGCTCGGCTATGTGGTGTCTGATGCCAGGCAGCGCGGTCAGTGGACCAGGCCGGATCCGGCTCGGGTGGCCCTTGACGAGCGGGAGTAGTCTCTCTCCGTTGCCCTAAGGGGGCACAGGCGGGCCGGCCAACTGGCTGGGCGGCGAAGCTAAGGTGGGAGAGGTCAGTTGATTGAATCTGAGCAGCAATCTGTGTTGATGTTCCGGGTGTTCGCCGGTAAAGGTTCTGGCATGGGCGCAGTGGGGCATCAGCCAGAACTCTTTCCGGGTTTGTACCGCGCCGTAGAGCTGGATGGAACGCTGCGCTGGAATGAGTCGGTCCTGGTTGCAATGACTGACCACCACAGGCAGATGGCTTAAGGCGGTGATCTGCTCCATTGGGGCGCCATCTGTGTCGACCACCAGGGGCATCAGGCTACGCCAGAGTGTGCCGCCGGGGTAAGTGCCCACCACGTCCTGAGCCAGCAGAAGGTAGTCATCGAAGGAACTGTCCAGTACCAGCAGGTCAAAGCGCTGCTCCAATCCGCTACTTGAGAGCCCATCCAGGGCGATGGCGCCTCCCATGGAGGTGGCGAGTATGATTTTGGGCAAAGAGCGAAAGCCCGGCCGGGTTACGGCGTGTTCGAGCAGAGAGCGGGCGTCCTGGGCCAGCACATCTCTTGTGGCTTTGCCGCTGGAGAGCCCGAAGCCTGAGTAATCAAACAGCAGAACCTGATAGCCCTGGCCCACCAGCCACACCGCCTTTTCTCCGGTTTCGTCAAGATGGCCACTGTTGCCATGAAAGTGAATCACCAGCGCTTTGGCGGCGCCTGAGGGGGTATGCAGCTGAAGGTGTAACTGGTTGCCGGAGAGGGAGTCCAGGAAATAGTTCTCTATGCCTGGGCCTATGCGCATTACATCGGCACTCTTGGGTGAGTAGAAGAACCGATGGCCGCAACCGCAAAGGCTCATCGACAGCAGGGCAAGCAGCATTAATCGCATTCAAGTCTCCTTCAGGAGGCCTAAGGGCAACCTGTGATGGATTCACCTGATAGTGCGGGTTTCTATTTATAAAGGTCTGAATTTCAAGTTAGTACAGATGGAAGGCTTGAGCAAACTGTCGCCGCATACCAGGCTGGCACTCACTCCGGTAACCGGGGACCAGCAAAGGGCCCAGGAATCCAAGCAGAGGAAGGGGTCGGAATTCGAGGGGATATTTATTTCGCCAATTTTCTTGATCAGGTCGGGCGTTATATCTTGCGTTGCCTTAAAGGTCGCTTCGTATAGGCACCAACGAGGAAATAGTTGATCTTTTGGCCATTTAAGGTATTCGGCATACTGGTGGAGTTTATTATTTTTTTCTAATTGAATATCCACCCCTATGGCAGTATTCAGGCACAGGGCGACGGCGACGAACTGGCCGGTGTGGCTGATGGAGATTCGCCAGTCGGAATCCAGGAATCTGGGCTGCCCAGAGGGGGTGTGGCACCAGGTGTCTGGCAGCTCACCATCGCTGTTAAGTTCGCCAAACAGAGCTTTGACCGCATCTCTTTGTTGTTCTTTTAATTTCTTGGTGTTTAACGGCGCTGAAAATTCAGCCAGACCCACTCTAATCTTCTGGCATTTTGTGATTACGGACCTATTTAGAGTTATTGTCATCGCTGGTGACTCTGATTCAGAGGCCTCTTGTTGTAACATATGTAAAAAAAGGCTATGGTAGCGCGCGCTTAGCGGCCTTTCGAATTTAATTTAAATCAAGAAAAACATGAAGCAGATATTCCCTGTTCTGGAGTGGAAAGGGTGGTGTTCTGGGGGTTCCATGGATCTGGAATCACTGCCTGAGTATCCCTGGAAAGATGAAGGTGACGCACCTGTTGTCAGTGTGGTGCCTGCGATGCAGCGCCGCAGGCTCACTCGTCTGTCCAAAATGGCGCTTCATGTTGCTTCCTTCCTGGACGAGTCTCACGACCTGCCTTCGGTGTTCGCCTCTCAGCATGGCGAGGTGGCCCATACGATGACCATGTTAAATGGCATCTTTGCTGGTGAAGCCCCATCACCCACCAAGTTCAGCCAGTCAGTGCACAACTCCGCCTCGGGTGCCTACGGCATCCATTTCTCAAATCAGGCACCTTCCACCTCTATTGCGGCAGGGCGCGACACCCTGTTTTCCGCTCTGGTAGAGGCCCGGGCCATGCTCGAGCCGGGGAGGGATGTGCTGGTCATCTATGTGGATGTGCCTCTGCCGGAGCGATTTCGCGGCACCGAGGAGCCGGCGATCGCCCTGGGCATCAGGCTCTCTCTGAACGGCGTGCGTCAATTGGTGGCCGAAACCACCACAGACGCTCCAGAGCCCTGCGATCAGCCTGCCTGGCAGCTATTAAGTCTGCTGCATAAGGGCGAAGGGGAGTCTGTGGTGACTCAGGAGCGCCAGCGTGTGCGCTGGAGCCTGGAGTCATGATGGCGCAGCTCTATCATCTTTATCGCATTGTGGTGACTGGCCTGAGCTTCACCCTCTTCGGGGTGGGCGGACTGGTGACCGGTCTGCTGTTTTTCCCTCTGCTGGCGATGCTGCCCGGGCAGCCCATGGTAAAGGAGCGCCGGGCCCAGCGGTGCGTGCATCTGATGTTTCGTGGTTTTGTCCGCTTCATGGAGTTGTTGTGGGTGACCCGGGTCCAGGTGGATAAGCCAGAACGTCTGGCTCAGGCCAAGGGGTGCATCATTATTGCCAATCATCCCTGCCTGCTGGATGTGGTGGTAATGATCTCCGTGGTGCCTCACACCAACTGCATCGTCAAACAGTCCCTGCTGCGCAACCCGTTTATGCGCTGGGTGATCAAGGCGGCAGGCTACATTGCCAACGACGACCCTGAATCCGTGGTTCGGGACGCAAAAGAGCGTTTGGAGCGGGGTGACAACCTCATTGTGTTCCCAGAAGGCACCCGCACCACCCCCGACAATCCCGTGAGCATGCAGCGCGGGGCGGCAAGACTGATTTTACGTAACCGAGCGCCGGTGCTGCCGGTTACAATCCGTTGCACACCGACCACTTTGACTAAGGGAACACCTTGGTATCATGTGGCCCCCCGACGATTCATCATCGATCTCAGGGTGGGCGAACAGGTCATCTATGCCCCGGACCCAGAATTACCCGAGTCCCTCCAGGTACGGCAACTGACTCGTCGCCTGGAGGCTGGTTACAACATGGAGCTACACCCGAATGAGCGAATTGAAACTGGAATTGAAACAACTGATCATCGAGTCCTTAGAACTTGAAGAGATCACCCCTGAAGAGATTGAATCTGACGAACCTCTGTTTGTTGAAGGCCTGGGACTGGACTCCATCGACGCCCTGGAGTTGGGCGTAGCCATCAAGAAACGATACGGTGTGAAGCTGGATCCCAACGCCGAGGATACCCGCTCTCACTTCGCCAGTGTCACTGCACTGGCCAACTTTATCGAATCACAGAAGAAACAGGAGTCCCTGTAATGAGCCGCAGAGAGCAACTGCTTGCGGAACTGTCCGCCATCCTGATCGAAGAGTTTGAGATCGACGCCGATGACATTCAGCCGGACGCCAACCTCTACGAAGACCTGGACCTGGACAGCATCGATGCTGTTGACCTGGTCATCAAGCTGCAACAATCCTCAGGCGTAAAGATTCAGCCCGAGGAGTTCAAGGCCGTGAGAACCGTCAATGACGTTCTGGACGCCCTGGAAAAACTGATTCCCGCGTGATGAAACGCCTGTTGGCCGTGGTGGCAACCTTGCTGCTGCTGGCTTACCCCGTCCTGGTGTTCCTGTCGGTGAACCAGGGGGGCGGGATGATACTGGCCGCCCTCCTGTTTCTGGTGTTGGCGGCCAGAGCGATTCTGGCCCCGGCGGGCAGCAGATTGTTGCCGCTGGCCGGGTGTGCCTTGGTGGTGCTCTACGGCGTGACCCGTCAGGACCAGGTGCTGATGTGGTATCCGGTGTTGGTGAACCTGGTGATGCTGGTGACCTTCGCCCTGACGTTGAAACGGGGCCCCAGCATGATTGAACGTTTCGCTCGCTTACGCCACCCCAATCTGCCCGAGGCTGCCCGGCCCTATCTGGAGCGGGTGACCCAGGTCTGGTGCGGGTTTTTCGTGATCAATGGCAGCCTGGCGCTGGCGACCGTAGTGATGGGAAATCTGCAGTGGTGGGCCATCTACAATGGCCTGATCTCTTATGTATTGATGGGGACACTTATGGCCGGTGAATGGCTGGTGCGTCCCAAGCACGAGGCGGTGTAATGAGGTTAAGTATCGGTCAGGCACTGATGCGAGATGACAGTGTCAGCTGTGTGCTCACCGACGAGGGTAGCATTGATCTTGACCAGTTGCGCATCGACATCGCTCGGGTTCAGAGTTCTGTGCCGGCAGGGATAAGCCGGGTCATGCTGCACAGTGAGTGCAGCGGCGTTTTCCTGGTGCGCCTGCTCGCCCTGCTGGGTCTCGGCGTTGAGGTGGTGCTGCCCGCCAATGGTCAACCCGATACCCTGGCCAAACTGGCCACAGAACACCAGCTGCAGATGGACGATGACTGGCAGCCCAATGCTGGCCAGCCTGAGCCCCTTCGCTGGAGCCAGCAGGGCAGGCTGAGGCTGTTCACCTCCGGCAGCAGCGGGGATGCCAAGCCGGTGGAAAAGACCCTGGAGCAGATAGAAGCGGAGCTGGGCGCCCTTGAACAGATGTTTGGCGCTCAGTTGGCCGGCAGCACCCTGATCGCCAGTGTGTCGCACCAGCACATCTATGGCCTGCTGTTTCGTGTACTCTGGCCCTTTGTCAGCGGTCGTCCCTTTCTGGCTCAGACCCTGCTCTACCCTGAGTGCATAGAGGGCGCGCTGTTGCGCCACGCCCCTGCGGTTCTGGTGGCCAGCCCTTCGGTATTGGAGCGCTGGGATCTGGACGGACGCGGTGTGCCGCGCCTGGCCTTCAGCTCAGGGGGCCCCTTGGCCCGTCCGGCTGCCGTTGCCCGAGCCCAGGCCTGGGGACAAGGGGTGGTCGAGATCTATGGCAGCACCGAAACCGGGGGCATCGCCCGGCGTCAGGCTTCCTGCGCTCAACCAGAGCCTGCCTGGCAGCCCTTTCCCGGGGTGGAAACCCGGATTGAGGCCCAGCGGCTACGGCTTCGCTCCGCCTTCATTGATCCCCAGGGCTGGTACCTTACCGATGATCTGGTGGAGCCGACGCCAGAGGGGTTTTGCCTCATCGGCCGGGCAGACCGCACGGTCAAGTTGGCGGAGAAACGGGTCAATCTGGTGGCCATGGAGCGAGCCCTGGAGTCGTCCGTCCTGGTTCGCAAGGCGGCCCTGGTGATGCTGCCTGGTCGCCGTGCCCAGCTGGGGGCGGCGCTGGAGCTGACCGCCGCCGGTCAACAAGCCCTGGCAGACATGGGCCACCGGGGACTGTCAGAGAAACTGAAGCTGGCCCTGATCGGCGAGTTCGAACGGGTCACCCTGCCGAGACGTTGGCGCTATCGGCAACAACTGCCCTACAACAGTCAGGGCAAGTTGCCCAGGACCGCTTTATTGGAGCTTTTTGATGTTAACCAAGGTTGACCCTATCTGGGTGGCCCATGCTCAGGACGGCCCTTTGCACAGCTTCGAGCTGACGATTCCACAAGACCTGGATTACTTTCGCGGTCATTTCAACGGTGCCCCGGTGTTGCCCGGGGTGGTGCAACTGCAGTGGGCGATCCGCAAGGCTCAGCAGACCTTCCAGATGGCGGAGTATTGTGCCCGCCTGGACGTGGTTAAATTCCAGCATCTGCAGTTGCCCGGACAGAGTGTCACTCTGGAGCTGGAACGGCTCGACGACACCCGGGTGCGTTTTGCCTATTTCAGTGGCGATAAACGCTATTCCAGCGGTCGCATCGTGTTTGAAGCGGAGAGTGCATGACGCCCTGCCTGCTGATCCCCCATTACAATCACAGCAAACAGCTGCCACCGGTGCTGGATTCCCTCGAGGGCCATGGCATCGACTGTGTGCTGGTGGACGACGGCTCGACCGAGGAACACCGTCAGGCGTTGGCGGCAATGATCTGCGACCGCCCCTGGGTCAAGCTGGTTCAGCGACCACAGAACGGCGGTAAAGGGGCCGCGGTCAAGACCGGCTTGCACTGGGCGTTCGAGCAGGGGTACAGCCACGCGATTCAGGTGGATGCCGATGGCCAGCACGACCTGGGCGATCTTCCGGAGTTGTTGGCGCTGTGCCAGGCTCATCCCCAGGCGCTGATCACCGGCATTCCCCGTTATGATGATTCAGTGCCTCGCCACCGCTATTGGGCCAGGTATCTGACCCATGTCTGGGTCTGGATCGAGACCCTGAGCCTGGAGCTCAAAGACACCATGTGCGGCTTCAGGGTCTACCCACTGGCTTCTGTGGTCGAGGTGCTGCGCAGCCAGAAGCTGGGGGACCGGATGGATTTCGATCCGGAGATCATGGTGCGCATGCACTGGCAGGGGGTTCCCTTTATTCAGCGCCCCACCAAGGTGATCTACCCGGAGCAGGGGCTGTCTCATTTCCGTGCCCTGCAAGACAACTGGCTGATCAGCAAGATGCATACCCGTCTGGTGTTTGGCATGCTGTGGCGCGCGCCCAAGTTGTTGCTGCGCAAAGGCCGCAGCCGCCACTGGAGCAAGGCCTCTGAGCGTGGCGCCATGTGGGGACTGAAGACTCTGCTGTGGCTCTATCGCCATGGTGGCCGCTGGCTGTGTCAGGGGTTTCTGCCCCTGCTGATTGGCTACTTTTACCTGACCGGGACTCAGGCCAGAAGCGCCTCCAGAGACTTCCTCTACCGCGTGGCCAAGGCCAAGCAGGGACCACAGGCACCCAGGCCGGGCCACTGGCAAAGCTACCGCCATTTCCTGAATTTCGGCCAGGCTGCCCTGGCCAAGCTGGACGCCTGGAGCGGAAGGCTGGATGTGGGGCCTGCTCAGTTCCCCAACCGACATCTGCTGGTGGAGCTGTTTGAGCAGCGCCGGGGAGCGGTGATTCTGACCGCCCATTTCGGCAATATCGAGATATTCCGGGCGGCGGCAGAGAGTCAGTTTAAACCCAGAATCAATGTGCTGGCCCTGACCAGTCATGCGGCCAAGTTCAACGCCATTCTCAAGGAGCTTAATCCGGAATCCCAGGTTGAGCTGCTTCAGGTGGACGATCTTGGTGTGGAGACCGCCATGCTGCTGCAGGAGCGGGTCTCCAACGGTGAGCTGGTGATCATCGCCGGCGATAGAACCTCGGCCAGCAACTTTGGCCGAGTCCACTATGCGCCCTTCCTCGGGGCGCCGGCACCCTTCTCGGTGGGGCCCTATGTGCTCGCGTCCGTGCTGGAGTGCCCGGTCTACCTGATGTTGGGGCTGCCCACCCCCGAGCTTCATATGGAGAAGCTGTCAGATTCGCTCAAGGGACCGAGAAAAGAGCGGCAGGCGCAGATTGGCCGCTGCATAGACGACTATGCCGCCCGACTGGAGCGTGAGGTGCTCAAGCACCCGCTCCACTGGTTCAACTTTTATGATTTCTGGCTGCGGGATGATGCCCTGCAGCTGGATAAGGATTGATCATGGAACAGCAGACGACCTCCACCCTGGAGAGCGGAATCATTACCCTGGGCGAGAGTGCTCTGACCATAGAGCAGGTGAACGCCATTGCCGATGGCGCCAAGGTTCGCCTGAGCGACAGCGAGCAAGTCATTGGTCGCTTGCAGCGCAGCGCCGATCTGCTGGATACCCTGCTGAAGCAGGACGGTGAGATCTACGGCGTGACCACCGGCTACGGCGATTCCTGCACCGTATCCATTCCCGACCATCTGGTGGAGGAGCTGCCCCTTCATCTGACCCGTTTCCACGGCTGTGGCCTGGGGCGTTATCTGGATCTCAGACAGGGCAGGGCGGTGCTGGCGGCGCGTATGGCGTCCCTGGTGATTGGCCGTTCCGGGGTCAGTGTGGCCCTGCTGCAACGCATGGTGGACCTGCTCAACCATGACATCATCCCCCGCATCCCGGAGGAGGGTTCGGTGGGGGCCAGTGGCGATCTGACGCCACTGTCCTACATCGGAGCCGTGCTGGTAGGGGAGCGCGAGGTTTATTACCGCGGCGAGGTGCGGGAAACCCAGGACGTCTACGCCGAACTGGGCTGGCAGCCCCTGGTGCTGCGTCCCAAGGAGGGCCTGGCGTTGATGAACGGCACCGCGGTGATGACCGCCCTGGCCTGTGATGCCTTCGCCCGTGCCGAGTATCTCAGTCGCCTGTGTGCCCGTATGACGGCGCTGTGTTCCATTGCGCTTAAGGGCAACCCCTATCACTTTGACCCCCTGCTGTTTCAGGCCAAGCCTCACCCAGGTCAGGCGGAAGTGGCTCACTGGATCTACCAGGATCTCGGCGGTAATGATGGCAACCCCAACCCGCCACGGTTGCAGGACAGGTATTCCCTGCGCTGTGCTCCCCATGTGATTGGTGTGCTGGCGGACGCCCTGCCGTTTTTGCGGCAGACCATCGAAACCGAGCTCAACAGTGCCAACGACAACCCCATCATCGATGGCGAAGCGGGCCGAATTCTCCACGGTGGCCACTTTTACGGCGGTCACATCGCCTTTGCCATGGACAGCCTGAAGAATGCGGTGGCCAACCTGGCGGATCTGATGGATCGGCAGTTGGCTCATCTGGTGGACACCAAGTTCAATAACGGCCTGCCCCGCAACCTGTCCGCTTCGACCGGCGATAGGGCGGCCATCAATCATGGCTTCAAGGCGGTGCAGATTGGCGCGTCCGCCTGGACCGCCGAAGCGCTGAAGCAGACCATGCCAGCCTCGGTGTTCAGCCGCTCCACCGAGTGCCATAACCAGGACAAGGTCAGTATGGGCACCATCTCGGCCAGGGATGCCCTGAGGGTGCTGACCCTCACCGAGCAGGTGGCCTCGGCGTTGCTGCTGGCCAGCTATCAGGCGGTGTGCCTGCGTCGCCGTCTTGACGGCGACCTGCCTCTGACCTGTGGCGTTACCGCCCTGATGGAGCAACTGGCTCAGGAGTTTGATCTGGTGATTGAGGATCGCCCCCTGGAGCACAGCCTGCGTCAGACGGCCAGCCAGATTCAGCAGCAGTACTGGCGGGTGCCCTGATGAGTGGCTTGCCTTCTGCGATGGTCAGGGTGGAGGTGCCCTTTCACGACTGTGATCCCATGGGGATCACCTGGCACGGCAACTATCTGCGCTATTTCGAGCTGGCTCGCTGCGCCTTGCTGGATTCGTTCCAGTACAACTACCGGCAGATGGAGGAGTCGGGCTACCGCTGGCCCATCATCGATCTCAAGGTGCGCTACCCCCAGCCATCGACCTTCGAGCAGAAGCTTGAGGTCCATGCTGAGCTGGTGGAGTGGGAGCAGCGCCTGAAGATTCGCTACAAGGTTCTGGATGCCGACAGCGGTCGCCGCCTGGTCAAGGGGGAGACGGTGCAGGTGGCGGTGCACAATGAAACCGGTGAGATGTGTCTGGTGTCGCCCCAGGTATTACGAGAGAGGTTGTCTCCATGGCTCGATGGTTGATGCTGTTTCTGTTGCTGGCCCCCTCAGCCAGGGCTCTGGATCTGGGGGCATTGCAACGCCTGCTGGATACCGAGCAGCCGGTTCGGGGTCATTTCCAGCAATCCAAGACTCTGGCTTTTCTCTCCAAACCCATGGTGAGCGAAGGGGCCTACCTGATGGCGCCCGGGTTGGGATTGATCTGGGACCAGGCCACACCCTGGCCTCAGGAGATGATTCTCAGCCAGGGAAAGTTAACCATGGATGGCGAGACGGTAGAGATGCAGGCGGGGCCCTTCGCTCCGGTGATTGCGGCCTTGATGCAGGGGCAGCTGGAGACCCTCAGGGAACACTTTACCCTGGCCGGAGAGGGCAGCCTGGAAAGCTGGCGCCTCCATCTGGTGCCCAGGGCTGAACCAATGATCCAGCTGTTCAGTGCCATTGAGATTCGCGGTGAGCAGCAGCGGGTTCTCGGGCTCACCCTGACCGACACCGCCGCCCAACCCACTGAGATTCGTTTCAGCGACATCCATTTCGGTGAACTGAAGGAGGATGAGCGTGCTCGCTTCTGAGCGAACTCACCTCTCCACAGGCCGGGGCTGGATGCTCTGGCTGGGCTTACTGCTGCTGCTGTTCTCGGCGGCGGCCGTTCGCCTGGAATTCCGCCTCCCCAGGCTGGACACGGAGATCACCGCCCTGTTGCCCAGCGCCGATGACTCCAGCCCGGCCACCCAAGTGCTGGAGCAGATGGCGGCGTCCGGCGCCAATACCCTGTTCCTGATGCTGGAGGGTACCGACACCGCACAAACGCGCCAGGCCCTGGAGACACTGGTTCCGTCATTGGAGCGGGCCGGACTCACTTTGGTGGCCCCGGGCAGTGAGCAGCAGCTTGCCCTGGGAAAGGCACTGTTTCCCTATCGGTTTGGTCTGCTCAGTGACCAGGCCCGCACCAGGCTCAATCAGGACGATCCCCAGCTGTGGCTCAAGCCTCTGCTGCGTGCCCTGGCGACGCCAGGAACCACACCGGCGGCGGGTCTGATCAGTCAGGACCCCCTGCTGTTGTTCCCTGACTACCTCTCCTCGCTGGCGGGATCCCAGGGCAACTGGCATCCGGGCCCCCTGGCCCTGGAGAGGCCCTGGGAGGACAGGCAACTGTTGCTGAGCCAGTGGCAGGTTGAGGGCAGCGCCTTTGACATGGGGCGGCAACAGAGCGTGCTCGACCAACTGGCCCAATTTGAATCGGCGAACCCGCAGATCCGCCTTAGCCGTGTCGGTGTGTTGTTCCACGCCGCCGAGGCGGCCCGCTCGGCCCGTCAAGAGATGACCTGGCTGGGCAGCGCCTCACTACTCATGGTGGTGCTGCTCTCCTGGTTGGCGTTCCGGCGCCTGATGCCTCTGGCCTGGTTGCTGCTGGTGGTGGGCTCGAGCATGTCGGTGGGGGTTCTCGCCTGCCTGTTGCTGCTGGGCGAACTGCATGCCATCACCCTGGTGTTTGGCACCACCTTAGTCGGTGTGGCGGTGGACTATACCCTGCATCTGAGCTGCCACGGTGCCGGTAACAGTCGCCGGGCGGCATCGATGCTGCGCCGTCCCATGGCTCTGGCCCTGATCAGCTCCTGCCTGGCCTACCTGGTGATGCTGTTGCTGCCCTTCCCCGGCCTGAAGCAGATGGCGGTGTTCTCTGTGGCCGGTCTGTGCTGGGCCTTTGTGACGGTTCAGTGGATGCCCGCAATGGGGTTTGATTCCCCCAGCCTGGCACCAGGGCTGGTGCCCAGGGCCGGCGCCCTGGCGCACGCCACCCGCCGCCTGACCGGTTCGACCCTGTTCTGGGCACCCCTGCTGGCGCTGACGTTGACCGGGCTCAGCCGCCTCGGGGTGGACGACGATATTCGTCATCTTCAGCACAGTGATCCCCAGCTGTTGTCTCAGCAGGACAGGGTGCAGACCCTGCTGTCTCAGCCGGACCAGAGTCGCATGTTGCTGGTGGAAGGGGCGACGGCAGAGCAGGTTCTTCAGATTGAAGAGGCACTGAACACCAGGCTGGATACGCTGGTGACCTCCGGGGCTTTGACCGGATACCGGGGGGTGTCCGCGTCCTTGCCCTCCCTGGCCCGGCAGAGGAGTGACCGGCAACTGCTGGCTCGGCGTTATCAGGACCCCGGGTTGGTGGCGATGATGCAGGGGATGGGGTTTGATCCCAAGATGTTGCCCCGGCTGTCTCAGGCCATTGAGCAGGCTCCGCTGCTGACTCCGGAACGCTGGTTGTCTCACGACGCCCTGGCGCCGCTGCAGATGCAGTGGCTGGGGCAGGGTGAGCAGGGCTGGCGGACTGTGGTGCTGCTTGAGGGTGTGCGTGACCTGGATGCCCTGAAGTCGCTGGCAGATGGCCGGGAGGTTCAGTACCTGGACAGGGTGGAGGACCTCAGTCAGTTTATGGCGCACTACCGGCTGGCATTGTCTGTGGTGATGGGGCTGATTCTGTTGGCGGCACTGCTGTTGGTGAGTCGCAGCTATGGCTTGGGAGCCGGGGTGCGCATTGTGGCAGCGCCAACGGTGTCGGCGCTCCTGGTTCTGGCGCTGTGGGGGCTGCTGGGAACCCCTGTCAACCTGTTTCACATGCTGGGTTTGCTGCTGATGTTTGGCATCGCCCTGGATCAATCCCTGTTTCTGGCGACCTGCGGGCCAGGTGAGCTGGGGCGCTGTGCCCTGGCCATCGGCCTGAGCGTGGTGTCCACCGTTGCCGCCTTCGGCATGCTGGGCCTGTCCCAGACGCCCGCCCTGGCGGCCTTCGGCCAAAGCCTGAGCCTTGGGTTACTGGCGGCCCTGGTGCTTTCCACCTTGGCCCTGACAAACGACAAGAAGGACAGTTAACGATGCACACGGAGAAGCGCACCCTGGTGGTGATCGGTGCCGGCCCCTCCGGCGCCCTGGTGAGCGCCCTGATGAAGCAGCAGGGGCGCGATGTGGTGGTGCTGGAGCGGGATCAGTTTCCCCGGTTCTCCATCGGAGAGAGCCTGCTTCCCCAATGCATGGCCTTTATGGAACAGGCGGGCTTACTGGGCGCGGTGGAGCAGGGGGGCTATCAGCATAAGAACGGCGCGGCCTTTGCCTGGGGCGATCGCTACACCGAGTTCGATTTCCGCGAGAAGTTCTCTGCGGGCCCCGGCACCACCTACCAGGTGCCCAGGGCCGACTTCGACAAGCGCCTTGCCGACGCCGCTGAGGCTCAGGGGGTGGAGATTCGTTATGGTCACACCCTGGTGGATGTGACCCTGGAGCAGCAGGGAGCCAGCCTGGTGGTTGAGGCTGATGGCCAGAGGTATCGCATTGAGTGCGATTTCGTTCTGGATGCCAGCGGTTTTGGCCGTGTGCTGCCCAGGCTGCTTGATCTCGAGCGACCCTCAGACTTTCCGTCGCGACGGGCCATCTTCACCCACATCCAGGACAACGCCGACGGCCGCTTTGATCGCAACAAAATTCTGATTACTGTCCACCCCGAGCACCAGGATCTGTGGTTCTGGCTGATCCCCTTCTCCGACGGTCGCGCTTCGGTCGGCGTGGTGGGGGAGGAGCACTTCTTCAAAGAGGGGGTGCCCTGGGAGGAACAACTCAAGGCTTGGGTGGCGGCGACACCCAGCCTGGCCTTGGTACTGGCCGACAGTCAGTTCGACCGTCCGGTTCAGAGCCTCAAGGGCTATTCGGCCGACGTCACCACCCTGGCAGACCGGCGTTTTGCGCTCCTGGGCAACGCCGGTGAGTTCCTCGACCCCGTATTCTCCTCCGGCGTCACCATCGCCATGAAGTCTGCGGTGCTGGCCGCCCAGGTGCTGGGAGAACAACTGGACGGCCGCAGCGTAGACTGGCAACAGCGGTATGCCCGGCCGCTTCAGCAAGGGGTCAACACCTTCAAGACCTACGTCAAAGCCTGGTATCGGGGGGATTTTCAGACGTTGATGTTCCACCCCAACCCCAACCAGGAGATCCGTGATATGGTCAGTGCCATTCTTGCCGGCTACGCCTGGGACCGGGAAAACCCTCTGGTTCGCGAGAGTGAGCGTCGTCTGACGGCCTTGGTGGAGTTGTGTCGATGAAGCAGACTCTGGTGCTGTTGATGGCCCTGCTCCTGAACGGGTGCGCCTTGCTCAAGGGGGAGACCTGCCCCTACCTGGCACCAGGGGTTGGTTATTGTCTGTTGTCGCCCACAGAGGTGGCGAGTCAGAGGCAGATTGAGAAGATCGCCATCGAGATACCGGGCGCGCCGAAAATGACGCTCCACGGTGTACGTGAAAACACCCCGGGAACCATGGTGCTGGCGGCCACCGGAGCCGCTGGCCAGATCAGCTTGTCAGTGAAGTGGGACGGCCAGCAGTTGGCCTCCCAAAGCAGTGGTTTGCCGGACTCCCTAGACCCGGCCTGGTTGCTGGCCCTGGTTCAGCTGAGCGAAGCCCCCCTTGCCGAGGTGGAGACGGCCCTCAGCGGGGCGGGTTTGACCGAAAGCAGCAGCGGCGAGCTGAGGCAGCGTGAGTTATGGCAGGGCAGTGAACGGCTGATGACCCTGAGTCACTCTCACGACTACACCCGGGTAGAGCACCACAGGTATGGACTGACTATGACCATCACTACTTTGAGTCGGGAGGCACTGTGAACAGCTATCGATTGAGTGCTCCGGCTCTCTTTACTTCCCTTGGGCTGGATGTCCAGTCTCTGGTGGACCGGGTGCTTGGCAGCCGCCAGCCCGTCATGACCGCATCGGACAGCTTCAGCGGGGAGCGCAGTTATGTGGTGGGCCAGGCGCCGGCCCTGGAGACGCCCCTTCCGCAGCCACTGGCCCACTGGGATTGCCGGAACAACCGCATGCTGGCGGCCTGTTGCGATCAGATCTCTTCCCAGATAGAGGCGCTGAAGACCCAGTACGGCAATGACGCCATTGCGGTGATTCTGGGCACCTCGACCTCGGGCATCGAGGAGTATGAACTGACCCTTGCCGAGGAGCAGGCCGGTCAGTCGGTGCGCGACTACCACTACCGAAAACAGGAGATGGGCACCGCCGCCCTGTTTGTGGCAGAGCGGTTTGAACTCCAGGGCTGTGCCTACACGGTGTCGACGGCCTGCTCGTCGGCCGCGAAGGCGATGGCTTCTGCCGCCAGGCTGCTGGATGCTGGCCTGGCCGATGCGGTGATCTGTGGCGGAAGTGACAGCCTGTGCAGGCTGACCGTCAATGGTTTTGATGCCCTGGAGTCCTACTCAGACAACCAGTGTTCGCCGTTAACCCAGGGGCGCGATGGCATCAACATCGGCGAAGCCGCGGTGCTGTTTGTGATGACCCGAGAGCCCGGAGGCATTCGCCTGACCGGGACCGGCGAGAGCAGTGATGCCCACCATGTATCGGCTCCCCACCCGGAGGGCCGGGGCGCCGAAGCCGCGATGCGTCAGGCGCTGCAATCAGCCTCCCTGCAGCCTGAGCAGCTGGATTACATCAATCTCCATGGCACCGGCACCCCACTGAATGACAAGATGGAGTGCGCCGCCATCGAGCGTGTGTGTGGCGACAGGGTACCGGTGAGCAGCACCAAGACGCTGACCGGACATACCCTGGGAGTCGCGGGTGCCTTGGAAGCCGCCCTGTGCTGGGGCCTGCTCAGTGACTGTAACCCTGAACGCAAGCTGCCGCCTCAGTTGCTGTTTGGGGAGAAGGATGCCGAATTGGCTCAGGTTCGTCTGGCCGATGAGCAGGACAGGTTGCCTGCAGGCGGCCGCATTTTAAGTAACTCTTTTGCCTTTGGTGGCAGCAACATAGCCCTTATATTGGAGCGAGAAAGCTAATCATGACCCACCCCCTTTCTCAATACCTGCCCCATGATGAGCCGATGATTCTCATCGATGAGCTGGTGTCCCATGAGACCGAGAGCCTGAGCTGTAAGGTGACCCTGAGCGAAGACTCTCCCTTCTATGACCCTGACACCCGACGGGTGCCCGAATGGGTGGGCATGGAGTATATGGCCCAGACCGTGGCCGCCCTCGCCGGTGTGGAAGCCCGGGCAAGAGGGGAGGAGGTGCGCATTGGTTTTCTGCTGGGCACCCGAAAATATCAGGTTCATGAGCGTGCCTTTGCCCTCAACACGCCCTACATCATCCGGGTAGAACGCCTCTATCAGGACGAGGACGGCATGGCCAACTTTCAGTGCGATATTTTCCGGGAGCAAAGCCCGGTGGCCAGCGCCAGAATCAATGTTTTTCAGCCTAATAACGTTAATGAATTTCTAGGAATCCCCTCATGACACGACGCATATTAATCACCGGTGCCAGCCGGGGAATCGGACGTGCCATCGCTCTGAAGCTGGCCGGTCCCGATGTCGAACTGGTGCTTCACTATCACAGCAACAGCGCCGCCGCCGAGGCGGTGGCCCAGGAAGCCGAGCAGCAGGGCAGCCGAGTCACCTTGGTGAGCTTCGATCTGGCCGATGGCGAGGCCTGTCGACACGCACTGGAACAGGACATGGAGCACCATGGTGCCTACTATGGCGTGGTATGCAACGCAGGCATCAGCGACGATGCCGCCTTCCCGGCCATGTCAGAGGAGAGCTGGGATAAGGTGCTGCGCACCAACCTGGACGGTTTCTATCATGTGGTGCACCCGATAGTGATGCCCATGGTCCAGAGCCGCAAAGGTGGTCGTATCGTTACCCTGTCCTCCCTCTCCGGGGTGGCAGGCAATCGCGGTCAGGTCAACTACAGCGCCGCCAAGGCAGGCATCATCGGTGCCACCAAGGCGCTGGCTCTGGAGCTGGCCAAGCGAAAGATCACCGTGAACTGCGTGGCCCCGGGCCTCATCGAAACCGACATGACCGAGGCTCTGGACGAAAAGATGCTCAAGGATCAGATCCCGGCACGTCGCTTCGGAAAACCGGATGAGGTGGCTGCGGCAGTGGCCTTCCTCATGAGCGATGATGCCGCCTACATCACCCGCCAGGTGATCTCGGTGAATGGAGGCATGCTGTGAAGCGGGTTGTCGTCACCGGCATGGCCGGTATCTCCCCCATAGGCCAGGACTGGCCGAGCATTCAGGCGCGCATGGCCGCAGGTCAGAACGCGGTGGTGCGTATGGACGAGTGGGACTGCGCCGAGCAGATGCATACCCGTCTGGCTTGCCCTGTGACCGATTTTGAGAAGCCCGCCCACTACAAACGCAAAGCGGTTCGCTCCATGGGGCGGGTGTCTCTGATGGCTACGGCGGCCACCGAGCGCGCCCTCGACGATGCCGGCCTGCTGGGAGACCCGGTTATCCAAAGTGGCGCCATGGGGGTCGCTTATGGTTCCTCTACCGGCTCTACGGATCCCATCAAGGCGTTTGGCCGCCTGCTCAATGACGGTGATATGACCGGGGTGACGGCCACCAGCTACATTCAGATGATGGCCCACACCACCGCGGTCAATGTCGGGGTATTCTTCGGTCTGAAAGGGCGGGTTCACACCACCTCCAGCGCCTGTACCTCGGGAAGTCAGGCCATAGGTTACGCCTTTGAGGCGATCCGCAGCGGGCGGCAGACCATGATGGTGGCCGGCGGCGCCGAGGAGCTGTGTATCTCTGAGGCGGCGGTGTTCGACACCCTGTTCGCCACCAGCACCCGAAACGATCAGCCGCAGCAGAGCCCGCGCCCCTTCGATAAGGACAGGGATGGCTTGGTGATTGGCGAAGGAGCCTGCACCCTGATTCTGGAGGAGCGGGAGCACGCTTTGGCTCGCGGGGCCACCATCTACGCTGAAGTGCTGGGTTTTGGCACCAACAGTGATGGCCTGCACGTGACTCAGCCTAACCAGGAAACCATGGCGGTGGCCATGCAGCAGGCGTTGGATGACGCCAGCCTGGGGGCAGAGGACATAGGTTACGTCTGTGCCCATGGCACCGCCACCGACCGGGGTGATGTGGCCGAGAGCCAGGCCACCGCGGCTGTACTGGGCCGCAAGCCCATCAGTTCCCTGAAAAGCTACGTCGGTCATACCCTGGGAGCCTGTGGTGCCCTGGAAGCCTGGTGGAGCATCGAGATGATGCGACAAGGCTGGTTTGCCCCCACCATCAATCTGGACGAGGTTGACGAGCTGTGTGGTGACCTGGACTACATCACCGGATCGGGCCGTCAGATGGCGGTAGACAAGGTGATGAGCAATAACTTCGCTTTTGGCGGCATCAATACGTCACTGATTTTTGCTCGCCCGTAACACCGGGTGCCCCGGACTGCCGGGGCACGCCCACTGCTTTTTAGGGATTATGCTGTGCCCCACCTGATCTTGGTATCCGCCAATCGTTTTACTACCCCCTATCCCGTCTACCCTCTGGGATTGAGCTATCTGAAGAGCTACCTCAATCGGGAGTGGCCCGATCTCAGAGTGTCTCTGATTGACATGAACATGATGGAAGAGTCGGAGCTTACTCAGAGGATTCAGGCGTTGGCCCCGGATTATGTCGCCGTCTCTTTGCGCAACATTGATGATGTGGACCAGATTCATAAACGCAGCTTTGTCGAGGGCTACGGCGAGGTGATTCAGGCCATCCGCAGGGGCTCCCAGGCCCCCATTGTCCTCGGTGGTGCCGGCTATTCTCTGTTTCCCGAGCGGTTGCTGGCTGAGCTCCAGGGGGATTACGGCTTGGTGGGGGAGGGGGAGCAGTCCCTGATTGATCTCATTCAAGCCCTGGAGGGTCAAGGAGAGCTGAGCCAGGTCGATGGACTGGTACGCCGGGAGGGCGCCGCTTGCCGGGTGCAGCCCAGATGCAGTTACATCGACAATCCCACCCTGACCTTTGAGCCGGAACTGGTGGCGCATTACTGGCAGCGAAGCGGCATGCTCAACATCCAGACCAAGCGTGGCTGTCCCCATAAATGTGTCTATTGCAGCTACCCGCTGATCGATGGCACCCGGGTGCGCAACCTGCCGGTGGAGCAGATTGTTACCACCTTGAGGGAGGCCTGGGATAACCATGGTATCGACTACGTGTTCTTTACCGATTCGGTGTTTAACCTCAACCCGGACTTCAATGAGTCGCTGGCCCGAGCCCTGATCAAGCAGGGGCTGCCCACCAAGTGGGGCGCTTATTTTGCGCCCCACAGGCTCAGTGCCTCTCAGCTTGCGCTCTATCAGCAGGCTGGGCTGACACACCTGGAGTTTGGTACCGAAGCCCTGTCGGACATCACCCTGGAAAGCTACGGCAAGCCGTTCAGAGTCAAGCATGTACAGAGGACCGCCGAGGTTGCGGCGGATCTTGGGATTCACCAGGCCCACTTTATGATCATGGGGGGCTGGGGGGAAACGACCCAGAGTATCGAAGAGACCTTGGTGAACGCCGACCGTCTGCCGGATACGGTACTGTTTCCCTATTTTGGCATGAGGGTTTACCCCAATACCCTGTTGGCCGGCGCCATGACCCAGGCGGGGTTGCTGGCTGCCGATGAGGATCTGCTGGCGCCGCGTTATTATCAGAGCCCGGCTCTGGATCTCGAGCGTTTCCGAAGCAGATTGAACGGCGTGAAACAGCGCTGGGTGCTGCCCGATGAGGATCTCAGTGGCAATATTGAGATGCTCAGAAAACTGGGCAAGAGGGGACCTCTGTGGGAGTACATCCTGTAGAGGGGAGCGCCGAAGCCTTTCGAGCTGGAAGCTTGACACATACTTAACCGAAATCATTGATTGTAAAACCGTTATCGACTTTAATCGGTGATGGGTTCGAATGGGACGGCAAAGGCCGCTCTGTGTTGGAAATGACAAATAATGGAGAGAGCTGTGACGCTTGTGAGAAAGTACCTGAGCATTGCATTGATGCTGTTCTGCAGCAGCAGTTGGGCTGAAGAGTTTGATCTTAACTATTACCAGAATATTTTTGAGAATGGCTCTCGTGTGGAACAAACCGCCGCGGCCTCCTCTCTGGAGTGGTCCGGGCTGAGTGACGAGGCCCTGTTCGACGTCGTTGCCGCCAATCTGGCCAAAGCCGCTCCTGAAGCGGACAGCAAGGCGAGCATCGATCACGTTGCCTGGCTGCTGAAGGCCCTGGCGTTCTCCGGTAATGAGAAATACCGGGCAGAGATCCAAAAGTACACTCAGGGCGACTTCCACAGGAAGGTTCGTAAGTATGCCAAGAAGTCCCTGAGCTACCTGGATCAGCACAAGGTGTGGAACCCCATCATCAGCGATACCAGTGGCTTTAAAGAGGGCGAATCTCTGAAAGACAATCGCCTGGCCAACATGATTCGCAGTGACGTGCTGGAGCTGAACCGCATTGGCGCCAAGCGGGTGCACTATGAGCACAACTACACGCCCTACCTGCTGGAAACCCTGGCAGCGGAGCTCAAAGCCAAGGCACCCACCATGGCGGACGACAAACTGACCGTCGATGCCTACGCCTGGATGGCCAAAGCCGTAGCAGGCTCAGGTGATGCGAAATATCGCCCCCTGATTGAGCAACTGTCCAAAGAGGCGGGGGCGTCCAAGATGCGCAAGTACGCCAGGAAGTACCTGAACTACTTCTGATATGTATGAAAAGAGAAAAGGGGCGCTCGGCGCCCCTTTTTTTATGCTGGCGTGATTACTTCAGTTCGGTGACGAAGCGTTCGCGGGGTATGCGTACCTTGGCCGCTTTATCCAGGGTGTTGAAGTCCTCGTTGGAGCGCACGCCCACCAGAGCGGTGACCACTGAGGTCAGCCCCTTCTCTTTCAGGCCCATCAGTTTGTCCAGCTCCTCGGGCAGGAAGCCCTCCACCGGACAGGCGTCCAGCTCCAGCAGGCCGCAGGAGAGCAGGAACTGACCGAACAGCAGATACACCTGCTTCTTCAGCCACTCCTGGCGATCCGCCGGGTCCATCCCCTCTACGTAGTTGGTCATCAGGGCGACGCGGTCCTGGTTGATCTCGGTGCCGCGCACCTCGGCCACCAGTTGCTCCAGCTCCATCACCTCATCGGCACCAAACTCGGTCTTGGCGCAGAACACGAACAGATGGGAGGCGTCGCGGAACTTGGGCTGATTGTAATCCCAGGCGGCCTTGGCCAGCCGGGCCTTTTCGTCGGGATTGGAGATAACAAACAGGTGCCAGGGCTGACTGTTGATGGAGGAGGGGGCCAGACGCAGGGTGTCGATGAGCGCCTGAATCTTGGTTTCCTCGGCGCCTTGGGTGGCATCGAACACCTTGGTGGAGTAGCGCTGTTCCAGCACCTGTTGCAGTGTGTTTATCATGGTTTTGCTTCCTGTTCAGACCAGTGTCTCAGTGTGACCAGAGCTTGGGAAAATTCAAGGAGACAGATCATGTTGCGGCACCCTGAGGGCCGGCTGTCGGCCTTACAACGTGTTGAGCTTCAGGCACAAAAAAGCCGGCCACAGGGGCCGGCTGATTCAATCTCTAAAGGGGGATTTAGAGAGAGATACCACGGCGCTCCAGCAGGGCGGTGGTGTCAGGCTTGCTGCCCTTGAAGTCCATGTAGGTCTTCATCAGGTCCTGGCTGTTGCCGCGGGACAGGATGGTGTCGCGGAAGCGCTGGCCCATCTCGCGGGTCAGGCCGCCGTTGTCACGCATGTGAGCGAAGGCATCGGCTGCCAGGATTTCAGACCACATGTAAGCGTAGTAACCGGCGGAGTAACCACCTGCGAAGATGTGGGCGAAGTAGGCGGACTTGTAGCGAGGCGGAATCGCTTCAATGTTTACACCGTGCTTGGCCAGGGCGGCCTTCTCGAAGGCTTCCACGTCGGTGATCTGGGCGGCTTCTTCAGCGCTCAGGGCGTGCCACTCCATGTCCACCAGGGCGGCGGCCAGGTACTCCAGGGTGTCGAAGCCCTGGTTGAAGTTACTGGCAGCCAGTACCTTGTCCAGCAGCTCCTTGGGAATCGGGGCGCCGGTCTTGTAGTTCTTGGCGTAGTTGGCGATCACCTCTGGGTTGGCCGCCCAGTCTTCCTGGAAGGTGGAGGGGAACTCAACGAAGTCGCGAGATACGTTGGTGCCAGCCAGGCTTGGGTAGTACACGTCGGAGAACAGGCCGTGTACGCCGTGACCAAACTCGTGGAACATGGTGGTGACATCATCCCAGCTCACCAGCTGAGGTTCGCCTTCAGGGGCCTTGGGGATGTTCATCACGTTGATGATGGTGGGCTGGGTGCCCTTCATGTTGGACTGGCTGACGAAGGTGTTCATCCAGGCGCCACCACGCTTGCCTTCACGGGCAAAGTAATCGGCGTAGAACAGGCCCATGGAGCTGCCGTCCTTGTCGAAAATCTCATACACCTTCACATCCGGGTGGTACACAGGGATGTCGGTGCGAGGCTTCAGGGTGATGCCAAACAGACGGTTCATGGTGTAGAACACACCATCTTCCAGAACCCGGTTGAACTCGAAGTACTGAGACACTTCCGCAGAGTTGAGGTTGTACTCTTTCTGACGAACCTTCTCGGCGTAGTAGAGCCAGTCCCAGGGCTTCACTTCGAAGTTGGCCTGATCCTTGGACGCCATGGCCTTAATGGCTTTGGCTTCTTTGGCGGCGTTGGCGGCAACCTTAGGAGCCATGGAGCCCAGCAGGTCCAGAACCGCTTCCGGGGTCTTGGCCATGCTGGTCTGCAACTGGTACTCGGCCCAGCTGTTGTAACCGAACAGGGCCGCTTTTTCTGCACGTAGCTTCACCAGCTCCAGCAGCACGGGGCGGTTGTCGTACTCACCGCTGGTGGCGCGGTAAGCAGAGGCGCGCCACAACTTCTCACGCAGCTCGCGGTTGGTCAGGCTGGAGAGGGCGGATTGGCGGGTGGTGTTGGTCAGGGTCAGCAGGTAGCCCTCTTTGCCCGCTTTCTCGGCGGCCAGCTTGGCGGCATTGATTTCGCCCTGGGACAGACCATCGAGCTGTTTTACATCGGTCACCAGCAGGGCGCCGTTCTGGCTGGCGGCCAGGATGTTGTCACCGAACTGGGTGGTCAGGGTGGACAGGCGCTTGTTCAGCTCGCGTACCTTGGTTTTGTCCGCGTCGCTCAGGTTGGCGCCGGCCAGTACGAAGTTCTGGTAGTAGTTCTCCACCAGACGCAGGCCTTCAGGATCCAGGCCCAGCTCGTTACGCTGGTTGTAGATCGCCTCGACACGCTTGAACAGCTTGTCGTTCAGGTAGATGTTGTCGTTGTGCTCGGAGAATCTGGGGCCCATCTCAGCGGCCAGCGCCTGGCGGGCATCGTTGCTGGTGGAGCCAACCAGGTTGTAGAAGACACTGGCGGAGCGGCTCAGCAGCTCACCGGTCTTCTCCATGGCCACCACGGTGTTGTCGAAGGTGGGGGCATCCGGGTTGTTGGCAATCGCCAGCACTTCGGCCAGTTGAGCGGCCATACCCGCTTCCATGGCAGGCTTGAAGTGGCTGTCTTCAATCTTGGTGAAATCCGGGGCACGGTAGAGCAGGGTGCTCTCGTTCTTCAGGGGGTTGCTGTCGGCCAGCTGGGCCACCTGGGCAGTGTCGGTCACGGTGTTGGTATCCACTGAAGTACAGGCAGCAAGCGACAGCATCACCGCTGACGCAAGCAGAGTTTTACGAAGCATCATGTCTTCCTTCTAAAATGGCTTGTCGCATTCGCCCCAAGGACGGGAGCGCCTTTGGCTGCGGGCGTTCTAGTTATGATCCCCAATGTTAGCTACTAGAGGGGGTGGCGATACCTTATCGTAAAGGGGTGGTGAACGAAAATCCCCAACCGCCGGGATCTGTAATCAAGTGTTACAGTTCGCTCAGCTTTTCGGCAAAAGGGTGGTGGTCAGGTAATCGATCAACACTCGCACCCGCTTGGGGGGCTCATTATCGCGATAGAGCAGATGGATGGGAGCCGGCTTCGGTGAGTCCGTTTTCAGCAGTTGCACCAGGCTGCCCTGGGCCAAATCCTCCTCGACCAGCAACCTCGGCTGAAACAACACCCCGGCTCCGGCGCGAGCCGCAGCCAGCAGCGCATCCCCGCTGTTGGCCACCAGTCTAGCCTGCCCCTTATCAAAGGCGGTGGGCGCGCCCCACTGGCTGGCGCGGCGCCGGCCAAAGTCGAAGCCCAGACAGGCGTGGTCCCCCAGGCTGGCCAGCGAATTCGGGATGCCGTGTCGCGCCAGGTAATCCGGGCTGGCGCAATAGATCAGTTCATAGCTGCCCAGGGGGCGGGCGATCAGGGAGGAATCGGCCAGTTCGCCGATGCGCACCACCAGATCCGTGGGGTGATGGAAAGGATCCACCAGGCTGTTCTCCAGGGTCAGCTCCACATTGATTTTGGGGTGGTGCGTCAGAAAATCCGCCAGCAGCGGAGCCAGAACCCGGCTGCCGTAGGTTACGGGGGAGTTGAGCTTCACCGTGCCCATCGGGGTCTGACTGCGCTGCTGCAGAGTCTGCTCGGCGTTATGCAGCTCGTGCAGCAGGCGCTGGCACTCGGCGTAGTAGAGTTGCCCGGATTCCGTGAGCGACTGGCGGCGGGTGGTGCGGTTGATCAATCTGACCTGAAGGTGTTGCTCCAGGGCGCGTATGTGCTTGCCCACCATGGTGGGGGTGATGGCGTGGGTACTGGCGGCAGCGGCGAAGCTGCCCTGTTCGGCGGCGGTGACAAACACCTGCATGCTTTTCAGTCGATCCAATATTGGCAACCAATGGTTTTTAATAAAGTGAACAAATGGTGGTTTATCCTCTGGTGCGAGTCAACTAGAGTGGCGCTTTGCTTTCACTATCCAGGAAAGGTCGTATGGATCAGGGGCTGTTTATCACCGCCGAACTCAGGGTTAAACCCGATGTCTCTCTGGAGCTGGCCAAGCTGGCCATCTTCCGTTTTTGCCGGGACATGGAGTCGGAGCCGGGCTGCTCTTTTGCTCTGCCGCTGCAAGACAAAGAGG
This sequence comes from Ferrimonas sp. YFM, assembly GCF_030296015.1. Lineage (NCBI taxonomy): Bacteria > Pseudomonadati > Pseudomonadota > Gammaproteobacteria > Alteromonadales > Ferrimonadaceae > Ferrimonas > Ferrimonas sp. YFM. Next base: position 1,620,210 of record NZ_AP027368.1, read on the forward strand.
ATCCTCGCAAGTTTATTTTGTGGGAGCGTTACGATGATGAAGCGGCCCATCAGGCCCACTTCAACGCAGAGCACACCCAGAGATTCATTCAGCAGGGCCTGACCGAACTGGTGCAGGCCTTCCAGTCGCAGCTGTTGATTCCGGAGCAGTAATCGATGAGTACACCACTTCGCTGGGGCATCCTGGGCACCAGTTTTATCTCCGGGGTGATGGCCGATGCCATCGCCGCCGAGGGGCAGACCCGGATTCAGGCCGTGGCCGGTCGTCATCCTGAGCGGCTGGCTCAGTTCGCCGACCAGTATGGCATCGAGCAGCGTTACCAGGACTTTGATGCCTTGATCGCCGACCCAGAGGTCGACATCGTCTATATTGCCTTGCCGAACCACCTGCACCATGACTATGTGGTCAAAGCCGCCGAGGCGGGGAAAGCGATTCTGTGCGAGAAATCCCTGTCTGTGGATATGGCCGGCACCGAGGCCGCCCTTGGCGCCGTGGCCGACGCCGGGGTCTTTTTTGCCGAGGGGTTGATGTACCTGAATCACCCGGTGATCGCCAGGGCGGTGGAGCTGGTCAGAGAGGGCGGCCTGGGTGACCTCAGGGCGATACACGCCAGCTACAGTGCCGCCATCAGTCAGTTTGTGAACCCAGGCAGCAAGGGCACCCTGTACAACCTGGGGTGTTACCCCGCTTCCCTGGCCCATCTGATGTTGCAACAGGTCGGGTTGACCAACCCGTTCGACGGTGCCCAGATTCAGGCCCTGGGCCGCCGGGGAGAGGATGGCAATATCTGCGAGTCCGCCGCCAGCTTGCGTCTGCGCAATGGGGTGGCCATGCAGCTGCACAGCGCCGAAGACTATGGCCTTGATTGGCAGTTCACTCTGGTGGGCAGTGACGCCAGTCTGAAGATGGTGACCAACCCCTGGCTGCCGGGGGCAAACAACACTCTGCAGTTGACCCCTCACGAGCAGCCCGCACAAACCATAGAGGTGGCCGCAGAGGGAGATGCCTTCCTCTACCAGGTGCGGGCCGTGCGCCAGGCTCTGGAGGCGGGTCAGCGGCAGCTGAGCAGACCGGCAGCCATGGTGCAGGACTCCAGAGAGATCATGGCACTGCTGACCCGTTGGGAGGCGGCGACGGCCACGGTCCAGTAACGGAGTCGGGCCCCGCAATCGCGGGGCCTTTTTTCTAGGCGCAGGCTGTGGTGGCAGGCAGCTTCAGCCTTGAGGCCACGAATGCTACTGTAAGGGCATTGGGTTCCTACTCTTCAGAGATTATGCTGACCGCCTTCGCCATCGAAAACTACCGCTCCATTCGCAGCCTGCGTATTCCCTTAGGGCCTTTGACCCTGATCACCGGAGGCAATGGCTGTGGCAAGTCCAATCTTTATCGTGCCCTGAGGCTGCTGGCGGAAACGGCCCAGGGAGGCGTGGTTACCGCCCTGGCCCAGGAGGGGGGATTGCTCTCGACCATGTGGGCCGGCCCCGATGAGATCACCGCTGGCATGCGCCGGGGAGAAGTGGCGGTTCAGGGGACGGGCCGCAACCGCCATTCGCGGCTGAAGCTTGGGTTTACCGGAGAGCCCTTCAGCTATGCCATCAGTCTGGGCATGCCAGAGCCTGTGCCGCGCAGCGTGTTTAACCTGGATCCCGAGGTCAAGCGAGAGTCCATCTGGAGCAGCAGTCGCTGGCGCCCTGCGGCAGAACTGGTGAGCCGTCAGGGGCCCTTGGTGAAATCCCGGGATGGACGCGGTTTTCGGGTGGTCAGCCAGCATCTGCCTGCCTACGACAGCATGTTTGATCAGGTGGCGGACATTCAGGCCACGCCCGAGCTGTTTGCCATCAGAGAGGCGATTCGCCGCTGGCGTTTCTACGATCACTTTCGTACCGACCCGGGGGCGCCGGCGCGCCAGGCTCACATTGGCAGCCGCACCCCGGTGCTGCACCACGATGGCCGGGATCTGGCGGCGGCCCTGCAGACCATCCGTGAAGTGGGCGATGCCCAGGGATTGGATGACGCCATTCACCGGGCCTTTCCCGGCTCACGGCTGAACATCGAGATCAGCACAGACAACCGATTTACTCTGAGCCTGTTGCAGCCGGGGATGCTGCGCCCGCTGACCGCCGCCGAGTTGTCCGACGGCACCTTGCGTTATCTGCTGCTGACGGCTGCCCTGTTGACCCCCAGGCCACCGAACCTGATGGTGCTGAACGAGCCGGAAACCAGCCTGCACCCGGATCTGCTGCCTGCCCTGGGGCAACTGATCATCAATGCCTCGGCTCACAGTCAGGTGTGGGTGATCTCCCATGCTCCCAGGTTGATTGCTGCCCTGGAGAAGAGCTCGGACTGCCACTCCATTCAGTTGCATAAGCCCCACGGTGAGACCGAAGTCCTGGGCCAGTCGATGCTGGATGAACCGCCCTGGAGCTGGCCGGCGGGTTTGTAACCCTCAATGGCCTCTCAGCCACGTTCAGGCCAGGGAGCAGTCGTGTTTACACCAGGTTCAGCCGCCGTGGGCCAATCGAGGCCAGTTGCGCATCAGTCCACGATCAAGGTGCCCCGGTACATCTGCATTTGGCAGTGGAAGTTGTACTCTCCTTTTTGCAGTGGAGGCAGACGGACGTTATAGCTGTTATCCACGGGCAGGCTGATGCTCATTCCAAGGTCCGGAAATTGCACGACCTCGGCACATGGTGATGGGTCTTTTCGAAGAAAGCTCAGGGTAATGGTCTGCCCCGGAGAAATATGTATTCGAGCCGGTTCATAGACCCCATTTTTCACCAGGATCGGGATGGGGTGCTCTCCATCGGCTTCATTCTGCGCGGGTGTGAACAGCCAGAACCACCAGACGATAAAGACAATCATCAGCAGGCCTGCCAGGTTGATCCACAACATATCGTGAATTCTCCCTATCTAAGGTTTTTCTGGAGTAAACCAGCGCAACCTGTTGGCGTTGGTGACCACTGTGACAGAAGAGAGCGCCATGGCTGCGCCAGCGACCACAGGGTTGAGCAACCAGCCAGTTAAGGGGTACAGAACCCCGGCGGCGATGGGCACTCCGGCTGCGTTATAGACAAAGGCACCGAACAGGTTTTGTTTGATGTTCTTCAAAGTGGCTTTACTCACTTCTATGGCGTCCGATAAGCCGTGAAGGGAGCCGCGCATCAGCGTTATGTCAGCACTTTCCATTGCCACATCAGTACCCGTGCCTATGGCAAAGCCGACATCGGCCTGGGCAAGTGCGGGCGCATCATTGATGCCATCTCCCACCATACCCACAATGTGACCGTCGGCTTGCAGCGCCTTCACCTTGAGTGCTTTATCTTCTGGAAGGACTTCGGCAAAGAGGTCATCTATGCCTACGCGCCTTGCCACCGCCATGGCGGTTTCGCGATTGTCACCGCTGAGCATCACAACCTTTATCCCCCTCTCTTTCAGACGGCGTATGGCGCCGGTGGCATCCGGTTTGATGGGGTCGGCTATGGCAATGATTGCGGCCAGTTGGTTTTCAACGGCAAGGTAGATTGGGGTCTTGGCTTCCTTAGCCAATGATTGGGCCTGGTTTTGGTGTTTTTTAACCGCGATACCGCGCTCTGCCATCAATTTCTCATTGCCAAGAAGGATGTTCCTTCCTTCGACTCTCGCTTCGACGCCGTGCCCGGCAATGGCGTTGAATGTCTCCAATGTTCCTGGCTCAATGCCTCGCTTCCTAGCGGATTCCAAGATGGCCATGGCCAGAGGGTGTTCGGACCCGGATTCCAGTGTGGCGGCGAATCTCATCACCTCCGATTCGCTGTTGCGCCCGGTTAAAATTAGATCGGTGATGCTGGGGGAGCCTTGGGTGATGGTGCCGGTTTTGTCCAGTACCATGACCTCTATCTTGGATGCGGTTTGCAGTGCCTCACCATTTCGAATCAGTACCCCGACCTCGGCGGCCTTGCCTATTCCAACGATGATTGAAATCGGGGTAGCCAAGCCAAGAGCACAGGGGCAGGCGATGATCAGTACCGTTGTGGCGGATACCATGGCAAAGGCGATCGCCGGATCCGGACCAAAGTTCATCCAAGCCAGGGCACTGACAACGGCGATGATCATGATGGTGGGTACAAAGTAGGCGGAGATGATATCCGCCAATCTGCCAATAGGAGGTTTGGAGTTTTGTGCCTGCTTCACCATAGAGATGATCTGGGACAGGGCGGTATCTGCACCCACTCTCTCTGCAATAAACAGCAGGCTACCGGTACGATTCAAGGTGCCTGCCGAAATCTGGTCGCCCACCGTTTTCTCAACAGGCATAGGCTCTCCAGTGAGCATGGATTCGTCTACAGAAGAGTGACCCTGGGTTACTGTGCCGTCTACAGGAACCTTCTCGCCAGGCCGAATGCGCAAGCTGTCACCTACCATTACCTGATCAATGGGGAGATCCACCTCCTGACTTTGTCGAACAACCTTCGCCGTTTTCGGTTGCAAGCCAATTAGGCGCTGAATTGCTTCCGAGGTTCGCCCTCGGGCCCTGACCTCAAGTGCCAGCCCCAGATTAACCAGGCCGATGATCATTGCGGTGGCTTCGAAATAGAGGTGCCTGGCCACCAAGGGGAGGATATCCGGCAGCAGTACAACCACCATGGAGTAGAGCCAGGCCGTGCCAGTGCCCAAGGCGATAAGGGTGTCCATGGTGGCGCCGTGGTTCTTGAACGAATGCCAGGCACCTATATAGAAATGTTTGCCGGAGAAGACCATGGCAGAAAGGGTCAGAAGGCCAATCAGTAGCCAGACCAAGCGTTGGCTGTTGGTGGCCACGGTCATCTCCCCCCCCAGTAAGCCATAGAGCATCAATGGAACCCCTAAGCCGAGTGCAATGGCCACTTTTCTCATCAGGCTTTTGTAATGGACCAGATCCGCTTGTTCCCGCTCCTTCATCATCTTACTTTCTGCATCGAATAAGATGGGGCGAGCACTGTAACCAGCATTCTCGATGGCATGAATAAGTGCATCCACAGGAGCAGACCCCTGAATGGTCGCAGTTCGAAGCGCGAAATTCATGGTCACCTGAACCACCCCTGGTACCTGGGTAAGCGTCGTTTCAATCTTTTCCACGCAGCTGGCACAGCTGATGCCATCGACCATTAATTCGGTGACAGTGGCCTGGCTGTCACTGGTGGGCTGGTTTCGGGAGGAAACTGGTTGAGGTTTCGGCGTCATAGTTGAATTCCGTTGTTAGCTGCTTTCTTGGCGGCCGGGAATAAATACCGGTTAAGTCTGGAATGTCAGAACCCTGTCACTAAGCGGAAGCTCATAGCGTAGAGCTTGTTGACTTGACCTATTGGCCACTATAGACCTTCCTGTGGCTGGAGGGTCAAACCTCCCCTGTGTCACCTCGACGAGTGAGCCTGAACTAAGGCCGGTGGTTATCAACTGGGTGCTAGCCATCCTAAATGCCATCTCATTGGATTAGCTCACTGGTACGAGGTGTTGAGGTGAAACGGTGTTCGTGTCCGCCGTCACAAATTGGGTTGAATTTGGGTGGTAGCGTGCCTTATATGGTTTTCAGGATGTAACTCGTACCCAGGGAGAGTGTGGTCATGCAACTCAGGGATTTAAACGAAGAAACCATCGTCTTTTTCGCCGCCATGAGTGGCGATGTCACCCTGGGCTTCAGTACCCGGGATTTTCTGGAGCGGTGCCGCGAAGAGTTGGGGTACAGGCCCTCCATTGAGGAAGCCAACCGGGTACTGAGCCGCTACTTCGATACTCCCAGCAGAGGTCCGGACAGCGAAAACCACGGCTGGTGGGTCAATCCTGGCACCGCTTATTTCTGAGGCCGACAGACCAGCCTGTATCAATACTCCCCTTGCTCGGGAGATTGAGCTGACGCCGCTTCGACGAAACTCAAAATCACACCCTCAGCCAGCTGTCGCCCGGCATCCGGATCATATTCCTCCGATGCTTCAATCTCTGCGGCGTGGCTAAAGTGGTGCTCAAACAGCTTTCTGTCCTCGAACGTCGCCTTGAGCTGGAAGGTGTCGTAGTCCCGATAGACCTCTCTCCAGGTGTCTCTCACCGCTTGCCAGTACCCCTGAGTCTTGTGCCAGTAGGCCTGGGCCGCATCCAGTCTGGGTTCGGTGATGCGCTCATAGCGGTTGACCCCCACCTCCTGAGCCAGGTAATCCTTGGTGGTGCCGAAGGGGGAGGGTTTCATCACTTTGCGATTGAACTGTTCGTGAAGCCAGCCATTGGGTGTCAGGGTGATGCGGTGTTCCCCCTCCAGCAGGTTGTAGTCATCCCTTACCGAGAACTCGCGCCGGGGCAGGGGACGGTGACTGGTTTGGCTCTGCCAGGCAGAGTAGCCCTCGCCATGCTGCCACTTCCCCACCACCTCGTAACGGGGTGAGTCGTCCACCTGATAGACTGCCTGGGTCCATTGGCCGGCCACCTCGGCGGCATCCCGTCGCTCCCGGCTCCAGGTTCGATTGCCCAGGAACACATGAAGCTCGGTATCTTCAAAGGTCCAGTCCTGACGCCAGTGTTTCATCACCATGGGCCCATGAACCTCGCCGGCGTCGGTTTCGAAGAACATCACCAGGGTGTGCTGAAGGCTGATGAAATCCTCCTGTTCAGCCAACACGTGCACGTGCTCGGTGCCCCAGGAGAAGTAGGGGGCGGTGGGCAGGTAGTCGGCCACAAAGCCGGCGGTTTCCACGAACTGAAAGCTGACCCGGAAGTCGCCCGCCATCGCCAGAATGGCTCGGCGGTCTCGCTCTTTCACCGTCAGCCCTGATTCGGACAGGGCGCTCTACAGCGGAGATTCCCCGGCAGCCAGAGTCACTTGGGAGCCTTGACTGCTGCCTCCGCGCGCCAACATGGACTCAGGGGTTTCAAACGGCCAGGCAAAGGGCAGCACCGATTGCTTTGTGGGCTCGGCATCGGGCTCGGGAGCTGTGCTCTGGTGCTGACACCCTCCCACCAAAGTCAGTGAAAACAGTGCGAATAAGGGCGTCAGGCGACAACCGGGGACAGTGTGCATAGTCAAACTCCGCGTCCGAGTCGGGGCCAGGATTGCGACGTCGCAATCCGACCCAACATGGACAAACTGTAGGCGAAAATCGCCGGTGTTGAGCGTCGCAGTGGCGCGGACCACCTAGCTCAGCGGACCGGGCGCTGCACCAAGATGGCATGCCAGGCTCCTGCATTAATCCCGAATTCCCCAATCTCACTGGGTTAGCAACGGATGCCCCAGCTTAGTGATGGCGCACCCCTTTGGCGCACTGGCGAGGGATTTTGCACTGGCTTTGTGCGCTGCGGTGAGCCTTTTGGGGGCGCCATCGAGTTAAGTTCTTGAAACATATAGACCAAGACTCTTGGCGCCAATTTTGCACATTCTGAATTCGTCCCTGCCCGAAAGGAGTCCTGCGAACTTTACCGGGCAGGTGAGTCGTCATGAATCAACGCTAAGGGGGGAGTTGTGAAGCTTGTAACCGCCATCGTTAAGCCATTTAAGGCCGACGAAATTCGACAGGCATTGTCGGATGTCGGGGTACAAGGAATGACCGTGACCGAAGTCGTCGGCTTTGGTCGTCAGAAGGGACACACAGAGCTTTATCGGGGTGCAGAGTACGTCGTGGACTTCCTGCCCAAGGTGAAGCTGGATATTGCCATACCCGCCGAGTTAGAAGACTTGGTTATCGACACCATCATCTCTGTTGCCAGAACCGGAAAAATTGGGGACGGAAAGATCTTCGTTCGACACCTCGAGCGAGTGGTACGCATACGCACCTCGGAAGAGGGCCATGAGGCAATATAGATGAACAAGATACTGACTTTATCAGCACTGATATTGTGCTCCTTTGGTGCGTCTGCTCAAGAGATGAGTGGTGCCAACACCGCCTGGATCCTGACCTCTTCCGCCCTGGTGCTGCTGATGACCCTGCCGGGTCTGGCGCTGTTCTATGGCGGGCTGGTTCGCAGCAAGAACGTCCTCTCCATCTTGATGCAGTGTTTCTCCATCGCGGCCATCGCTTCGGTGCTGTGGCTGGTGGTGGGCTACTCCATCGCCTTCGATGAGGGTAACGGCTTCATGGGCGGCCTGGGCAAGGTGATGCTGGCCGGTGTCAGCAAGGCGTCGTTGTCCGGTGACATCCCTGAAGTGCTGTTTATGCTGTTTCAGATGACTTTCGCCGTGATTACCCCGGCGTTGATCATCGGTGGATTCGCCGAGCGGATGAAGTTCTCTGCGGTGCTGATCTTCAGCGCTCTGTGGTTGCTGGTCGTGTATGCGCCCATCACCCACTGGGTCTGGGGCGGCGGCTGGCTCGCCGAGATGGGGCTGTATGACTTTGCCGGCGGCACCGTGGTGCACATTACCGCCGGGGTGGCGGCCCTGGTGGCAGCGCTGGTGTTAGGCCCTCGAAAGGGCTACCTGCAAACCGCCATCCTACCGCACAACATGACCATGACGGTGACCGGAGCAGGCCTGCTCTGGGTAGGCTGGTTCGGGTTCAATGGCGGCAGCGCCCTGGGGGCCAATGGCGATGCCGCCATGGCTATTCTGGTGACTCACATCTCCGCCTCCATGGGAGCCATGACCTGGGCCGCCATCGAGTGGAAGAAGTTTGGCAAGCCCAGTGCCCTCGGGGTGGTAACCGGCATGGTGGCGGGCCTTGGCTCCATTACTCCTGCCTCGGGCTTTGTCGGCCCGGGTGGCGCCCTGGTCATCGGTCTGGCCGGGGGCTTTATCTGCTTCTATGCCACGGTTTACATCAAGCAGAAGCTGAAGATCGATGACTCCCTGGACGTGTTTCCTGTGCACGGTGTGGGCGGCATCCTGGGGACCTTGCTGGCCGGAGTGTTCAGTTCGACGGAACTTGGGGTGTTCAGTGGTTATGGCTTTGCCGAGGGCATCACCACCATGTCCGGTCAGTTGTGGGTGCAGTTTGTCGGTGTGGTCGCCACCTTTGGCTATACCGCCGTGGTCAGCTATGTTCTGCTGAAGCTGGTGGCCTTCCTGGTCAACGGGCTCAGGGTCGGCGAAGAGCAGGAGGTGTCCGGCCTGGATATCCATGAGCATGAGGAGACGGGCTACAACCTGTAACCCTCTCTGGAGAGTGCCCCAGACATAAAAAAACCAGCCGCGAGGCTGGTTTTTGTCGTTCCAGGGCAGGCCTTAGAAGTTGGCGCTGCGCGGGGCACGAGGGAAGGGGATCACGTCACGGATGTTGGACACACCGGTCACGTAGCTCACCAGTCGCTCGAAGCCCAGGCCGAAGCCGGAGTGAGGTACGGTGCCGTAGCGACGCAGGTCGCGGTACCAGTACATCTCGTCCTTGGGCAGGCCCATCTCGTCCATGCGCTTGTCCAGCATCTCCAGACGCTCTTCACGCTGGGAGCCACCGATGATCTCACCGATGCCCGGGGCCAGAACGTCCATGGCGGCAACGGTCTTGCCGTCTTCGTTCATGCGCATGTAGAAGGCCTTGATGTCCTTCGGGTAGTTCTTCACAACCACAGGGGCCTTGAAATGCTCTTCCGCCAGGAAGCGCTCGTGTTCGGAGGCCAGGTCGATGCCCCACTCAACGGGGAACTCGAAGGTCTTGCCGCAGTTCTTCAGGATCTCCACCGCGTCGGTGTAATCCACCTGGGCGAAGTCCGCTTTAACGAAGTCCTGCAGGCGAGTGATCACCTCTTTGTTGACCCGCTGCTCGAAGAACTTCAGGTCGTCCATGCGCTCGGCCAGTACCGCGTCGAAGCAGTACTTGAGCATGTCTTCCGCCAGGGAAGCCACGTCGTCCAGCTCGGCGAAGGCCACTTCAGGCTCGACCATCCAGAACTCGGCCAGGTGACGGCTGGTGTTGGAGTTTTCGGCACGGAAAGTCGGGCCGAAGGTGTACACCTTGGACATGGCACAGGCGTAGGTCTCGGCGTTGAGCTGACCGGATACGGTCAGGAAGGTCTCTTTGCCGAAGAAGTCCTGGTCGTAGTCCACGTCGCCCTTGTCGGTGCGAGGCAGGTTGTTCATGTCCAGGGTGGAGACGCGGAACATCTCACCGGCGCCTTCACAGTCGGAGGCGGTCAGGACTGGAGTCGCGGCCCAGATAAAGCCACGCTCGTGGTAGAAGCGATGAATCGCCTGGGACAGACAGTTGCGCACACGCATGACCGCGCCAATCAGGTTGGTGCGGGGACGCAGGTGAGCCACTTCGCGCAGGTACTCGATGGAGTGGCGCTTGGCCGCCATGGGGTAGGTGTCTGGGTCTTCCACCAGGCCCACCACCTCAACGGCGGTCACCGCCATCTCGAACTGCTGGCCCTTTCCGGGGGATTCCACCACTTCACCGGTCATCTTCACGGAGCAACCGGCGGTCAGGCGCAGCACATCTTCCTGGTAATTATTCAGATTACTGGGTACTACGCCCTGAATAGGATCAAAACAGGAGCCGTCGTACACGGCCAGGAAGGAAATACCGGCTTTGGAGTCACGGCGGGTACGAACCCAACCCTGTACCGTCACTTCGCTGCCTACTGCGTAAACGCCCTTCAGGACGTCAGCGATAGTTGCCACACTCATTCTCGGTTGTCTCTCCAGCGAGATTAAAATCAATACGTTGTCAGTCGACCACTGATTGTGGCCTGACTAGGGCAGCTAACCACACTCTGTGGACAGCTGCAAACCGTTAATCTTACCTTGCTGACCCTGATTCTCAAGACAATTTGGGGCAATTCGGTGGGGAGAGTGGGGCGAGGCGATTATTCGTGGCCTCGTTTGCGCAATTCTTCGCCTGAATCGGCTTGGTCAGTGGTGCTACAACGGTGCCCGGGGGAAGCCCAGGTGGCGCACCAGCTGTTCGATCACCGCGGCGGTGGCACCCCAGATCTGATGATGCTGCCAGAACATGAAGTAGACCCTGTGATCGGCGCCACGGCGTTTCAAGTCCACGGCTCTGCGATTGGCGGGTTCACACAGGTGGGCCAGGGGCACAAAGAAGCACTCACTGACCTCGTCCTGACTCAGAACCGGGGCGAAGTCGCCATCGAAGAAGGCCAGTTGCGGCATCATCCGAAAGCGGGAGATGGTGTGAAACTCAGGCAGCTCGCCGACCCGGGTCAGACGCTCCGGCTCCAGACCCACCTCTTCCCAGGCTTCGCGGGTGGCAGCATGCCAGGCAGAGTTGTCGGTGTCGTCCACCTTGCCTCCGGGAAAGCTCACCTGGTTGGCGTGGTGGCGCAGATGGCTGGCGCGCCGGGTCAGCAGCAGTTGCAGTTCGCCCTGGCGCTCGGTCAGGGCAAGCAGTACCGACGCCGGCTTGAACTTGGGGGCCAGGGGGTGCGCCGCAATGGGGTCCTCCACCCCGGAGATGGGGCTTAGGGCAAACTGGGCGAGAAACTGCTGACGATTCAACTTGAGACCATCCTCCGTAGTCGATAGTCCCAAGATAACAGAGGCGGCCTCGGGGGGGAATCCGCCTTTTGGTTAGGTTTCCCTTGCCTGACTGAGTACCGGCAGGATTCGCGCCAGCTTATCGAAGCACTCCTGATACTCCGCTTCACCGTGGGAGTCGGCCACAATGCCGCCACCGGCCCAGCAGTAGATCTGGCCCGATTTGGCTACCAGGGAGCGGATGGTAATGCTGGTGTCCATGCGACCGTGGCAACTGAGGTAGCCGATGCTGCCGCAGTAGAGGCTGCGCCGCCAGGGTTCCAGCTCTTCGATGATCTCCATGGCCCGGATCTTGGGCGCGCCGGTGATGGAGCCGCCGGGGAAGGCACCGCGCAGCAGGTCGCAGGGGGTGACCCCGGGGGCCAGGATAGAGGTCACCGTACTCACCAGGTGGTGGACGGCGGGAAAGCTCTCGATGGCAAACAGCGAAGGCACCTGAACGCTGCCCGGGGCGCTGACCCGGCCGATGTCGTTGCGCAGCAGGTCCACAATCATCAGGTTCTCCGCCCTGTCCTTCTCGGAGTGGGCCAGCTCCAGGGCGGACTGGTTGTCCAGGGCCGGGTCCGGATGGCGGGGGCGGGTGCCCTTGATGGGCTTGGTTTGCACCTGGTCACCCTCCACCAGCAGGAAACGCTCCGGGGACACCGACAACAGGGCGGCATCCGGCAGCCTGATGAAGGCGGAGAAGGGGGCCAGGTTGTGACGACGCAGAATCTGGTAGGCCTGCCATTCACTGCCCTGGTAGGGGGCATGAAACCTCTGGGTCAGGTTTATCTGGTAGCAGTCGCCGCTTTTCAGATACTCCTGAACCTGATCGAACGCCTTGAGGTAGTCGCCGTGGCTGGTGTCGTGGTGCCAGGGACCGGTCAGGGAGAAGGCCAGTGGTGTCTGGCTGCATTGATCCACCAGCCACTGAAGCCTTGACTGCCAGGCCTGCTCATCGCCCAGGACCACCAGCTCCACCTGATCCCGTTCATGACTCAGAATCAGCGCCCAGTTATACAGGCCGACGGCCATCTCCGGCAACTGGATGTCATCCCGGGTCTGGTCGGGGAGGCGCTCGAAGCGGCGGCCCAGATCGTAGCTGAAGTGACCCAGGGCGCCGCCGCAGAAGGGCAGATCCTGATGGCCGCTTAGGCTGGGCAGGTGGGCTGTGAGCTGTTGCTCCAACAGGGTGAGGGGGTCTTCGTCACTGGTTTGTTCCGAGTCCGGCCCCTGTATCTGAGTCTGCTGGCCCCGGGTGGTCAGGGTGGCCACGGGATCGGCCACGATGATGTCAAAGCGTGCATCCGGGTGAGGCGTGGCGGCATTGGTGGCGGAGTCCAGCAGCATGGCCCAGGGCAGATGTTGCAGCGGCGCAAACAGCGCCGTGGCATCGCAGGCCCACTCCAGCGGGCGGCGAGTCAGGTGTGGCATAAGGTTCTTCGGTTATTGTCCTTTGCGGCGATCATACCAGCTCCATCGAGCCTCGCCTATGGTGGGCCAGTGAGCCGCTGTACCCAGAATGGCAGCCCCTGGGCCTTGAGAAAATGCTCTGCCTGCGCTCCCTGCAACATAGCCAGGGTGGCGATCAGGCCGGCATCGGTGCAGCGTTCGGCCTGAACGGTGACGCTGGAGGGGGCGTCAGTCACCGGGTGACCGGTTTTGGGATTGAGGATATGGCTGATTCGCTTGCCGTCCCTCATCAGAAAACGCTCGGCATCGCCACTGGTGGCGATGGCGCCCCGGCTCAGTGTCAGGGTGACCGGAGCCGCGTTACTGTTCACCGGGCTGATGCCAATGCGCCAGGGCAACTGGGTGGGGGAGGCGGCGATGTCGCCGCCAAAGTTCACCAGCAGCTCCAACTGGGGCCAGTGATGCCGAATCAGGGCAAGTACCCTATCGACGGCGTACTCCTTGCCCAGGCCACCGAAGTCCAGTGCTGTGCCTGGGGCCAGGGTGACATTTTGTTGCTTCAAAACCACCTTGTCCCAGCCGATCAGCGGCAGCAGGGCGGCGACCTGTTCAGGGCAGGGCAGTCGGTCGCTACCATCGAAGCGCCATACCCTGCCCAGCACGCCGCTGGTGATGTCAAACAGGCCATCGGAGAGGCGCCAGGCGGTCTCGGCCAGGGACAGCAGCTGATGGGTTTCCCGGTCTATGGAAGCCGGCCTACCCTGACTGTGGTTGAGACGATGGCAGACGCCGTCAGTGCGATAGCGGCTGAACTTGTGCTCGATGCGCAGGGTCTCTTGGGCAGCCAGCCCCAGCGCTTGCTGGGCCAGGGCGTGATCGCCGGTTCGAATCAGCAGTTCACAGCGGCAGGCCATGGCCTGGAAGTGGCCCCGATAGACACCAGGTTCAAGCTGAGTCAGGGTCAGGGCGGTTTTTTCGGCCAGGGTGGTCATCAGAAGTGGTAGCTGGTTTGCAGCATTAGGGTGTTGAGGCTGGGGTAGAGATCCAGGTCTTTTAGCTGACCTGGCTCGGCCTTGCCGATGGATTGCGGCGCCTGATGGTACCACTGAAGGCGGATGGCCATGCGGTGGCCAGTGGTCATACGGTAGCCATATTTCAGTCCGAGGGTGTAGGTGTCCAGCTCTCCCAAACGGTAATCGGCACTGGCGTATTTGGGGGATTCTCCCTCCAGCAGGAAAGGCTGGTAGAACTCGGTGGCGCTCTGGGTGTAGTAACGCAGGTTGGGCTCCAGGCTGTGGGGGCCGAACTCAAACAGCAGCCGGGCATTGAGGGTGTGGGAGTCCACCTCCCAGTCGTCGCTCATGAAGCGGTAGCTGAGGTCGAGGATGGGACCAAAATGGTATTTGGCCTGACCGAAGAATCCCCATTTGTTGCGGCGATCCGGTCTGGACTCATAGAGGTAGTGCTGAGCTTCTCCCAGGTCGTTGACCACAGACAGCACCTTGATGAAGTCGTTCTGATACCCCTCCACCTGGGCATAGGTCAGGGTGCCCTGAACTATCAGTTGCCGGTTAATCACCTGGCTGAGGCTGGCGCGCAGATCCCAGGTGGTCTTGGTGTCGTCGCTGTCGCCGCGGGTGGCGTCAAACGCCTGCTGGAACGCCTCTTCGCTGGGGAAATCCTTGCGGATGGCCATGGTGCTCAGGGGAACCGGCACCCGTCCTTCAGGCTCAACGGTGTCATAGAAGAGCGAGCCTCCCAGGGCAAGCTGGGTGTTCTTCTGATTGAAGTCCCGGGTGAGACCGCCATTGATCCCCAGAGACAGATAGTCGTACTCCTTGGAGAGGTGCAGCCCAGTGGTGTAGCCCATGGCCTGGTTCAGGGGGCTGGTCCACTGCAGGTTGACCTGGGCGCGGGTGTCTTTGAAGGTGTCGTCCAGGGGCGTCTCTCCCGGGGCGACCTGATACTCCCCTTTGCCTGAGGGCCGGGTAAAGGTCTGGGGGGTGAGTTGCGGCGCCGCGCCGTTGGGCGAGGCGCCGGTCAGCACATCCAAGGTGCCGGTGAGCACCAGAATCTGGTCATCGGCGTTGGTGCGGGTCGCCTGCAGCACCCCTTCATAGGCATCGACTCGGTCGTCTCCTTCGCTGTAGTAGAGGAAGGCGGCGTCAAAGTTCCACTCCGGCTCAAACAGGGGCTCCTGAGCCTGCACCTGGCTCAGAGGCAGAGTGGCGGCGGCCAGGGCGGCGGTGATGTTGCCTAGTTGCACCCGCAGCCTCCACCCGCACTGCCACTGCCGCCATTGGTGGCTTCCTTACTGAAATAGACATGGTCGTCGAAGGACTTGTCCAGGGCATCGGCTTCAAGGGCCATGGCCGGATGAGCCAGCAGGTCGCGCTCCCAGGGTTTGACACCCATGGAGCTGCATCCGGTGAGGGCGAGCAGCAGCATCAGGGTTAAGGCCTGTCTCACTGGGCTTCTCCACTGCCTTGGTTGATCAGATTGTCCAGGGTGGCTCTGGTGGCGTCGGCATCCTTGGGGCGAAAGCCCACATGGGTCTGGATGATGATGCCGTCCTGGATCAGGTAGCTGCTGGGCATGCCTCCGACCCCATAGGCGTCCGCCAGGGCAAACTCAGGGTCATAGACGATGGGGAAATCGGCGGGGAACTGTTGCAGAAATTTGGCGGCGTCCGCTTTGTCCACGTCCAGGTTGATTGCCACCACGGTCACGCCTTTGGGGCCAAAATCCTTGAGGAGCTGATTCATAAAGGGAAAGGAACGGCGACAGGGGCCACACCAGGATGCCCAGAAGTCCACGTAGACTGGCCCCTCCTTGCTCAGCTCCACCATGGAGCGGCTCTGACCGGCCACCTCTATCTGAAAATCCGGTGCCGGGCGGGCAGCGAGCTGCGCGCAGGGCAACAGCAGCAATAGGGTGAGAAAAATAGTGCGCATCGTCAGTCCTTGGTATTCGCAGTCTGATTCCATCATGGCACATCTGCACTGGGGGTAAAGGGGAAAACGTGGCTTGGGCTAGAGTGAAGCAAGGGGAAGTGTCTATACTGAAACAGCAAGATAAACAGTCACCTTGACAAAAATCGCAGGGAGCGAGTCTATGGTCTGGTATCGATTTTCTCACCGGCTGCTGGTCAGCCTGATGCTGGTATGGGTTACTTGTTCAGTGGAAGCGGCCACCGCACTGGATCCTCAGACCCTGTCACTCTGGCAGCGCCAGGGAATCCCGGTTCAACTGCTCGATGCCCGGCCTCACCAGGCCTACCTGCAGGGACATCGTCAGGGGGCCATCAGTTTCGACGTTGAGGAAACCTACCGACAGGATCAGGGCGTGTGGCTGGCCAAGTCCATCTCTGCCATGACTCAGGAGATCCGCCAGCGCGGACTGGCTCTGGGTCAAACCATAGTGGTGTATGACGACGGCTTGCTGATGGATGCGGCTCGGCTGGCCTGGGTGCTGGAGCTTTACGGTTTAACCCAGGTCCACATTTTGGTGGACTCTCTGGAGAGCGCCAAACTCAACAAGGAGCCGGTGACCCCAAGGCCGTCGAGTTATGTGCCTGCCCTGAACCCGGATGTGCTGATCAACGCCAGAATGACTTTGCTGGCGGGACATAACCCCAGTTTTGGCATTGTCGATATACGGGGCGAGGATCACTATTTGGGAAAGGCCTCGGAAACCAAAAAATTTGGCCACATCCCCGGCGCCATCAACATCCCCATGGACAACTTCTTTTATCGTGATGACAACAACACGCCGCAGCTGCGCAGTTGGGGAGAGCTGATGTCGCTGTTTCAGGGGCTGGACCCCGGCAAGCGCTACATCACCTATTGCTACAAGGGAAAGGCGTCCACTTTGGGTTATTTCCTGATGCAACAGGCCGGACTTCAGGTGACCCACTATGACGGTTCCTGGCTGGACTGGTCACAGCGGGATATGCCGGTGGAGAGGCCGGAATGATTCGCCAGTCCCTGACCCAGAGACTCAACCTGGCCATCTTTGCGGTGATGGTTCTGTTGGCGTTTGTCATCAGTGCCTGGAGCTACAAGGTGGATCTGCAGACCATGCGGGCACATTACTCAGGAGTGGCAGGCAGTCTGGCACCTACCATGATTGAGCTGGTGGTGCTGGATCAGCCGGAGACGGTGACCGAATTCAATCGTCAGCTGCGTAACTTTCCCCAGCTTAGGGGCCTGACCCTGATGACTCTGGAGGGGGAGGTGCGTTACGAGTATCGCCGTCAGGATACTGCCTCGGCTTGCCCTCAGGAGATAAGCTGGCTGGCGCCCTTGATGGACGGTTGCATGGTGATTCGCCAGCAGCTGGAGTTTGAGTCGGCCCAGTGGCTGGATTACGCCATGGAAGTGGACACCCGTGAGTTGCAAGCACAGATCTTCCAGCAGGCCCTGATGGTGGTGATGGGCACCCTGTTCTGTTTTGGGCTTATCTATCGCAGCATTCGTCGCTGGGTGAAAAAGCCGGTGGACGAATTGGTGGCCGGCTTGCCGCTGATGGGCACAGGCCAGGTCGATTTCCCCTATGCCGGCGTGCATCGCAGTGAGCTGGCCATGCTGGCGCGCACCCTGGAGCAGAGTGACCGGCAACTTTTCGAACGTCAGCAGCAGGCCACCGAGCTCAATAGCCGGCTTGAAGCCTCTCTCCAGGCCAAGAGCGACTTCCTGGCCAATGCCAGCCATGAAATTCGCACGCCGCTGAATGCGGTCACCGGTTTTATCGAGTGCCTGGAGGCCCAGCGTACCCGCCTGACCCCAGAAGGGCAGGAGCAACTGCAGCTGTTGCAGGGGGCCTCGCAGAGTTTGCTGCACATCGTTAACGATGTGCTGGACTTTTCCCGCCTGGAGGCGGGAGAACTGAAACTGGATCCTCAGCCGGGCTGTCCCTCCGACTTTCTGCAGCGGGTCCATGCCCACTATCAGGGGATGGCGCGATTGCATAAGGTGGCGTTTGGTCTCTGTCTGGCCCCCGAATTGCCCCCCAGGTTGGTGATGGACGAAGGTCGACTGGAGCAGATCCTCGGCAACCTGCTCACCAATGCCATCAAGTTCTCCCCGGGCGGCCAGGTTGAGCTTAAGGCCAGGGTCCAGTCCCGGGATGAATGCAGTTGTAAGCTGGCGATCTCCGTCGAGGATACCGGCATCGGCATCGAGCCTCACAAGCTGGCGGGGATCTTCGACGCCTATACCCAGGCGGACGGCTCTGTGACCCGCCGCTTCGGTGGCACCGGCCTGGGGTTGGCCATCTGCAAACGCCTGTCGCTGCTGATGCAGGCGAACCTTGAAGTGGAGTCTGAGCCCGGGCAGGGCAGCCGATTCACCCTGACTCTGTCTTTGCCGCTGAGCGAAACAGGCACCAGAAGTCAGGCAGATGACGCCATCGGGCGGGATGAGCGTCCCCTGCAGGGGGCCAGGGTGCTGTTGGCAGAAGACAACATCAGCAACCAGAAGCTGATGCAGATTATGCTCAAGCGGCTGGGCTGTGATGCTCTCACTGTGGCCTCCAATGGCCAGCAGGCGGTGGATGCCTGCCAGAGGGAGAGTTTTGATCTGGTGCTGATGGATTGCCAGATGCCGGTAATGGATGGCTATCGGGCCACCCGGCAAATTCGCCTGGGGCCCTCGGCTGACACCCTGATTCTGGCGCTGACCGCCAATGCCACCGAGGATGACAGGCAGAAGTGTCTGGACAGTGGCATGGACGATTTTCTGGCCAAGCCCGTGACCCTGACAACATTGGGAGAGGGGATTGCTGCCGCCCGGCTGCGCCATGGCCGTTCAGCGGCGCGCATCTCCTAACCTGTTCAGCAGGAATAACCTCTTGTCCTGAGCTCAATTATTATGCCAGCCGCCCCTAGACCTTCCGCCACTGGTCAGGTGGGGCTGGCTCAGGGTATTATGGGTCGGATTCACAACCACACAGGCATAGTGAGAAGAGGCTGGAAGCCTCCGTGGAGTAAAAATAAAATGGCCGTGATCA
Organism: Ferrimonas sp. YFM; assembly: GCF_030296015.1. Lineage (NCBI taxonomy): Bacteria > Pseudomonadati > Pseudomonadota > Gammaproteobacteria > Alteromonadales > Ferrimonadaceae > Ferrimonas > Ferrimonas sp. YFM. Next base: position 1,639,042 of record NZ_AP027368.1, read on the forward strand.
GTAAAGAGGACTTCATCAGCTCAGTGGCTGATGCCCTACAGTACATCTCTTATTACCACCCCAAAGATTTCGTCGACGCAATGAACGCTGCCTATGAGCGGGAAGCCAACCCGGCAGCCAAGGACGCCATTGCCCAGATTCTGATCAACTCCCGCATGTCCGCCGAGGGGCACCGCCCCCTGTGTCAGGACACCGGGATCGTCACCTGCTTCGTGAAGATCGGCATGCAGGTGCAGTGGGACTCTGACCAGACGGTTCAGCAGATGGTGGATGAGGGCGTACGCCGCGCCTACAACGATGAAAGCAACCCGCTGCGGGCCTCCATTGTGGCCGACCCCGCCGGTGCCCGAAAGAACACCAGAGACAACGCCCCCGCCGTGGTGCACATCGATATGGTGGCCGGTGATCAGGTCGAGGTGTTCTTGGCCGCCAAGGGCGGTGGCTCTGAAAACAAATCCAAGATGGTGATGCTTAACCCCTCCGACGATATTGCCGCCTGGGTCGAGAAGACCCTGCCCACCATGGGCGCGGGCTGGTGTCCTCCTGGGGTGCTGGGCATCGGCATTGGCGGCACCGCCGAGAAGGCGGCGGTGATGGCCAAAGAGTCTCTGATGGAGCACATCGACATCCACGAGCTCAAGGCGCGCGGCGCCGAGACCACCGAAGAGAAATTGCGCCTGGAGATCTTCGAGCGCGCCAACAAACTGGGTATTGGTGCCCAGGGTCTGGGCGGCCTCACCACGGTGCTGGACGTCAAGATCAAGAGCGCGCCGACCCACGCGGCCTCCAAGCCTGTGGTGATGATCCCCAACTGTGCGGCCACCCGCCATGTACACTTCACCCTGGATGGCTCCGGCGCTGCCCAGTTGCCAACCCCCAAGCTGGAGGATTGGCCGGAGGTGACCTGGGAGGTGGGAGACAACGTCAAGCGAGTGGATCTCAACACCATCACCAAGGAGGAGACCACCAGCTGGAAAGCGGGGGATACCCTGCTGCTCAATGGTAAAATTCTCACCGGTCGTGATGCGGCCCACAAGCGCATCAAGGATCTGCTGGATTCCGGCGAAGGCCTGCCTGAAGGCGTGGACTTCAGTGGCCGCTTTATCTACTACGTCGGCCCCGTGGATGCCGTGGGCGATGAAGTGGTGGGTCCTGCCGGTCCGACAACCGCTACCCGCATGGACAAGTTCACCGACATGATGCTGGAGAAGACTGGCCTGATGGGGATGATCGGCAAAGCCGAGCGTGGCCCTGCTACCGTCGACAGCATCGCCAACCACAAGGCCACCTATCTGATGGCCGTGGGCGGTGCCGCTTACCTGGTGGCCAAGGCCATTAAACAGGCGCGTGTGGTGGCCTTCGAAGAGCTGGGCATGGAAGCGATCTACGAGTTCGAAGTGCAAGACATGCCGGTGACCGTTGCGGTGGACTCCACCGGCAGCAACGTGCACCAGACTGGCCCTGCTATCTGGCAGGCCAAGATTGAGGAGCTCGATGCCGAGCTCAGCAAATAACAACACAGGTGCCCCTGGAGGGCACCAAAATGATCTTGGCGGCCTGTGGCCGCCTTTCGCATTCAAGGGAATAGCAACGATGAAAAACAGCCTACTGCTGGGCGCCGCCCTGACGCTTTGTGCGTCGGCCATCGCCAAGCCGGTGACTGCACCTTTCGATGTGAACCAGCTCAACACCCTGAGCAAGCTGCACTCTACCGTGGTTTTGCCCGGTGGTGACGCGGTGGTTTATGGCGTGAAGAAAAAGACCGACAAGGGTTACCGCTCCGATCTCTACCTGCAGAAACTGGGCGGCGAAGCCCGTCAGCTGACCAACCACAAGGGCACCGAGCATAACCTGGTGGCTTCCAAAGATGGCAAGACCCTCTACTTCCTTAGTGGTCGTAGCGGCTCCAGCCAGATCTGGGCCTTGCCTTTAGATGGCGGTGAAGCGGTTCAGGTTTCTGATCTGCCTCTGGGCATCGATGGCTTCAAACTGTCCAATGACAACGGCCAGGTGGTGATGCAGCTGCGGGTCAACGTCGACTGTGACAACCTGAAATGCAGCGCCGACAAGCAGAAAGCCAAGAAAGAGAACAAGCAGAAGGGTCGTCACTACGACCAACTGATGGTGCGTCACTGGGACACCTGGAATGACGGCCTGCGCAACCACCTGTTTGTGGCCAAGCTCGAGGGCAACACCCTGTCCGAGCCTGTGGACGTGACCGCGGGTCTGGACACCGAGGTGCCCTCCCTGCCGTTTTCCGGCATGGAGGAGGTTTCCTTTACGCCGGATGGCAAGCATGTGGTTTACAGTGCCAAGGCTCCCAGCCGCGACCAGGCCTGGCAGACCAACTACGACCTGTGGCAGGTACCGGTCACCGGCGGCGAGGCCGTTAACCTGACCGCCGACAACCTGGCCTGGGACAGCCACCCGGTCTTCTCCGACGATGGCCGTTACATGGCCTACGCCGCGATGAAGCGTCCCGGTTTCGAGGCGGATCGTTTCGCCGTGATGCTCAAGGATCTGCAGACCGGCGAAACCCGCGAAGTGGCCCCCTTGTGGGACCGCAGTGCCCGCGGCATCGCCTTTGCGGAAGAGAGCCATACCCTGTACGTGAGCGCCCAGGATCTGGGTCAGGTGGCCATCTACGCCATGGACGTCCGCTTCGGTGACAAGCGCACCCTGGTGGCCGAGGGCAGCAACGCCATGGTGAAAGTGACCAACGGCAAGCTGTTCTACACCCACAACGACCTGTCCGGTCCCAACGACCTCTATGTGATGGGCCTGGACGGCAGTGGCAAGCAGCGCCTGACCGACCTCAACAAGGATCTGCTCAACAAGCAGGGCCTGGGCGAGTTCCAGCAGTTCTCCTTCAAGGGCTGGAACAACGAGACCGTATACGGTTACTGGATCAAGCCAGCAGGCTTTGAGCAGGGCAAGAAGTACCCTGTGGCCTTCCTGGTGCACGGTGGTCCTCAGGGCAGCTTCGGCAACCGCTGGCATGGCCGCTGGAACGCCCAGCTGTGGGCGGCTGCCGGCTTTGGTGTGGTGATGATCGACTTCCACGGCTCCACCGGCTATGGCCAGGCGTTCACCGACTCCATCTCCCTGGACTGGGGTGGCAAGCCACTGGTTGACCTGCAGAAGGGCCTGGCCGCAGTGGGCCAGCAGCAGCCCTGGCTGGACACCAAGAACGCCTGTGCCGCAGGTGGCTCTTACGGTGGCTACATGATGAACTGGATTGCCGGCAACTGGAACGATGGCTTCAAGTGCCTGGTGAACCACGCCGGTCTGTTCGACATGCGCAGCTTCTACAACGTCACCGAGGAGCTGTGGTTCCCTGAGCACGAGTTTGGTGGCAGCTACTGGGAAGCCACCGAGACCTACGAGAAATTCAATCCGGTAAACCACATCGACAAGTGGCAGACCCCCATGCTGGTGGTTCACGGTGCCAAGGACTATCGTGTACCCCTGGAGCAGGGCCTGGCAGCCTTTACCGTACTGCAGCGCAAGGGGATCGATTCCGAGTTGCTGGTGTTCGATGAGGAAAACCATTGGATCATCAATCCGGACAACCTGGTGCAGTGGTACGACGTAGTGCTGGGCTGGATGAAGCGCCACACCGGCCAGGAGCAGGCGTTGGACGCCAATGAAGCCCTGCGTCAGGAGATGCTGAGCACTCAGGCGGAGTAATCTGACTCAATTCTGATGAGGCCACCTAAGGGTGGCCTTTTTTGATCCTTTCAGTGCTATGGGCACAGTCGCCAGGGGATTCTCTTTCTGTAAATTTATGCTTAAAAACAACGCTTTAATTGCGAGCTCAATTTTGATCGATAAATTTCTTTAAGTTTTTCAAAGGATGGGGCGCCTATCTCTCTGTGACAGTACACAACGCATCTCACGGAGATAAACCAATGCTTTCAGTACACACTAACTTCACTTCCATGGTTGCCCAGAACTCTGTTGGCAACAGCAACAACTCCCTGAACAGCGCCATGGAGCGTCTGTCCACTGGTCTGCGCATCAACTCCGCTGCTGACGATGCTGCTGGTCTGCAGATTGCCAACCGTCTGAACGCCAACGTTACCGGCATGAACACCGCACAGCGTAACATCGGCGATGCCACTTCCATGCTGCAGACCGCTGACGGCGCTCTGGACGAGGTGAACAACATTGCCATGCGCATGAAAGAGCTGGCGACTCAGGCCTCCAATGGCGTGAACTCTGCCGATGATCTGTCTGCTCTGAACGCAGAATTCGGCGAGCTGAAGAAAGAGATTACCCGTATTCAGGACAGCACCGAGTACGCTGGCAACAAGCTGTTTACCACTCTGAACACTGGCGTTAAGTTCCAGATTGGTGCCTCCGCTTCCGAAGAGCTGGAAGTGAAACTGGATACCGGTACCACCAAAGTTAAAGATGCGGTTACCAAAGACCTGGATACTCAGGCCAATGCCAAGCTGGCTATGGCTGAAATTGATACTCTGGTTAAGAACGTGGGTACTCTGCGATCCAACCTGGGTGCCAACATCAACCGTCTGGAGCACACCAACAACAACCTGGCTAACGTGTCTCAGAACACCCAAGCTGCGGCTGGCCGCATCATGGATGCAGACTTCGCTACAGAGAGTGCCAACATGACTAAGAACCAATTGCTGGTTCAGTCTGGCACCAACATCCTGGCTCGTGCCAACCAGAACACCAACCTGGTTATGGGCTTGCTGGGCTAACTGCCATTCCTTAGTTCGAAGCCGGGCAAGAGCCCGGCTTTTTTATGCTTAGAACTTTGTGGCAAGTAATTTGCTTCAGATAGGGAAACCACTGTCATTGAATGAGTTGACAATGTCTGCAGAAAACGCCTCCCAGATTTTTGAACCCCTTTTTGTACGTAACTTCCGTTGTATTGGCGATCAATGCCCCTCCAACTGTTGCCACTCCTGGACCATTACCCTTGATAAAAAGAAATACAAGGAAGCAAGAAAGTCCCCGGATAATGTCATCAAGGTTTTGGCGAAGGAACACTTTAAGCGCTTGCCGTCTGAGAGCCTCTCCGACAGCTCTTATGGCTATATCCGCCTGGATAACCGTGGTCTGTGCCCCATGCTGGATGATAAAGGATGGTGCGAGGTCCATAAGCGACTGGGCGAAAAGGCGTTGTCTCTGACCTGTCAGCAATACCCTAGAATGCCCCAGTATTTTGGGGAGCGACTGGAGCTCAGTCTGACGCTCTCCTGCCCGGCAGTTGCCGACGCGGTGCTTTTTGATCCTGATGCAATGGTGATGAACCAGGTAGAAACCAGTGATTCTCTGAAGAGTCATTTTAAACGAGGAGGCAGTCCATCATCCGCTCTCCCTCTTTGGGCTGGTATCCTCAGGGATTTCAGTTTTCATGTTTTGTTGAATCAGAATCTGACGTTACCCGAGCGCCTGTTTGTTCTGGGACTGACTTATCATCAAGTTGATCCTCATTTGGAAAATCCATTAAAGGTTGAAGCTATTCTGCATCAGAACCTGAGGCTTACTGAAGATGGATCGTTGAGGAACGCCTTTGCCTCATTACCGGAACTGAAAGGGCATAAGTGGAATATCTTTTCCCACCAGGTAGGACATATCACCGACGGCATTCGACGAGAGAAAGAGGCTTATTCTGGTCTGACGCCTTCAGAGCGGCGCTTCATGAGATTGCAGATGCCCCTGGTCAGGCAGATGGCCAAGTTGATGGGTGAAGACATTGAAGGGATGACTGAGTTGAGTGATGCCTGGAAGAGCGGTCAGCATGCACCGGAATCGACTCAGGCGTTTGAGCAGTTGCTTCAGGATGCCAGGCCGATACTGGCACCATTTTTCGCTCAGAATCCGCAGCTTCTGCTCAATTTTTTGCTGTACCAAATCTACCATCACCAGTTTCTGCTGTACATTAAGCGCAAACCGATTCAGTTCTTTCAGGTGCTAATGGTGGATCTGCTGCTTATCGAGGGCTATATGGCAGGCATTGCTGTGGAGTGTGGCGAGATAAACAAGGATATTGCCGTCGCCCTGTTCTCTGCCTACTCCAAGAAACGACAGCATAACGCAGCGTTTGTCGACAGGCTGGATAAATGCCTCGAAGAGTCTGCTTCCGACAAGCTTGCCGCGGTCTTCGCGTTGCTGAAGTAACGAGACATTATCACCTGCCCAGTTCTGCTGTGATAGTCTAAAACCTCCAGTCTAAGGAGGGAAAGATGGCTCAGGGAGTGAGTGAACGTCTCCAGTCTGCGGCGATCATCGACGCCACGCTGGTGATGGCGGCTCTGGAAGGCGCCGTGGCCAAAGGGGTGGAGGTGGACACCTTGCTGACGGTGGTGGGCAGCAGCCAGCGGCGACTGCTGATGGGGGAGGGGCTCTCCCCCGAGCGTTTCAGTGTTCTGCTGCGCAGCTTGTGGGACCATCTGGATGATGAGTCCTCAGGTTTTGCCTCCCGCCCCTTGAGAGATGGCTGCTTCAGGATGATGTGCCACGCCACCATAGGGTGCCTGAACCTGCGCCGTGCCCTGATTCGGGTCGGGGACTTCTTTCGCCTGCTGTCCGATGAGTACCAGTGGACCCTGGAGGAGGAGGGCGAGCAGGCCTGCTTCGTTTTGGGGGGGGAGCAGGGGAGTGACCGGGCCTTCCTGCTGCTGAGCCTGTGCGTCATCCTGCACCGCTGGAGCGCCTGGATGATTGACGCGCCTATTCCTCTGCTCCGGGTTGATCTGCCTTTTGCCGATGATCGATTCGACTTGTCTCTGGCGCCCTTGCTTCAGGCACCCATCGAGTTTGAAGCGCCCGTTACCCGGTTGGTGTTTCCCAGAGCACTGTTGCAAAAGCCCATCAAGCAGTCCAGCGACACCCTGAGTGCCTTCCTGGCCAACTCCCCCGAACGTTTGCTCACACTGTTTCGCCCAGATGATTCACTGGCCCTTCAGGTAAAGCGCTATTTGGAGGAGTCTTCGCAGTTGGAAAGCCTGTCTCAGGAGCAGGTGGCGGCGCAGTTCAATATCAGTGTGGCCACGCTCGGCAGACGCCTTAAGGGGGAGGGGCATCAGTTTCATAAGCTCAAAGACAGGGTGCGCCGGGCCCGGGCGGTCAAATTGCTGCTGGGCAGTGAGCTGTCCATCTCGGAAGTGGCGCTGACGCTGGGATACTCCGAACCCTCGGTGTTTTACCGAAGCTTCCGGCGCTGGGTCGGAGTGACTCCGGCCGAGTTCAGGGAGCGCCATCTCTAAAGTGGTATGACCTCTGACAACGATTCACGAAATCATAAGATATAACATGCAGTTATAAAATTAGGTTGTCGGTGAAATTCTGTAAGCCTTTACTCGGTCTCTTGCACCAGAGAAATGAACTCGGCAAGTTAACAGCAAACCGGCGACGGGAACTGCTGGCTGCGGCGCTGGGCGCCATATCAAGGATGAGAGATGAGAACACAAGGAACACTGCTGGCCGCATGGATTCGGCCTCTGCTTAACTACCTGCACTCCGCCGGCCATGACCCGGATCCTATTCTCAAGAAAGTGGGTATAGTGGCTGAGCCTTTGGGGCTCCCCGGAGCCCGCCTGTGTGTCGATCAGGTGAGGGCACTGTGGGTCGAGGCCTCCAAGCTGACCGGTAACCCCTATATGGGGCTGATGCTGTCCCGCTGGGGCGACCAGCTCAGGGGCGACACCATGTTGACGGCGATGATCACCAGCCGGGATATGGAGGAAGCGTGCCGGCGTATGTGTCGCATCAGCCATCTGGTGTGCGATGCGGTGGACCTGACCCTGGAGGAGGACAGCCGGGATCTTCGTCTGGTTTATGAGCTGACCGAGGAGGAGGGGATGGGGTTCTCCGATGCCGGGCTGAATCTGGCGCTGCTGCCGGTGCTGACCATGATGGAGCAGGGGGTGGTAGACAGGAAGAGCATTCGCCGCATCGAGCTCAACCGTGCCCATCCGGGGCAGGAGGGGGCCCAGTACCTGGCCTCTTTGTTGCCCTGTAACATCATTTATGGCTGTGCCCGGGACAGTGTGGTGTTTGACCGGCTGGCCACCAAGCAGCAGAACCCCTTCTGGAACCCTGCACTGGCCCAGGCCAGTGAGTCACTGGCTCTGGATGAGCTGGCGCAACTGGGCAAGCAGAGCATCGTCAATCGAGTCACCGGGCTTATCACCAAACACCTGTCCGGGGGCGAGCCTCATCAGCAGTTGGTGGCCCAAGAACTCGCCATTACCCCCAGGCACCTCCAGCGGCGCCTGAAGCAGCAGGGTTACAGCTTCAGCCAGCTACTGGAGCAGGTACGCCGTGAGCTGGCGTGTCACCATCTGTGCCGTCATGACCTGTCTCTGGCTGAGATCGCCCGCCAACTGGGTTTTCAGGATCAGAGTAATTTCTGTAAGGCCTTCAAGCGCTGGCAAGGGGAGACTCCCAGCCAGTATCGCCGCCGTCAGACCCCTCTGCATTAGATTTGTGGACTATTGAGTGTCAGTCACTTTTCGTTTGTTTGGATAAAACTAGGGGAAATTTGCTAGACCACACTTGGCTTTGTAGAATCGCTAATATTAGTAGTTTCTTTATGGGCTGGGTGCGTGAAGAGAAAGCTGGGTCAGACGTTGTTGGGGGCATCCGTGATTGCCTTGGGGATGATTGGCGTCTATCAGACCTTTGACTCAACTCAGGGTGAGGTCAGTCAGAGTGCTCAGGTGATGGAGACGCTCATCCTGGGTGATGAGGCCACACCCCAGCTGAGTCTTAACCTGGAGATCTACAGCGGTGAGTGCCGCTGGATCTATGGCATGTATCACAGCGCCCTGGGCCATAAGGGCAGTCAGCGTCAAATGGCCCTGATTGAGGTGGTTGAGGCGGCCCTGGAGGCCGATGATTTCAATATGGCGCTGCTGGCGGCGCAGCAGATTGAGTCTGAGCGGATGCGCAGCCAACTGCTCAGACAGGTGGTGGAGCGGGCAATTGAGGTGGCCAGGCACATGGAGTACGCTGCCCTGGCGGTCACCATGATACCCACGCCTTCGCTTCAGGAAGCTGCGATGACCCGCTTGGTGGACGCCTATGTAGAGGTGCTATACCGAAGCGGTGGCAAGCGCCCAGGTGAGAAGGTTGAGCTGTAGTTCACTCTGCATGAACTCACACAACTTATTAAATTTTATTAAATATTTTGAAATAACTATTGCCTTGACGCAGGCTCGCGCCTATCTTCGTTGAATGAATATGCACAACTGACAGACATGACAAGGAGGTTCTATGTCAGTCCGTGAGCAGGAATCAATGGACGATTTGCTGCCCTTCCCTCAGCGCAATGATATGGCACGCCTTGATGCCCAGATCTGCTATCTGTTGATGTGCGCTGCCCTGGTGATCTCCCTGGTCGGGGTTCTGCACAGCTGGTTTTTCTTCTTCTCTCTCATTCTGTGGCTTTGTGGCGGCGGCTGGGGGGTGCTGAAGAAGCGGGAAGCGTCGCAAACCTTGTGGGAAGACCACTTCGACAACATCATCTTTGTGCTGATGCTCAGTGCCTTTGCGGTGCCTGCCGGTGCCGGCCTGGTGTGGTATTTCGAGTCCTGGTGGCCCATGGCCATGCTGTGGCTGTGGGGAGCACTGAGAATGACCTTGGCGTTTTACCGTCTGGTGGATCACCGCCAGTTCCATGAGCGTTAACCCGATTCTCCGGAGGACGTCATGTCTGTAGAGATCACTGCCCTGTACTTGTCTTTGACTGCTGTATTGGCTCTGGTGTTGGCCTTTCGGGTGGTGCGGCTGCGGCGCAGCAGAAAGATTGGCGTGGGCACAGGGCAGGATAAAGAGCTGACAATCTGCGTGCGCTGTCACGGCAACATGCTGGAGTATGCTCCCCTGGTGCTGCTGATGCTGGCCACAGCAGAGCTCAACGGCGCGAATTCAACCCTGCTGCACCTGTGCGGTGTGTCCTGGATCATTGCCAGAGTGCTCCACCCCTGGGGGCTGACCCAGGGGGGCGGCGGCTATCATAAAGGGCGTTTCCTCGGCACCCTGATCACCTGGCTGGCCACCCTGACCCTGGCCGGCCTCAACCTGTGGCTGGTATTAACCTAGTGCGTGCCATCCGCTGAGCACCTGATGGTGCATCTGCGCCAGTTTGCTGGCGCACTGGTGACCATCGCCTATCAGCAGCAGCTCTATGCCCAGAGCGTCCGCCACCTCCAGATCATGATCCGTATCGCCCACCAGTATGGTGTTCTTGGCCAGAATGCCTGTGGCCGCCAGCAGCTCCCGTCCCCGGTCGATTTTACACCTTGCCTGGTTGTCCGGCAGGCCGTAGATGTGGTCGAACAGAGAGGCGATGCCATGGTGGTTGAGGCACTGCTCCAATACCGTTTGAGAGCTGGCGGAGAGCAGAGACTGGGTCGATTGACCGGCTAGGCCTCCCAGCAGAAACCGGCTGCCCGGGTGCAGCTGCAGGCGCTCTCTGGCGGCGCTGTAGTGTCGGCCAAATTCGTTGCACAGCTGGTCGAAGGGCAGGCGCTCAAAGTCAAAGCCCAGGTTGCGGTAGTAATCGATGACCGGGTGACAAAAGTCCCGACGGTAGCTGGCCAGATCCGTGCTCCCCAAACTCTGGGTGGTCATCAACTGGTTGACGATCTCCACCGCCAACGGCGCGTCATTAACCAGGGTGCCATTCCAGTCCCAGACCACATGCTGGTAGCCTCCGAGTTTGCTCAGCAGTGACAGGCGGCCGGTGACATGGCGAAACAGCACCGGCTGAATCTCGGCCCAGGTCAGATCCTCAGGCAGGGTGTCCATGGGGGCCACTTCGGCGATCTCCGACAGGGGGGAGAGTGGCTCGAGAGTGTCCACTTCGGCAAAGCAGAGCAGGCCCTCACCGCTGAGCCCGGGTTGCGTCACCCGATAGCCCTCTACGGCGTGCAATCGGTATTTCTGTGCGCCGGTTTCCTCCCTGAGCTCTCGGTGGGCGGCCTCCAGAGGGCTTTCTCCCGGCTCAATCTTGCCCCCTGGCAACTCCCAGCTGCTGCGTTGATGGTGGCGGACCAGCAACCAGCGGCCCTGATGACGGGTAACGATCACCACGTAGGCCATGGCGTGAGGGGTACTGGGGGTCCAGTTGAAAAAACTGATGTCAGTGGACATGGAAACTCGGACTGCAAAAATCAGGAGGGAGAGAGTAAAAGTTTCTCCATGGGGATGCAATCCAGGGTGAAGCCTCTTGGGCTCTGATAGTGAGCGATCCGCTCGCCCTGGTACCCCTGACTGCGGTAGAAGGGGGCGGCATTGAGGGTGGACTCCAGGGTCAGCCTGGTCAGGCCCTGTTGCCTGGCCACCGCCTCTAAATGTTTCAGCATCCGCTTACCCAGTCCACAACCGGCGTGTTGGGGAGAGACAAACAGCCCCTCTACCTGGCCGTCTATGATGGCACCGCAGACCAGGGGGCGGCCATGGTGTTCCAACAGGTAGAAGGCGTTACTGACCTGGTCGGCGAACGCCTGGGTGCACTGGCCCTCGGTCCACCTGTCCATGGCGTCATCGCTGTAATGGCCCCGGCACTGGCCATTGATGGCGTCGATGCGCAGTTGCCACAGCCCCTTTGCGTCGTCCGCATTTGCCTTTCGTATCCCGGTCATATCCTCTTCCTGGCATCGCCTCATTGAGTTGTTATAACACGTATCCCTTCTGGTTTAGCCCTTGTTCAGGAAGCGGTCGTTCAGTTAAGAGCGGGTTCAGAAACAAAATGTAACATGTGTTTCCGAAATCGGATTCGTCCTCTAGCCGGGCGGCAACAGATCAGTGAGGTGAGTAAAAAAATGAGTTTAATCAGTACCCCCTTTGTCGGCACCGGCGCAGACACCGCGCTGCATGTGGTGGCGGCCGTGGTGATGGTCGGAACGGTGGCCGCGGCCCTGTATGGGTTTTGGAAGCTGCATGAACTGCCCATCAGCCAGGCCCACAATCGCAAGCATCATCAGTTGGGGCTGATTACCGTCCTCACCTGGATAGGCTTCGTCTGGCACTGGGTCTGGGTGTTGGCGGTGATCCTCGCCTTTGTGGACGGGGAGGCGGCACTGAGGCGCATCCGTGATATCTGGCGTGAACCCGCCCAGGGAGGTGATCATGCTTGAGGGATTGGCGGTATGGGCCCTGTTTATCTACCTGCTCAGGCTGGTGGGCATGCCCTGGAACACTTACACCAAGGGCTTCTCTTATCTGGGCGGGGCCGGTTGGTTGCTGTTTGTCTGGGTGGGGCTGCTGAACTACACCCCCATGGATCTGTCCGGTGGCTCTTTGGTGCAATCGCCCCACGTTCAGCTTCGTCCCGGCAATACCCAGATCAAGGGCAAGGTAAAGGCGCTGCACGTGGAGCCCAACCAGTACGTTACCGAGGGGCAGCTGATCTATGAGCTGGACGATGAGCCCTATCGCATCGCCCTGGCCAGCTCAGAGGCCAGCCTCAAGGCCAAGCAGGCGTCTCTGGCCGTGGCCAAAGAGGGCGTCGCCATTGCCGAAGCGGAGTTCCGTGAGGCTCAGAAGGACATTGAGATCAGCCAGAACGATCTGGTGGCCGCCGAAGAGGATCTCAGCTGGAAGCGCTCGCAATTGACCCGCTTTAACGAGCAGAACCGGGTGGTGCCCCAGTCGGTGACCGAGAGCTTGCTGGATGAGCAGAAGAACAAGGTAGAGAGTGCCAGGGCCAAGGTGGTGGCCCTGGAGGCGGCCATCGAGCGTAACCAGGCCAGCGCCGACAAGAAGCGTCTGAGCGTCGACAAGCAGCGTCTGTCGGTGCAATCCACCGCTGCCGAGGTGGAGGTGGCTCGCCAGAAGGTGTCCCAGGACAGCTGGAACCTGGAGTCCACCAAGGTGTATGCCCCGGCGGACGGCTTCATGACCAACTTCATCCTGCGCCCCGGGCAATACATCGGCGCGGTGGCCAGAATCAACATGTTCACCAGCGAGAAGTACGTGCTGATGCGGGTTAATCATCAGGCGATGCGTAATCTCAAGGTGGGTCAGAGCGCCGAGTTTGCGTCCGCCATCTACCCGGGCACCATCTTTCGCGCCGAGGTGACCGGCATCGTCAAGGCCACCGGGGAATCCCAGGGGAACCTGATTGGCCGGGAGGAGTCAGTGAGGCAGACCACGGGCGCCAATGTGCAGAACAAGCACCACTTTGTCAGGTTGAAGATTCACGAGCCGGAAGGGACCAACATCCCGGTGGGGTCTGTGGGACTGGCTTGGGTCAGCGGTGAAAAGCCCATCGCTTTCCTCAACTTCCTGGATGTAATCCGCGGGATCATCATCCGCATGAAGTCGCAGATCTACTATTTCTACTCCATGTAACCAAACGGCTCCCTCGGGAGCCGTTTTCGTATGAGTTGCCCCTAGTCGGCCACAGCTTCAAACAGGGCCGCGTCCTTCATCTGCAGCGTCAGCCCCACGAACTGGCCCACCTGATGTTCCATGGAAGCACTGGTGCACAGTACCCGCTCGCCACTGGCCAGCTCCACCTCATACAGAGACCCGGCGCCGCGAAACTGCCTGGCGGTGATCCTGGCCTTGAGTTCGCCCTCGTCGTCGATGCGCAGGTCCGTTGGGCGAATCAGCATCTCCAGCGGGGTGTGTGGCGCGAAATTGTGCTGCTGATTCCAGGGGGCGGAACTCAGCGCCGTCTGCACTCTGTGGTTGGCCAGGGCCTGGGCTTTTATCAGTCTCCCCTGACCGACAAAACTGGCCACAAAGCGGGTGGCGGGTTTGTGGTAGATGGCGTAAGGGGTGTCCCACTGTTCGATATGACCCTGATGCACCACTGCCACCCGGTCGGCGATGGAGAATGCTTCCTGCTGGTCGTGGGTGACCAGCAGGGCGGTGATCCCCTCCTGACTCAGGATGCGCCGAACTTCGGGCACCAGCTCCTCCTTGAGGTGAGCGTCGAGCCCGGAGAAGGGCTCATCCAACAGCAGCAGATCCGGCTTGGGGGCCAGGGCCCTTGCCAGGGCCACCCGCTGTTGCTGTCCGCCGGAGAGCTCGTGGGGGTAGCGATCGCCGTGCCCCTCCAGGCGAATCAGGCTGAGCAGTTCGTCGATCCTCGGCCGTTGTTCTGCCTTGGGCTGGCGATGGAGCCCATAGGCGATGTTCTGGGCCACGGTCAGATGGGGGAACAGGGCGATGTCCTGAAACACCATGCCGATGTTGCGCTGCTCCGGTGGCAGTTGTTCCCGGGTGGAGGAGAGCAGCCGCTGCTCCATCCATAGTTCCCCGGCCATTAGGGGCTGGAAGCCGGCGATCGCTTTGAGCAGAGTGGATTTGCCACAACCACTGGGACCCAGCAGGCAGGCGATCTCTCCCTTGAACAGCTCCAGATTGACCTGATGAATCACCGGGGTGCCGCTGTAGCCGGCGCTGACCCCTGTGGCCCTGAGCTGAACCACTTTGGGGGGCGAGGAGGGCGCCTGGAGGCCGGTCAGGGCGGTACGTTTGGTGTGAGCCAGCATATCAGTGGGCCTCCGTAATGGATTTGTTCAGTAGGATCACCGGGATGATCCCCACGGCGACGATCATCAGTGACGCGGGCGCCGCATCGATGAGGCGCTCGTCAGAGGCAAGCTCGAAGGCTCGCACCGCCAGGGTGTTGAAGTTGAAGGGCCTGAGCATCAAAGTCGCAGGCAGCTCCTTGAGCACATCCACAAACACTATCAACAGGGCGGTCAGGGCACTGCGTCGCAGCAGCGGCAGATGAATTTTCCACAGGACCTGCCCCGGGCTGCTGCCCAAAGATCTGGCGCTGTGGTCCAGGCTGGGCTGTATGCTCTGCAGGCCGCTGTGTACCGCGCCAATGGAGACTGCCATAAAACGCACCGCATAGGCGAACAGCAGTGCGGCCAGTGATCCGGAGAACAGCAGTCCCAGATCCACCGTCCATCCCATGCGGGCCAGGGCGGTTTCCACTCCGGCCACCAGATGATGATCCACCCAGGTCAGGGCGCTGAGCACGCCGATGGCGACTATGGTGCCGGGAAGGGCGTAACCCAAAGACGCCAGCCTGACAGAGAGCCGGGTTAACCTGCGGTGTTGGGCTCTCAGGGCATAGGCCAGGATCAGCGCCAGAGTCAGAGAGAGCAGGGCGGCCATGGCGGCCAGGGAGAAGGAGTTCCAGGCCAGTGTCCAAAACTGGCTGGTGGCGGCCTCATCGCTGACAAGGCTCCAGCGCAGCAGCAGGGCTGCGGGTAACAGGAAGCCAAGGGACGGTGGCACCAGACACACCAGAGCGGCCAGCCAGCCAGGGTAACCGGAGATCGTCTTGCGGCGAACCTGGCCCTGGGGATCGCCATTGGCAAAGTACTTCACCCTTCGGCGGGAGTGGGTTTCCAGAGTCAGTAATATCAGCACAAACCCCAGCAGCAGCAGCGACAACTGGGCGGCGGCGTTGCCATCGCCAAAGCCGTAGTAGGTGCGGAATATGCCGGTGGTGAAGGTAGGGACACCGAAATACTCCACGGTGCCGTAATCCGCCAGGGTTTCCATCAGCGCCAGAGCCACACCCACCACGATGGCGGGACGGGCCAGGGGCAGAATCACCCGGCGCATCTCTCCCAGGGAGGAGACCCCAAGGCTGCGGCTGGTGTCTATCATCCGATCGGACAGGGAGAGAAAGGCGGCCCGGCTCATCAGATAGACATAGGGGTAGAGCACCAGTGACAGCATGGCGATGGCGCCGCCCAGGGAACGGATCTCAAAAAACCAGTACTGGCCATAGCCCAGGCCGGTGAGGTCGCGGATCCACTGCTGCACCGGTCCGGCATAATCCAGCAATCCCGTGTAGGTGTAGGCGATGATGTAGGCGGGCATCGCCATCGGCATCAGCAGCAGCAGGCTCAGGAGGCGGCGGCCGGGGAAGTTGCAGCGGGCGGTAAGCCAGGCAGTAGGCACTCCGATAAGGGTGACCAGCAGGGCCACACCGATCGCCAACAGTGCAGAGTTGACCGTGTACTCTCCCAGCACCGTCTGCCACAGGTGCCGCCACACCTCAAGAGAGCCCGCCAGGCTCTGGCCGGTGACGGTCATCAGGGGCACCATCAGCACCAGTGCGATGGTGATGGCGCCCACAAGCAGCGGATTGACGCGGGAGAGGGTCATGGACGGACCTACTTCCAGCCTGCCCGGTCCATGATCTCAACCGCCTGACGATTGAGGGTGCCCAGACGATTCAGGCTGATGTCGTCGGCCTTGAACTCGCCCCAGCTGGCCAGCACTTTCGACGCTGACACACCGGGCAGGACCGGGTATTCGTTGTTGACCTGGGCGTACCAGTTTTGCGCCTCCTCGGTGAGCATAAAATCGATGAGTTTGGCGGCGGCTTCCTGGTTTTTGGCGGAGCGGGTGATGCCAATGCCACTGACGTTCACATGGGTGCCGCGATCGGCCTGGTTCGGCCAGAATAGCCCCAGTTGTTGCACCACTTTCTGGTTGCTGGCGTCGTCGCTGTTGGCCAGGCGGCCGTAGTAGTAGGTGTTGGCGATGGCGATGTCGCACACACCGGCCGCGGCGGCGCGCAGCTGGTCGGTGTCGCCCCCGGCCGGCGGCCTTGCCATATTCGTCACCAGTCCGGTGGCGAAGGCCTGGGCCTTGTCGGCACCGTCCGCATCAATCAGGGACGCCATCAACGATTGGTTGTAGATGTTGCTCGAGGATCGGATGCAGATTCTGCCCTGCCATTTTGCGTCGGTCAGCGCCTCATAGGTGGAGAGTTCGTCAGGGGAGACCTTGCCTTTGACGTAGAAGATGGGACGGGCACGCATGGTCAGCCCCACCCATTGATTGTCCTGGTCTTTGAGGTTAGCGGGGACTTGCTTCAGGGCATCGCTGTTGGTCATAGGCTGCAACAGCTCACCGGCTTTGGCACGATGCAGGCGTCCGGCATCGGCGGTGATCAGTATGTCTGCAGGAGAGCGGTTGCCCTCTCTTTTCAGTCGGGTGATAAGGGCGTCATCTTTGCCGGTCACCAGGTTGACCTTGATGCCACTCTGCTCGGAAAACTTGTCCAGCAGAGGTTTGATCAGCGCTTCCTTGCGTGAGGAGTAGATGTTCAGTTCCTCCGCCTGCAGCAGCGACGGCGTCAGAGCCAGGGGCATCAGCAGGGAGAGGGCCAGGAGCTTTTGCATGTCGTTGTTTCCTTCAGGGCGAATAGATTGACTGGCAATGACAAGGGTAATGAGAGTGATTGCCATTAACGAGAATAGGTTAGCACTTACCAACTCTCAAGGGTATGGCTTACCCAAAATGTGGAGATGGACTGCGATGGACTTTGGCAGTCAGGTCATCTGGTTAACTTTGACTCTGGGGTGGCGGGATCGGTAGAAGGCAAACAGGAACACCAGCATAAACAGGGCGTCATTGGCACCGTAGATGGTAAAGAACACCCCGGTCAGCCAGTCCTGTTCGAAGATGGATGATAACTGCTGACCGTGTTTCGACATCCACAGAGTCCAGGCACCGACATAAAGCGCCTTTTCTGCGGCAAAGATCAGTGACAGCCAGGGCAGTTGCAGGTGACGCTGACTGGCGGCGATGTAGGCGCCGCCCCAGAGCATAATCAGCACCAGGCCAAAGGGGGTAAAGAGTACAGGATCCCAGTGCCACAGCAGCTCATTGGTGAAGCCCTTGGAAAACAGCAGTACCCCGGCAATGTTGACGATGCCGGAGGCAATAAAAGCCCTGCTTATCCATACGTTGCTCATGATCCCTTCCTTTGGAACTGTTTTGTCTTAACTTGCCTGATTGGGCGCCAGCCTACAAGTCGCTGCAGCTTTGGCCATTCGCTTGCTCTTCCCTTGGAGAATCCTGGTCGTGACGGTTAGGATTAGGGGATAGTCCCCTATGAGCATGCCTATGAACGCTGAACTGTTGGAGATTCAGGGATTTCTGTCCCAGTATCCCCCCTTTGATGACCTGCCTGAGGAGATCCTCAGCGAGGTGGTCACCCAGGTCGAGATCGCCTATGTGCGCGAGTCTCAGGCGATCCTGGCGGTGGGGCAGGAGATTCACGATCTCTATGTGGTGCGCAGCGGCGCCGTGGAGCTGTATCGTCGCAATGGCGACCTCTACAACCGCCTGGATGAGGGCGGGGTGTTTGGTCAATTGGGTCTGCTGACCCACAACAAGGTGCGCTTTCCCGCCACCGCCATCGAAGACACTCTGCTCTACTGCATCCCCGAGGAGGTGTTTCATCGTCTCAACGACGAGTACGATTCCTTCGCGGACTTTGTGGAGGTGGAGAACTCGGTACGGCTCAGGCAAGCGGTCTCCAGTGGCTTCGATACCAATGACATGACCACCTCCAAGGTGGTGACCCTGCTCAGCGGCGATCCGGTGTGGGTGGAGAGCAAATGCAGTATTCACGCGGCGGCGGCCAAGATGGCGGAAGAGAACCTGTCGTCGCTGCTGGTGTGGAACGACAGTGTTGAGGATGAGGGGGAGCAGCTTCAGGGGATCATTACCGAGAAGGATCTCTGCAGCAAGGTGGTGGCCCACGGGCTGGACATCACCCTGCCCATCTCAGAGGTGATGAGCACCGAGGTGATTACCCTGGACAACAACGCCTATGTGTATGAAGCGATGCTCTACATGCTCAGGCACAACGTCCATCACCTGCCTGTGGTTAAGGGCAGCAAGCCTCTGGGGATCATCTCCCTGACCGACATCGTTCGCTACGAGTCTCAGAACAGCCTGCTGCTGGTGAGTTCCATCTTTAAGCAGCAGAGCCTGGAGGAGCTGGAGCAGCTTTCCCATCAGGTGAAAGACTGCTTTGTGCGCCTGGTCAACGAGGATGCCAATGCCCATATGGTGGGCAGTGCCATGGCGGTGATTGGCCGCAGCTTTAAGCAGCGCATCCTGGAGCTGGCCGAGGAGCTGATGGGCCCTCCGCCTGTGCCTTACTGTTTCCTGGCGCTGGGCTCCATGGCCCGGGACGAGCAGCTGATCGTCACCGATCAGGACAACGCCATCATACTGGACGACGAGTATCGCCAGGAGCTGCACGGTGATTATTTCACCTCGCTGTCCGAGTGGGTGTGTGATGCCCTGGACAGGTGTGGCTACCCCAGGTGTACCGGCGGCATCATGGCCACCAACCCAATGTGGCGCATGACCCGCCAGGAGTGGGAGAGCTGCTTCGCCGACTGGATTGACGACCCCAACCCCAAGGCGCTGCTCAACTCCTCCATCTTCTTCGATCTGGAGGGGGTGCATGGCCGGGTGAAGTGGGCCGAGCAGCTCAATGGCTTTATCGTGCGCCGGGCTCGTAAGAACAACCGCTTCCTCGCCTGCCTGGCACGCAACGCCCTGAACCGCACGCCGCCTCTGGGCTTCTTCAAGGAGTTTGTGATGGAGAAGGATGGTCGCCACAACAACTCCATCAACCTCAAACGCCGGGGCACGGCGCCGTTGGCGGATCTGATTCGGGTCCATGCCCTGGCGGTGGGCTCCCGGGCGCAAAACTCCTTCGAGCGCCTGGATGACATCATCGACGCGGGTATCCTGCCCAAGGGCAAAGCTGAGGACATCCGTGACGCCATGGAGTTTATCTCCATGGTGCGCATCCGCCACCAGGCACGGGATGTGGAACTGGGCCAGGAGCCGGACAACAACATCGAGCCGGAAAACATGTCGGACTTTGAGCGGCGTAACCTCAAGGACGCCTTCCAGGTGCTGAGCAATGCTCAGAACTTTCTAAAATACCGCTACCAGGCCAGCAGTTTCGCTTAAGGAGCACCAATGTTTGATTGGTGGAAACGCCGAAAACGCCACAACGACTGGGTGGCTCTGTTTGACCAGGCCAGCGGCCAGGCCCGGGATCCCAGGCTGAAGCGCTTCTATGACAAGGGGTTGGTGGCGCCGGAGACGCCCCTGTCACAGGTGCCCTTTGTGGCTCTGGACTTTGAGACCACGGGGCTGAATCCCGAGCGTGACGCCATCGTTTCTGCGGGGTGGGTGCCCTTTGATCTGAACCGGGTCTACTGCCGCCAGGCGGGCCAGTTCCTGGTGCAGCCGGAGCGCCCCCTTAACGACGAGTCGGTGGTGATCCACGGCATCACTCACAGCGACGTGGATGAGGCCCCGGACTTTACCAAGATGATAGCCCCTCTGCTGGAGGCCCTGGGAGGCGCCATTCCCGTGGTGCACTTCAAGCAGATTGAGCGTCCTTTTCTCGATCAGGCACTGAAAACCCGATTGGGGGAGGGGGTGCAGTTTCCTCTGGTGGACACCATGGAGCTGGAGCAGACCATATTGCAGCATCAGATGGGCAGTCGCTGGAATCGCCTGGTGGGCAAGAAGGCACCTTCGGTGCGCCTCGGTGCCTGCCGCCAGCGCTATGGCCTGCCGGTGTACCAGCCTCACCACGCGCTCACCGATGCTATCGCCACTGCTGAGCTGTTTCAGGCCCAGGTGGCTTATCATCTCTCTCCCCAGACGCCCATCTCAGAGATCTGGGATTGATGCCGATGGCGGAAATGAAAAGAGGCGCATGATGCGCCTCTTGTGTTTCTGCTTGTCGTCAGGTGTTAGCGGAAGCGCGATTCGGTGCGCATCCCCATCACCAAGCTGACGCACATCATCAGCAGGATCACCGTGAAGGGCAGGGCGGTGGAGATGGCGCCCGCCTGCAGTGCCTGGATGGACTCGGTGCCGCCAATCCACAGCAGGGCTGCGGCGATGGCCCCTTCGATGAAGGCCCAGAAGATGCGCTGAACCACAGGGGCATCCACCTTGCCGCCGGCGGTGATGCTGTCGATCACCAGGGAGCCGGAATCGGAGGAGGTGATGAAGAACACCATTACCAGGATGATCGCCACCACGGAGAGCAGGTCGCTCATTGGCAGGCTCTCAAACATCTCGAACATCGCCAGGGGCACTTCACGCAGGCCGTTGGTACCCAGGACGCCGACCTGATTGACCACCTGATCCAGGGCCAGGCCGCCAAACACAGACATCCAGATCAGAGTCACCAGAGTCGGCACGATCAGCACCGCTACGATGAACTCGCGCACGGTACGGCCTTTGGAGACCCGGGCGATAAACATGCCGACGAAAGGCGACCAGGAGATCCACCAGGCCCAGTAGAACACGGTCCAGCCGTGCATCCAGGCTTCGTCGGGGCGGCCATGGGGGTTACTCAGGGGCACCAGGTTTTCCAGGTAAGCCATCAGGGTGGTGGGAATGGCACCCAGCACTACGCCGAAGCCCAGCAGGGCGACGACCACCACCAGCAGCAGGGCCAGCAGCATGTTGATGTTGGACAGCAGCTTAACGCCGCCTTCGATGCCCCGGTAGACGGACACCACCGCCAACATGGTGACTACGGCGATCACCAGGATCTGCAGTCCCATGCCGCCGTCGATGCCGAAGACATGGTTGATGCCGCTGGCGGCCTGTTGGGCGCCCAGGCCCAGGGAGGTGGCCAGACCGAACAGGGTGGCCACCACCGCCAGGATGTCGACGATGTGACCGGGCCAGCCCCAGGTGCGGTCCCCCAGCAGTGGGTAGAAGATGGCCCGCATGGAGAGGGGCAGTCCCTTGTTGTAGGTGAAGAACGCCAGAGACAGGGCGACCACGCCATAGATGGCCCAGGGGTGCAGACCCCAGTGGAACATGGTGGCACCCAGGGCCAGTCTGGCCGCTTCCGGGGTGTTGGGTTCTACACCCAGTGGGGTTTCATACCAGCCGGTGAAGTAGGCCACCGGCTCTGCCACGCTCCAGAACATCAGGCCGATGCCCATCCCGGCGGCGAAGAGCATGGCCAGCCAGGAGAGGAAAGAGAAGTCCGCTTCCGCATTGTCACCGCCCAGGCGAATCTTGCCGAAGGGGGAGACAACCAGAGCCAAACAGAAGATCACGAAGATGTTACCGGACCAGATAAAGAGTCCGTCGAAGTTGTTGATGATCTTCCATTTGATTCCGTCGAGTGCGGCTTTTGCGGTGGCGGCGTCGGTAACGAGAGTACCGATGAGAAAGAGGATGATCAGGCCGGCGCTGATGCCGAAAACCGGATTGTGGACGTCGATGCCCCACTTTTGAACGTTATCCTGACCTATTGTGTAGTCAGTGCTGTCGATGCTGTATTTATCTATGCCTTTGGTCAAACCTTCCTCCCTAGTTGGGTTGCGATCTCTCCTGAGGTTACTTTTGGAAAATCGCTAACGGCGGTTAAAACGCGACAGTGTAACAGTAGGAGCCGTCCTCTTACACCGCCAGGATCACAAAACTATTTCAGTCATTTCTGGCTGGGATTATGGTGCGATCTGTGGGAAGTTATCTGAAAAAACACAAGGAGCTATAGGCGTTATGAGTGATAAGCCTTCTGTGTTGGTGCTGTTTGCCCACCCCTCTGTACACCGTTCTGAGATCAACGCAAAGATGCTGCGGGCGACCCGTCAGGTGGAAGGGGTGACCACGGTAGACCTCTATCATGAGTACCCGGACATGAGAATCGATGTGGACCGAGAGCAAAAGCGGCTGCTGGATCATGACGTGTTGGTGTTCATGTTTCCGGTGTATTGGTACTCCACCCCGTCGATCCTCAAGGAGTGGCAGGACCTGGTGCTCGAGCACGGCTTTGCCTATGGTGAAGGCGGCACCGCCCTGCAGGGTAAGGGCTTTGTCTGTGCCGCCAGTGCCGGCGGCCCGCAGCATGCCTACCGGGAGCAGGGCTACAACCATTTCACTATCCGCGAGTTGTTTCGTCCTCTGGAGCAAACGGCGCTGCTGACCGGCATGCGCTATCTGCCGCCCTTCATGTTGTTCGGTGCCCGCACTGCCGTGGATGAAGATCGCCTGCCGAGTCACCTGGAGGGGTGGCAGCAGATGCTCAGGCAACTGGTGGCCAAAGAGATCGATTGGGATCACGATGAGGCCACCCACACCAGTAACCACCTGGTGGAGGCGGCGTCATGACTCTCTATTTCCTGCAAGCCTTTATCTATCTGCTGGCGGCGGTGATCGCCGTTCCTCTGGCCAAGCGCCTGGGTCTGGGCTCAGTGCTGGGTTATCTGATCGCCGGTGTGGTGATTGGTCCCATCACCGGTTTGGTGGGTGAAGAGACCATGACCATTCAGCACTTCGCCGAGTTCGGGGTGGTGATGATGCTGTTCCTGGTGGGGTTGGAGTTGCAACCCAAGATGTTGTGGGAGATGCGCAACCGGCTGATCGGCCTGGGGGGACTTCAGGTGGTGCTGAGTACTGCCCTGGGCTGGGGTCTGGCTCAGTATGCCGGCCTGCCCTGGCAGAGCGCCCTGACCATAGGGATGATCTTCTCCCTCTCCTCCACCGCCATTGTGCTGCAGACCTTCAGCGAAAAGCACCTGGGCAATACCGATGGCGGCCGCAGTGCCTTCTCGGTGCTGCTGCTGCAGGACATCGCGGTGATCCCCATGTTGGCCTTTATTCCCCTGTTGGCGCTGCCTGAGCTGATCTCCGGCGCGAGTCAGGGGGATCATGGTCATGACATCAGCCTGGTGGCCGGGTTGCCTGGCTGGGGTTATGCCCTGGTGGTGATCACCACCATCGGCCTGCTGATTGCTGCCGGTCACTTCTTCAGTCGGCCCCTGTTCCGTTATGTGGCCTCTTCGGGCTTACGGGAGATCTTTACTGCCACGGCGCTGCTGTTGGTGATCGGCATCGCCGCCTTGATGGGGCTGGTGGGGCTCTCTCCCGCTCTGGGCACCTTCCTGGCCGGCGTGGTGCTGGCCAACTCCGAATTCCGTCATGAGCTGGAGTCCAACATTGAGCCGTTTAAGGGATTGCTGCTTGGACTGTTCTTCATCACCGT
This sequence comes from Ferrimonas sp. YFM, assembly GCF_030296015.1. NCBI lineage: Bacteria > Pseudomonadati > Pseudomonadota > Gammaproteobacteria > Alteromonadales > Ferrimonadaceae > Ferrimonas > Ferrimonas sp. YFM. Next base: position 1,662,857 of record NZ_AP027368.1, read on the forward strand.
GGGCGCCGGCGTTAATTTCGGCGTGCTCTGGGAACAGTTGGGGCTGGTTTTGGCGCTGACCGCGGCAGTGATGCTGGGCAAACTGGTGATCCTCTATCTGCTGGGTTGGGTCTTCAAGGTGCGGGGCAGCGACCGCTGGCTGTTTGCCCTCAGTCTGGCCCAGGCCGGTGAGTTTGGTTTCGTGCTGTTGGGCTACTCTCAGCAGAACCAGGTGCTGTCCCAGGATCTGGTGCAGATGCTGTCCCTGGTGGTGGCCCTGTCCATGTTCCTGACACCGGCACTGTTTATCCTGTTTGAACGGGTGATCCTGCCCCGTTATGAGCAGCGCAGCAATGAGCGGGAAGCGGACACCATAGATGAGAAGGGCACGGTGATCATCGCCGGGGTAGGGCGTTTCGGTCAGATCATCAACCGCATGTTGACGGTCAATGGCATTCCTACCGTGGTGCTGGACCATGAGGCGGACCAGGTGGAGAACCTGAGAAGCATCAGGGTGAAGAGCTATTTTGGTGACGCCACCCGTCCGGACATGTTGCACACTGCCGGCATCGAGCAGGCCAAGGCCCTGGTAGTCGCCATCGACGAGCGGGAAGCGGCGGTGGAGCTGGTTCACTACGTGAAACAGACCTACCCCAAGGTGAAGGTACTGGCACGGGCCTACGACCGAGGGCACCTCTATGCCTTGCGCAGTGCCGGGGCGGACGTGGTGATCAAAGAGACCCTGCACTCGGCCCTGGCCCTGGGCAGCGAAACCTTGGTGGCCCTGGGCAATCACCCTTTCAGAGCCAGGCAGCGCAGGCTGGCGTTTGAAGAGGTGGAGCGCGAACACGACAAACTGCTGTATGACAGCTGGCTTCAGGGAGACGAAGGCGACAGATTCGGCACCCACTACCGGGATCTCTTCATGCAGCTTGAAGAGCTTCTCGGGGAAGCGATGCGGGGTCAGGACTCCGAGCGCCATTCCAGGGCGGAGCGCAGCTGGACCCCGCCGCCGAAGAACTACCTGGATCACTGGAAGAAACAGGGCTAGCCCTCTTGCTCAGTGGTTGAGTCTGGCGATGCGATTTCTCAGGTGTGTCACCAGGGTTTCAGTGAACGCCGGTGAACCGCCGTGGCCCGCCTGCAGGTAGAGCTGGTAGGTGGGGCGGTTCTGGTTGGGTTTGACGTGGCTGCCGAAGAAGGTGGAGATGTCCAGCGCCTGCAGGGTCTTTCTGGCGGCGATGGGCTGCTGAATCAGCACCGAGGCCAGATACCCCACGCTGTCGCTGGCCTCAAGATGGTCCAGCAGCAGGCTCAGGTTGGTGGTCTTCATGGAGACCTTCAGTGGTGCCCCAATCTTTTCGGCAAACGCCTCCATTCTGTGGGTTCTGATGCCGCTCATGGAGTAGTTGAGCAGGGCCACAGGGTGGTCGAAGGCCCGGTCCAGGGTCAGATCCTGCTGGAAGATGGGGTGATCGCGCCGGGCCACCAGGTAGAACTGCTTGATCTCGCCGATGGGGTGCAGGGTCACCCGGTTGCTGGGACTGGGGTTGATGGAGATGCAGTAATCCAGCTGTGACTGGTTCAGCTGTTTCTGTACCTCGGTGGACCAGGGATGAAGATTGAAAGTGAGCTTCAGGTCCAGCTCCTCCCGGCTCAGATGCAGACACTCCAGCAGCAGAGGGCACATGTGCTCCTGAGCCGCCACATTCAGCTCTTCCAGGCGGCTTCGATGGCGAGCCAGAGTGTCGGACAGGGGCTGGTAACTGTCGATGACGGCCTTGGCCATGGGGTAGAGGGTCTCAGCCAGACCATTGGGCTCCATACCGTACTGTTGCCGGATAAACAGTTCATCATCGAACACCTCCCGCAGTGTGGTCAGCGCCCGGCTGACCTTGGGTTGGGTGCTCTGCAGTCGGGCGGCGGTGACTGTGGCACTGCGCTGCTCATACAGCTCGACCAATACGCTTAGGGTGAAAAAATCCAGTTTGTTGAGTTCTTTTGGCATAGAGAGTCTGGGTCTGGAGGGGTAGGGTCAGTCTAGGTGTTCTGGTCGGATCTGTCCCGGCACCAGGTCACATAAGCCGGAGTCAAAAAAGGGGCCCGAAGGCCCCTGTTGCTTATTGGGTATCAGCCCAGAGGGATGATGCTTTCCACCTTCAGGGTCAGGTTACAGGCACCCACCTGGCTCCAGTCGAGATCTTCCGGTTTGAATTCTTCGCCAATGCCGGCGCCGGGAACCGGAGTGGCCCAGTCAGGACCGAACAGGCCGGTGCGGGTGTAGTCTGTGGTTACCAGGATACGGGCACCGCGGTTGCGGCTGTCCTCTTCCAGTCCGGTCTTGGTGAACTGGGCGGGGTCGTACTCATAGTAGGAGAGGCGGGCTTCACCGTTCATGATCATGTTGTAGCAGGTGTTGTTCTTGCCGATAAACATGCTGGCGTAGTAATCGCCCTCAATCTCTTTGAGGCCAAAGCCGAAGGTGGCGATGTTGGGGGTTTCCACATCGACCCCCTCCTCCTGGAAGCGGTTGACCGTGGCCACCAGCTTGGCGCCGATGGCGTTGTCTTTCTGTTCGATGACGTAGGCTTTGCCGTCATCGGGGAACATCTCGGTCATGTGCTGGCGGTTGTCCATGGCACAGGCGGCCGCCAGGGCAGTGGCTCCGGTTTCCCCTTCAGCCGCTTCCTTCCAGCGGAAGTTGTGCACCTGGGCATCCAGCTGCGCCTGCAGCCATTGGGCGTTCAGGTAGGAGCCGCTGCCATAGTAAGAGCTGCCGGAGGCGCCGGTCTTGCCATCTACCGCACCGAAGGCAAAGGCTGGTTGCTCGAAGGTGGGATCCGTCGGCTCGCCACTTGGGCCGCCAGGCTCAGTACCGCCGTCGTGGCCTTCGTGACAGGTGGCGCAGTCGCCGTAATCGCCATGAGGCGGCGTGACACCGGTGTCACCACTGCCATCGTAGGTGTGGCAGGAGAGGCAGTCGTCGTTGGCGGCGGCTGCGTGAGAGACCGTGGTTTTCACTTCGGCGTCGCCGCCGTTGGGGTCCACATAGTCGAAGTGGACACCGGCCGCGGCGCACTGGGTCACGAAGTCATAAGGCTTGATGGGAGGGTTGTCCTTAAGGTCGTTCAGTTCCTGCTCCAGCGCCTGATTGGCGTCGGTCAGCTGGCTGTTCTCCTTTTCCAGGGCGGCAAGCTGAGCCTGGGTTTCCGGGTCGGGTTTGTAGATCACCTTGTCATCGTCATCACAGCCAGTGAGAGCCACTACGGAGGCGCAGATAAGGGACAGCGCAAATTTACGTTTCATCATCATTATTTCCCTGCGGGTTATAGCTCGGGCACTGAGGCCCGGTTGGTCTCGGCCTCGGGCCGAAGAAGTTGATTAAAGGCCTGGCTGCGGTGAACCCGGATCTGGCCAAAGTGATCTTCGATGAGCATCACCGCCAGTTGCTGCCGCTCCGCCAGGGCCAGGGTGTCCTTGACGCCCATTACCATGGCCGCAGTAGCCAGGCCATCAGCCGTGGTGCAGCTGGGGGCAATGACGGTGGCGGACACCACCTGGGTTTGCACCGCCCTGCCGGTTTTGGGATCGATAATGTGGGAGAAGCGGGTGCCCTGGCTTTCGAAATAGCGCCGATAGTCTCCAGAGGTGGCCACAGCCTGGTTATTCAGGGCGATGCGGGTGGTATCGCTATAGCTGGCAGGCCTGGGGTTATCCACGCCCACAGTCCAGGGCCGCCCATCTGCCCTTGTGCCCCTGGCCATCACTTCGCCGCCTATCTCCACCAGAAAGTGGTGGATGCCGCTCTCCTGAAGCAACTGACCCATGGCATCAACCCCATAGCCCTTGGCGATGGCCGACAGATCCAGCCTGGTGCGCTCCCGGGTTTTGGTGAGTTCGTCTTGGTCGAGGGTGATGCTGTCGAGGCCGGTGTGAGCTCGCACTTCGGCGATCTCTTCATGGGTGGGCACTCGTCCGGGAAGCCCATAGGGGCCAAACCCCCACAGGTCGATAAGCGGGGCTATGGTGATGTCCAGGGCGCCGCCGGTAAGGCGCCCCAGGCGCATCGCTTCGCGGATGACCTGATGCAGCTCAGCGGAGAGCTTCAAGGGGTGGCGGGCTGAAGCTTCATTGACCGCATTGATTTCGGAGTCGCTGCGCCAGGTCGACATGCTGGCATTGATCTTCTCCAGCCTGGCTTCCACCTTCAGGTGCAGTTGGTAGACCTCTTTGGCGCTAGTGGGGGCTGCCGACCAGGAGATGGCGTACTTGTTGCCCATGGTTTGCCCATAGAGGTGATAAACCTTGTGTTGCTGTTCCGCCACAGACCCATAAGAGGTCATTAGGAAGCTAATAAACATCAGAGATAAATAAAGCTGTCGGCGCATTTTTTCTTTTGGCTTAAATAACCGTGTTTAAAAAGTTAACGCCGAGAAACTTTGTATGAAACTGGCGTTTTTACATTGTGTGACATTGCACCTTACCCCTGATGTTTAACTCATTGTTGGGTAAACATATACGTAAGATTGATAATGGATATGCCAATTCCGCCTATCTGACCCAGTGCACTTTTTGGGGCCGATTTGAGGCCTGAGCAGAGGGCAAGCTGTTTGCTGTGGCCTAACGGACACTGTGGCATTGGTCATCTATTAGCGAACGAAATCGACGGATATAGTAGGACAGCGTTGAAAGACCCGGCCGAAATTCAAACCCAATTTTCAGGAGAAACAGGATGAAGCGATTGACCTCCAAAACCATTCTGCTGCCACTGCTGTCCGCATTGATGGCCACCCCGGCGGTGGCCGGCGCCGAGCTCATCAATCCGGATGCCAGCGCCGACGCCAGGGAGATCAACCGGCCGGCCTTATGGCCGAAACCTACCAATCCAGTGGCGCCAGGATCTGAAAACAGCGAGGCACTTCAGGTGGTTCAGGGGTTTTTTCTCTGCCTACGGCAGGGGCGATATGGAAGCGCTTAAGCACTACGTGGCCGAGGATGTGGAGTGGCACATTCCGGGACGACATCCGCTGGCGGGCACCAAGCGAGGCATTGAAGCGTTTATGCAGTTCTTCCATGAACTGGGTAAGGCCGGCTTTGCCGCCGAAGTGATGATACTGGCGGCCAACGATACCTATGTGATTGATGCCCACCGAGGCTGGAGCAGTCAAGCGCAAGAGAACATCGATATTAACTGGGTACTGTTATATCAGATTGAAGACGGCAAGATCCGCCGGGTGCAGAACTTTTCTGGGGACCTATATTCCTCCGATCAGTTTTTTAATCGCTTCGTTCAGTCGGAGAAGTAATCGAGTTGAATTCACCTGATACTTTCATCTATGGGGGAGTATTAATGATTTCTCGGATTTGTTATCGAATAAAATAATCTTGGTAAAAAGTATGCGACGCGAAAAACAGAAGGTTGCCCTGGTCACCGGGGGCAACCGGGGCATAGGTTTGGCCACAGTCCATGGATTGGCTCAGCGGGGAATCAAGGTGTTGTTGGGGTGTCGTGACCTGGCGTCTGGCGCACAAGCGGCAGAGGGCCTGGAAGGGGACGTGAATGTGGTGGCCCTTAACCTCTCAGATTCGGCAGAGCTGCAGCGACAGGTGGCGACCATCGAGGCCGAGTATCCACAGATAGACATACTGGTGAATAACGCCGCGGTGTTGGAGGAGGGCGATTTTGCGTCGGTGGAGTTCCAACACCTGATGAGCTCCATGCAGGTGAATGCTATGGCGGCGATGCAATTGACTCAGCACTTTGGCAATGCCATGGCCCGGCGAGGCTATGGGCGTATCGTCAATCTGTCTTCGGGCTGGGGGGCGTTTTCCGATGGTTTGACCGGACCCGCCGCCTACTCCATCAGTAAGGCTGCCCTGAACGCCGTCACCAAGGTGGCAGCCAACAGCTATCCCACTAACGTCAAAGTCAACGCGCTCTGCCCAGGCTGGGTTCGCACTCGTATGGGCGGAGAGATGGCGACCCGTTCCGCAGAGCAGGGGGCGCAGACGGCCATCTGGTTGGCGCTGCTGGACGATGATGGGCCCTCCGGCCAGTTCTTTCGGGATAAAGAGGTTATCGACTGGTAGGGACTTCGCTCAGGCGGCACATGACCACATCAAGAGATTCAGTGCCCAGTCGTTTGGTGATGAATGGGCGGGAACACTAAGAGGTATCTATGGACAACTTTATCTATTCCATCCCCACCCGGGCTTACTTTGGCCGGGGGCAGGTGGCTAATCTGGGCAGTGCCGTTAGAGAGTTCGGCGGCAGCAAGGTGTTGCTGGCCTACGGCGGCGGTTCCATCAAGCGCAATGGCATCTTAGACGAAGTGCTGGCCGAGTTTGACAAGGAGGGGATCGCCCATGTCGAGCTGTCTGGCATCAAGCCCAATCCCAGAATCGAGAGTGTCGAGGAGGGCATCTCTCTGTATCGTCAGCATGGCTGTGACTTCATCCTGGCCGTGGGGGGCGGCTCGACTCTGGATGCTGCCAAGGCGATCGCCGCGGGGGTCAGTTACTCGGGGCCGGTTCTGGATCTGTTGACCGGAGTCGCTGCGATCAACAGCCCTGCGCCTCTGGGCACCATACTCACCATGGCGGGTACCGGTTCGGAGATGGACGCCGGAGGCGTCATCACTGCCGGAGAGGACAACAAGAAGCTGGTGATCATGCACCCTGAGCTCAACCCCAGGTTCTCCATTCTGGACCCCGCATACACCTTCACCGTGCCGGCGCTTCACTCCATGGCCGGTTGCGCCGACATCCTCTGCCATTTGATGGAGCAGTATTTCACCCCAGAGTCCGGCGCCGATGTGCAGGACAGGATGAATGAGGGACTGATGAAGGTGGTGCTGGAGCACGGGCCCCGTATTCTGGCCAATCCGGAAGATTATGACGCCAGGGCCAACATCATGTGGGCCAGTTCCATGGCGCTGTCCGGTTTTCAGCTGCTGCTGGGTAAGCCGGGATTCAAGTTTCCCATTCACTATCTGGGCCATGAGCTGTCCAGCCTCTACGACATGACCCATGGGGTAACCCTGGCGTTGCTGACACCGGCCTGGATGCGTCATACGGTTGAGGCCAATCCCGATGCCCTGGCGGTGTTTGCCCGTTTTGCCCGTAACGTGTTCGATGTTAAGCAAAAGGATGAGCGGGCGGCGTTCGAGGCCGGCATCGATGCCTTGATTCAGTACTACCGGACCATTGGCATGCCGGTCAGCCTGGAGGCGGCCGGTGTCGAGGAGGAGAGATTGGAATATCTGGCGGAGAAGGCCACGGAAAATGGTGAGCTGGGGATTCTCTCCAGCATAGGTAAAGCCCAGGCGTTGGCGATCTATCAGACTGCCTATCGCCAGTAGTGGACATAAAGGGGGCCATCAGGCCCCCTTCGCATCTCTTGCTTCAGCTTAGCTGAGTAAAGATCTCGGTCTCCGGCAGGCGGGACTTGGGCAGGGCGGCGTTAAAGTCGCCCTCTTTGCGGTAACCCAGGGCCACCATGGCGACGGCGGTGTAGCCCTTCTCCAGCAGACCAAACTCCTCGTTCAGCACCTTGGTATCCAGACCTTCAATAGGCAGGGCATCGATGCCCAGCGCTGCGGCGCCCAACAATACGGTGCCCATATTCAGATAGAGCTGCTTCTCCATCCAGTGCTGGGCATCTTTCAGATCGAAGCGGTGAATGTTCACGAAGGCGGAGCGGCCCATGTGCACCATCTCTTTATGCTCTGGTTCGGCAAAACGGCCATCGCGCTCTTCGGTGTTCAGCAGGTGCTGGGTGTAGTCATCGTCGATTCCGGTTTTGGCACAGAACACGATGACGTGGGAGGCGTTCAGTACCTTGGCCTCGTTGAAGGCGAAGAAGCCCTGGGTGCCCTTGGCGATGCGGTGACGACCCTCTTCGGAGTCGGCAATCACAAAGTGCCAGGGTTGGGAGTTGACGCTGGATGGGCTGAAGCGCAGCAGCGCCTTTACCTGGTCAAACAGCTCGGCGGGGATGGTTTGACTGCCATCAAACTCCTTGGTGGAGTAGCGGGACTGGACAATCTCTTTCAGATTCATGGAAAGCTCCTAACAGCATCATAGGTTGGCGTATGCTGTGTATAATAGGGATACATTCCTTTTAAACAAGTACGCACAGAAATGTGCTATAGGCACAAAATGGATACTGTAAAACGCACAAGATACTCCTCCTATCAGGGCAAGGGTTGTCCGGTGGAAGCGACTCTGGAGCTGTTCAGTGGCAAGGGGAAAGGGATGATCCTTTATCATCTGCTGGATGGGACCTTGAGGTTCAATGAGCTCAAACGCCGGGTGGGGTGCATTACCCAGAGAATGCTGACCAAGCAGCTGCGTGAGCTGGAATCCTACGGCCTGGTGCATCGTAAGGTTTACCCTGAAGTGCCCCCCAAGGTGGAATACAGCCTCACTGAAACCGGTCGCAGCCTGGAGCCGATTCTGCTCTCTCTGAAACATTGGGGAGAGCAGCACGCCATGCCTATTCTGCTAGAGCGTCAGCAGCAGGAGGCGCTCGCCGACTAATGGTTGGATGGCAATAAAAAAGCGCCCGCAAGGGCGCTTTTGGGGTTGGGGCGGAAGTCAGTGATGAGCTTGCAGAACATCCCGGGTGCCATGAACCGCCTTGATGTCCTGAGCCTTACCGTCGCCATGACAGACGGCGCAGGATTCGGCGCCACTGAGCGGCGCGGTGTTGAGATCGCCGGTGATGACTGCGCCATTGGACTGGAAGTGCGCCAGGGCGGCCTCGGTGTTGTGGGTGTGACAACCGCGACAGGATTCCGCCACCGGCGAGATGTGGTAGTGGTTTCCCGAGAAAGCAGGATACTCGATCTCCATGGACTCCTTGCCCGAGGTCAGCTGGCCATTGGGCTGGAAGAAACCGCTCTCCGCCTTGTGACAGGCGCTGCAGCGCTGCTGAGACTCGGGGTATCCCTGGAGTTTGCCCTCCTTGAGGAACAGCCCTTCTCCATCCATCGAGGAGCCGGCGCCTGAGTGGACACGGTGGACCACGGTCACCAGATCGCGGTTGTGGTATTGAGCCGGGGTTTCCACCGCCTTGAGAGAGCCATCGGCCTGAGTGACATAATCCATCACTGAACCGTGGTAAGAACCGGCGGCGCTGGCATTGTGACACTGAGAACACTGGGCCAGATCGGTCAGGCCATAGGGCATCTTCGGCAGTGACAGCTCATCATGACAGGCGTTGCACTTGGCGGTGTCCACCGTCATCTGTTCGGCGTTGGCGCTCTGCAGTGTGTTGGCCTGCTGGCCCGGCGCACCGCCAATCAGTACTACGTCCACCGCCATTTGCATGGGGGAGATGGTGGCGCCGTCTGGGCAGATGGGGGTGTAGTACCCCCTGGCGTTGGCCAGTTTGTCCATGTCGTGCTTCACCAGCTTGTCACCGTCGGTGCACAGGGCGAAGTGAGGGGCGATGAGGGCGGTTTTGCCTCGCCAGTCGCCGGCGTTGGCCACAGTCAGCACCAGCTTTTGCTCGGCATTGACCAGAACGCCGTCGGTAGCCACACCAAGATGACTGTGCAGATCGGCCAGTCCATCGCTTTTCACTTCGGTCAGAGTCAGTTCGGCGCCGTGGTGGGCGCCCAGTTTCTTCACCGCATAGTAGTCGCCAAGGTCCAGGCCGGGGAACAGTCCCTGGGTCTGATAGGTGAGGGTCAGGGTGTTTACATCGTCCAGCACAACGCTGTCCAGGGTCAGGGCAACCGCCTGTTTACCGGCATCAATGTCGCCTACCTTGTGGACTGACTTGATGGCGCCGTCGTTATGGCATTGGTCGCACATCAGGTCATCGTTGAGGCCACTGTGGTCGAAACTCAGGGCAGTGTCCTGCTTGAAGCCAGGGTGACAGGCTTCGCAGGCGGAGACCGTTGGGGTCAGCCAGCTGTCGCCATTGTCATGACAGGTTTGGCACTCTGCCACTTTCTGGGGATAGCCGATGCGGCCGAAGTTTTGCGCCGCTTCACCGGTCAGGTTCTGCGCCCAGTGCAGCCTGTGCACCATGGCGGGCCAGTCCGGGTTCCAGCCTTTCACCTTGCCATCCTTGTCCCCTTTGAGGTTGATGGCATCGGTCTGGGCGATGCTGAAGTTGTGGCAGAGCACGCAGTTCTCGACGTTCTGGTAATTCTCATGGGCCTTGAGGCCATTGATGATGCCATCGTCCTCACCGTGACACTGCTGGCAGGCGGCACTGGAGACGCTGTCCTTGAGGGAGTGGGCGGCATCACCGCTGGCGGGTACAAAGTCGAAGGTCTGGGAGAGAACCTTGTCGGTCAGGGGTTCGCCTTGGGCATTGACCACATTGAAGGCGCGCAGCAGCACCCGCTGCAGGGCATTCGGGTCCCACTGGTCGCTGATGATGGGGGCCGTGCCCTGGTGTTCCCAGGTCCCCAGGTAGCTGCCGGGCTGATCGTCATCTTCGGTCAGGGTGCAGGCATCGAACTCCCGCCCCATATAGTGGAATGTGCCGGTTTCAGAGCACATCAGATAGTAACCTTTACCTTCGGCGATCATCGGGTTTCGCCAGAGCAGGTCGGGCCCAATGTCGTCGGGGTTGTCTATCTGGCTGGCGGTGTAGACCGCCAGGCTGTCCAGCCCGGAGAAGGGCACGTTGTCTCCCTTGAGGTTTTTCCCGGTGACCCTGAATTTCAGGGAGAATGGCGCTCCGGGTTTCATCTGCAGATCGGCGGCTTCCAGCTGAAACTGGATGTGGTTATGGGCCTCGGCTGTGGTGGTGTAGCTGTTGGCATCCAAGCCAGGTTTTCCATTGTTGCCGTCTTTGCCATCCTGGCCATTTTGGCCATCATCGCCGTCGCTGCAGCCCCCCAGTGCCATCGCCATCATCAGGGCCACGGTCAGGGTTGTTCTACTGTATTGGTTCATCATCATTTGTCCTGAATATTATTGATCTTGTTTTTGGTGTTATTTCAGATTTTTGAATTTATCCTCCAAATTATTTAGCCACTTAAGCCGTTTACTCTCTTTGGAGAATTTCACCATGGCGAGATTCATCCAGTGTCTGTTTTTGATGCCTATCTTCCAAAACGTGCCCATCAATAGCGCTTTTTTTATGGCGTTACCAAAAAGAAGGCGATAAGCGATGGAGGGGGTGTTCATGGTGGTGATCATGGTGACCCCTTTCAAACCGGGTAAACGAGACACCATGCCATTTCCCGATGAAATATAGTCATAGGCAATGCCGGGAAATATCACCTTGTCGATGAACCCCTTGGTGAGTGCCGGCATTAACTCCCACCAGATGGGGAAGATAAATACCAGATGCTCGGCCTGTTCCAGCCGGGACTTATAATCCAGTACCTGTTCGTCCAGCAGCGAGTAAGCGGCGTTGAGATCTTTTGATGCGGTGATAAAGGCTTTGAGATCCTTCTCCCTAAGGACGGGATCGAAGCCGTCTTTATCCAGGTTGATCAGGTCAACCTGATGGCCGCCGCGGGTGAGCCCCTGGGTGACCGATGAGAGAATGGCGTGACAGAAACTGCCTTGGTATGGGTGGTTGTAGACGACCAGAACACGCATGGCCCACTCCGTTTTGACTGGAATGGCGCCATGTTAGGTCATGAGTCTTTGAGGCGACGATAACCTATGTTAATTGCGACTGTTGCCGGGATCGAATTCTGCTAAGAGAGACGGGTGTGATGCCCAGATAGGAGGCCAGATGCTTCTGTGGCACCAGTTTCAGCAGTTCCGGGGCGTCCGATATCAGCGCCAGATAGCGCTGCTCCGGGGTGTCTTTGATGCGGGAGAGAAACAGGTGTTGATAGTGCCTGAGCCGGTCGCAGGTGAGCTTGAACATCGCCTCTTTGAGTTCGGGCCTGGATGCCATCATAGCATGAAGGTCTTGCTTGCTGACCCTGTGCACCGTGGCGCTGGTGACGCTCTCCAGGGTATAGGGACTGGGACTGTCATAGATAAGGCTTTCGAATGAGGAGACAAACTGATTGGGCAGGAAGAATTGAAAAGAGACATCTTTGCCGTTGTGATTAAACCAGGATCTCAGGCAGCCTTTCTCAATGAAGTAGAGGTATTTTGCCTGCTCGCCCTCTTTTATTAATGGAGTCGATTTTTCCAAGTCGAGATGGATGGACTTGGGCTTAAGGGCGTTCCAAATAACCTGGACTGAGTCCATATGAGGATTCCGGAGCTGTAGGCGAATATTTTCGAATCCTAGAGTCGTCGTAGGATTAAGTCAAGCTGACCTGCCTAAGACTAAGGGTGGCAGATTTTATAAGGGTTTTAAAGACGAGGGTAATAGGTTTAGTGGGGCGCGGTATATAAAGTGAGGGTGCGGGTTTGGTGAGGGAGGTAGACTGAAAGGGAAGAATGGGCGCAGATGAGATACTCACCTGCGCCACAATCGATATTAGAGCACTACTACGTTAGCAGCTTGAGGGCCCTTTTGGCCTTGCTCTACATCGAAGGAAACCTTCTGGCCTTCGGACAGGCTCTTGAAGCCGTCGGAAGCGATGGAGCGGAAGTGTACAAACACGTCGGAGCCACCGTTGTCAGGAGCGATGAAGCCAAAGCCTTTCTCGTCGTTGAACCACTTTACCTGACCAGTTGTTTTGTTAGACATAATGTGTCCCTCTTAAATTGGATAAAAACTTTACAATTTCAATTCACTGACTTGAATTACTAAAGATGACTATGAAGTTAAGGGAAACACTTAGGACCAAAACAACAATGAAGGTGTTCTGAAGGCTTGTCTTTTACTCGAGCTGTCATTAATAACTCTGATAGTCAGAGAGGCGCAAAGTATGAGGTCTAATACCCGGGAAGTAAAGCTTTTTCGAAGGCGGCACTCCTCAATAGCTTAACCTTATGAAAAGTAATACTAAAACGACGTTCGTTTGTGACTTGAGCTGGTTGCAGGGCGGGGCCGAATCCGCAGCCCCTGATCCTGTGGAAGGGGGTGTCATGCTTTAGCTAATTCTTTGAAAATAAAGCAATAAGTTGTTTGGCATCAGGCCGGTTATTTCCCATCAAATCTCTGGGAGCAGTCGGTGTACCACAGTTGCACCAGCTGACAGACCTGCTGCCTGAGCCAGAGCAGCTTGGGGTTATGGTTGTTTCTCTTATGCCAGATCAGGGTCAGAGGAACGCTCAACTCGCTTAGTGGTTCCTGAGGCAAGGGAATGGGACGCCAGGTGAGTTCCGGATGGAACCGGCTGGCGTAGGCGCGGCAGTAGGCGGGCGCCGTGGCCATCAATTGCGTGGAGCCTTCGGCCATCAGCAGAGACTGGGTGAACTGAGACAGCCACAGGGAGATGTTTCGACTCAGCCCCATCTCGGCCAGTTTGTCATCCAGGGCCCATAGGTCCCGCCCCTCCCAGGTGACGTTGATGTGGGGAAAGGAGAGAAAGGTCTCCAGATCCCAATTCTGTTTGAGGGCCGGATGGTCCTGGTGCAGGAACACCAGAGGGGGCTCATCGAACAGCACCTGATGGTCCACATAGTAGGGCAGGGTGTTGATGGACTCCTTGGAGCGGATATACACCTCACGCCCGGAGAGGCCCAGGTCCACTTCGCCACTGACGATCGCCTCCAGTGAGTCTGAGTTCCAGTCAAGCAGCTTGGCACTGGAGTCCGGGTAGGACTCCAATATCTGACTGGGCAGCTGCTGCAACGCCAGGGTGCTCAGGGGCGACTCAATCATCAGCCGAAACTGCATCCCCTTTGGGGTTTCATCGCTGCGCCGCTCTGCCAGCTGGCTGGTGAGGGCCATCCAGTTTACCAGCTCCTCCTCCATCGCCATGGCCAGGGGGGTAGGGCATAGGCCCGAGGGCCCATTGGTGAACAGAGGATCATCGAACCAGTCGCGAAGTTTATTGAGGGACTTACTGACCGCCGACGGGGTGACTGACAATCGCTTGGCTGCCTTGCTGACGCTGCGCTCCTGTAGCAGCAGTTTCAGGGTGATCAGCAGGTTGAGGTCCAGTCGGTTCAGGGGCGGAGTCATCTAGGCAGTGTCCCGGGAGAGTTCAAGGTGTGTCGCTGAGCGGGTGCGATGGATCAGTATAAGGTTTATGACGCCGGCGACAAACAGGATGGCCAGCAGGTTGACCATGGGCGGAGTGCCAATAAGGCCCATGACCCAGATGTAACAGGCTGAGCCCGCGACCTGGCTTACGCCCAGGACCGAAGAAGCCAGCCCGGCGCTTTCCCTGCAGGGAGAGAGCGCCTGACTGGTGGCGATGCCAAAGCCCATGGAGAAGCCGCTGCAGATGGCCGCGAACCCCAGATAGAGAGAAAGGGCGTTGTGAGGGGCTGCCAGCAGCACCCCGGCCACCAGGAACATCCCCTGTGCCAGGCTCAGCACCCGGCTCTCACCCCAGAGTCTCAGCAGCTTTGGAGTCATAAAAGCCGAGGTCATGCTGATAAGGGCGGTGGAGGACATCACCAGGGAGTACTCCCCTTTACTTATGCCAAGTTCGGTGATCAGGATTAGGGGAGAGTTTTCCACGAAACTGAGGATCACTGCGGTGGCCAGGGTGCCAATGATCAGGCGGCTGACAAACAGCGGATGGCCGAACAGCTGCCTGGGCGAACTGGGAGTGATCTGCTGGCCGGGGCGGGTTTCCGGGAGCCGTTTCAGGCAGAGCAGGAAGATGGTGGTGGCCAGAGTCGCCATCAGCAGAAACAGCACGCGCCAGGGATGGTGCAGCAAGATGAAATGCCCCAGTACCGGGGCGGTGACCGGTAGGATGCAGATGATGCCGTTGATCATGCTCATTATCCTGGTGCGTTTGCCGTCGTCCAGGGTGTCACGCATGACGGCAAAACAGGTGACGTAGGCAAAACCGGCGCCAACCCCCTGACCGAAACGGGCGAGCAGGAATTGTAAGGTGGTGTCGCTCATCATCGCCAGTAGTGAGGCGATAAGGAACAGGGCGGCGCCCCACAGGGCCACGGGGCGTCGACCCAGGCGGTCAGCCAGAATGCCACCGAGGATCATGGTGGAGGCCATTCCAGCCAGGTAGAGAGAGAAGGCGTAGTGTAACTGAGCGCTGGAGGCACCCAGATCGGCGCTGATGTCGGGAACCGCAATAAGGTAGAGGTCGACCCCCAGAGGGTAGAGCAGGACCAGGGCGAAGCAGCAGAGCAGCATGGGGTTCATGGGGCATTCCAGTCGTAGAGAGTGACCACAATCTAACTGGCGGCATCGGCGTGAGCCCAGCGACCCTTAGGACATTAGTGTTGTCCTAAATGGAAAAGGGTGTGTCTGGCGAGGAAAAGAAAAGGGCGGCCCTGAGGCCGCCCTTGCTGTCACTGGAGTGAACTACCCAGGGGTAATTACATGGACTCAGTGAAGGTACGGGTGATGACGTCCTGCTGCTGCTCTTTGGTCAGAGCGTTGAAGCGTACGGCGTAACCGGAAACGCGGATGGTCAGCTGAGGGTACTTCTCAGGGTTCTCAACGGCATCCAGCAGCATCTCGCGGTTCATCACGTTGACGTTCAGGTGCTGGCCGCCTTCGCGAGCCTGGGTGTTTTTGAAGTAGCCATCCATCAGGGCAGCCAGGTTGCCGCGGCGACCGTCTTCATCCTTACCCAGGGCGCCGGGTACGATGGAGAAGGTGTAGGAGATACCGTCTTTCGCGTGGGCGAAGGGCAGCTTGGCCACGGAGGTCAGGGACGCGACCGCACCGGACTCATCACGGCCGTGCATGGGGTTGGCACCGGGGGCGAAAGGCTGACCGGCACGACGGCCGTCAGGGGTGTTACCCGTCTTCTTGCCGTACACCACGTTGGAGGTGATGGTTAGGATGGACTGAGTCGGGGTGGAGTTACGGTAGGTCTTCAGAGAACGGATCTTCTGCATGAAGCTCTCAACCAGTTCGCAGGCGATCTCGTCCACGCGCTTGTCGTTGTTACCGAACTTAGGATAGTCACCCTCGATGGCGAAGTCGGTGGCGATGCCGTCTTCGTCGCGTACAGGTTTCACCTGGGCGTACTTGATGGCCGCCAGGGAATCCGCTGCGATGGACAGGCCGGCGATACCGCAAGCCATGGTGCGCTCAACGTCGCGATCCATCAGAGCCAGCAGAGACGCCTCATAGGAGTACTTGTCGTGCATGTAGTGGATGCAGTTCAGGGCGGTGACGTACTGCTTGGCCAGCCAGTCCATCAGGGTGTCCAGGTTGGCGTAAACGGTGTCGTAGTCCAGAACGTCGTCGGTGATGGCGTCCATCTTGGGGCCGACCTGAGCCTTGGAGATCTCGTCCACGCCGCCGTTGATTGCATACAGCAGGGTCTTGGCCAGGTTGGCACGGGCGCCGAAGAACTGCATGTGCTTACCCAGAACCTGTGGGGATACACAGCAGGCGATGGCGTAGTCGTCAGACTCGAAGTCCTTACGCATCAGGTCATCGTTTTCGTACTGGATGGAGGAAGTATCGATGGATACTTTGGCGCAGTACTTCTTGAAGCCTTCTGGCAGGTGCTCAGACCACAGAACGGTGATGTTCGGCTCTGGGCTTGGGCCCATGGTGTACAGGGTGTTCAGGTAGCGGAAGCTGCTCTTGGTAACCAGAGTACGGCCGTCCAGGCTCATACCGGCCATGGACTCGGTGGCCCAGATTGGGTCGCCGGAGAACAGTTGATCGTAATCAGGAGTACGCAGGAAGCGAACCATACGCAGCTTCATGATGAAGTGGTCTACCATCTCCTGAGCTTGGGACTCGGTGATCAGGCCCGCTTTCAGGTCACGCTCAACGTAGATGTCCAGGAAGGTGGAGGTACGGCCCAGAGACATGGCAGCGCCGTTCTGAGACTTGATGGCCGCCAGGTAACCGAAGTAGGTGGCTTGAATCGCCTCCTGAGCGGTTTCGGCAGGCTTGGAGATGTCACAGCCGTATTTGGCCGCCATCTCTTTGATTTGGCCCAGGGCGCGGTGCTGCTCGGCGATCTCTTCGCGCAGACGCAGAGTGTCTTCCAGCTTGCCACCTTGCTCCAGCTCCTGCTGCAGGCTGTGGAACTGGTTCAGCTTGTCCTGCATCAGGAAGTCGATGCCGTACAGGGCAACACGACGGTAGTCACCGATGATACGGCCACGGCCGTAGGCATCTGGCAGACCGGTGATCACACCGGACTTACGGCAACGCAGGATGTCTGGAGTGTAAACATCGAAAACGCCGGCGTTGTGAGTCTTACGGTAGTCGGTGTAGATCGCCTTGGTCACAGGATCCAGCTCGCGGCCGTAGGCCTTGCAGGAGCCCTCAACCATGCGGATACCGCCGTTGGGGATGATGGCACGCTTCAGAGGCGCTTCGGTTTGCAGACCAACGATCTTTTCCAGATCCTTGTTGATGTAACCGGCGTCGTGAGAGGTGATGGTGGAAACTTTGGAGGTGTCGAAATCTACGGGGGCGTGGGTGGCGTTCTCTTGACGAACACCTTCCATTACCTTGGCCCACAGCTCGTCAGTCGCTGGGGTGGAGCCCGCCAGGAAGGACTCATCGCCTTCATAGGGGGTGTAGTTCTTCTGGATGAAGTCACGTACGTTAACTTCGGATTTCCAGTCACCTGCAACAAAGCCTTCCCAGGCCTTTGCAAATTGGGCGGTATTTTCACTCATAGACGTTAGCCTTAGATAGAATGTGAATAAAAGCCTCGCCAAACACGACAGGAATAGGGGCCGCTCTATGGCGAAGTTAGTATCCAGGCACCTGCCTTTGTTAGAAGGCATGTACCTGGTTTTGCAAAATTGACACTGAATTCACCGCAGGACAGACATCCATTGGCTTATTAACCAGAGTCTTGGCTGGTTTCAGATTTTCGGAATCGGAAAGCTCAAATTTCACACCTTGGGTAAAGGTGGTTGGTAGCTAGTCGAACCTTTCGCATGGCGGCTTGGCGGCTCGAAGGGCAATTGGTCTTACCATTGCTTTGGGGCAGAGTTCGCCATCCGTCATTGATGAAATACTTTTGATCATTCATGACTCTTAGTCAATAAAGAAACGAGAAATTACCATAGTTTTTTATTAACAGTGACCTGTTTTTGGTTTGTTAGGGATTTGTATTGCGTCGGGTGCATAAAGAGTATTTCTCTATTGCATTCAAACTTTGCTTGAATAGGGCTTTATTTTGCTGTGATGATAAATAAGTTGGCGCAATGTTAAATGGGGGCTTATTTGAACGCATCAAATTAATTCATGCTTGGATTAATTCATGAACTTTAAAGTCTTTGCCTGGCCTGTATTCACGACCTGCTTCTTTTTATTGAATTGAGAACCGGTTTTTGCAAGGACGACACAGCCCGCACTGGGCGGGCTGTGAATGCTGAGGATTAAACGGGGGAGAGGCTGCTGGCCGAAGGCCTCAGATCAGCGTGTCCAGCATGTCGGCGCTGTAACTGGTCAGAGATTGGTTGCTGCGCACCTTCTCAATGCAATCCGGATTGGCGAAAAGTGGTCGGACGATGGCAATCAGGTCGGCGTCTCCTTGTTGCAGGACCTGGCGTCCGCTGTCGGTATCGTAGCCACCACAGGCGATCACTGTACCGTCATAAAGGCGGCGAATGTACTGGGTGACGGTGCCGCCCAGGTGAGGGTATGGGGTGTCCTCCAACATGCCGGTGTGAACATAGGCGAAGGGATAATGATTAAGCTTCGGTAACAGATAATCGAAGACCGCCCTGCCTCGCTCGTCGTGTTCCAGATGAAGGTAGCCCACGGGAGACAGCCTCAAGCCCACCTGAGTGACCGCATCCAGCACCTCCAAGAGAATGTGCGCCATGTTTTCTTCTGACCCGCCCCACTGGTCTTTGTGACCTTTGGTGTCCCAGAGAAGGAACTGATCCAGCAGGTAGCCATTAGCGGCGACTTGAGTGAAACCCTGAACCATCTGATGGAGCCAACGTAACAGTCATCTTATTCCTCTGAAGCATCCAAGCTTCCCCTAATGGCTCAGCAACTGGGCTCAGCGATTCTTTGTGTTAGTGACTGAGTTGTGCTCGAGGTTGAGATTGTAAGTTCGGTATTCTCCTGCCTATGTTTCGCTGTAATACAGTCAGGCAGTTCGGACAACCTGTTTTGTCGAGTACTCATAACAGGCACTGGTATCTGTGGGTAGTACTTTGGGCGGCTCCGTGAAGAATGGCTCGGACGTTGGACCGTTTCTGCCGGCGACCGCTGGGCTTAGGGATGGAGAGCCTTGACCCTGTGTAGCATTAAAGCGATTTGACAAACTAGGTCGTGCGCCCTAGCATTGTTCAAAACTAGGTCGTGCGCCCTAGAGCCGGGCGACGAAGACCAATGGAGATGAAACATGAAACATGGGGTGACCAGACAGCAGATCGTAGCAGCGGCAGATGACCTGTTTTATCGACAAGGTTTTGAATGTACTTCCTTTGCTGATATCACCGCGGCAGTAAATATCTCCCGTGGCAATCTCTATCATCACTTCAAAGTTAAGGACGATATTCTCGATGCCGTGATTGAGGCACGTCTGTGCAAAACCCAGGACACATTGGGGCAGTGGGAGGCGGATGGGGCAACACCCATGGAGCGCATTGAGCTCTATGTTAAAAGCCTTCTGTGTAATTGGCCCTTGATCAAGGAGCATGGTTGTCCAGTAGGGACTTTGTGCACTGAACTTGCCAAACTGGATCATGACGCGAGAGAGGATTCGGTGAAGATTCTCGCTCTGTTTAGACAGTGGCTAAAGAATCAGTTTTTGGCACTGAACTCGGTAGAGGATCCGGATGTGTTGGCAATGCAGGTATTGTCTTGGAGTCAGGGTGTGGCCTCAATGGGGAATGCGTTTAAAGATCTTCAGTACGTTAAACGAGAAGTGCAGAAAATGTGTGACTGGCTTCAGGCAGTGCCGCTTAACCCTAAATAGCTGATCCTAATTGTGCTCCACTTTCAACAGTCCATGGTCTCCACCGGGATAAGGTGATGCATTGTCCATGAAGTACCGGACTCGTTTCAGCAACTGCCACATGGCTTTGCACTGATGATTGCGGGTGACTGTCTCATGGAGCGCATGCCAGAGCTTTTCGATCTTGTTGACCCATGGTGAGTAAACCGGCTGAAACAGCAAAATGAACTTCGGGTTTCTGGCCAACCAGCGCAGTGTTTTCTTGCTCTTGTGGATGATGTAATTGTCCACGATAAGCGTGATGGTTTTGGCCCTTCGATATTGGCGTTTTAGCCGTTGCAGCATCGATAGGAACAGGTTTGAGTCTTTGCTGGTGCTGGCGACATAGGACACTCGACCTGTTTTCGCATGCAGTGCGCCAGCCAGATAGTGTTTAGCATTTTGCCCTGGCGTTGCCACCTTCTTCTGCTTACCTCGTGGCATCCAGTCTGACCCCAACTTGGGGTTCAAATGGATGTCCACTTCGTCCTCGTAGAACACCGGATGATCTGTACAGCATCTTTCCAGCGCCTGCTTTATACGGGCCAACTTGGCGTCCCTATCGGGGTCTCTGATATGCAGTGTTGGCGCTACTCTGCGCCAGACAATGCCCATCCTGGGCAACCAACGACGAATGGTAGACGCATGCACGTTTAAGCCCATAATCCGGTTAATCTCAATAGCCATCAGCTCTGTGCTCCAACGTGACCGCTGGTAACCGATATCTTGGGGAGAGATTTGAATCAACGCCTCTAAAACAACCTTGATTTGCTGGTATGGCTGTGTGGCAACCCGGCCCCGGTTCATCGACTCAAGGCCCTCAAGACCACACTGGGTATACCACTGAATCCAACGGTTGATAGAGGAACGACCAGCCGCCATCATCCGCGAGACTTCGGTGACGTTGTAGCCGTTAGCCAGGAGCAGGATGGCATTGAGCCTGCGACAGTGATCTCTGTCGTTGGTTTTATGCATTTTTTGGATGATACGGCGTCGCTCTGCGCGGTCTGGAAGTGTTAGCATTGCGGGACTCGGTTCGTTTTGGTGGCTGTTTGGTTTGGCGATTGATCAGATCGCCAAAACGCAACCGAGTTCCCTTCCTACTCTACATCCCAGTGATCTACATTTCGGAACAGTTATTTAGAGGACATTTAACAAGTTGCTCAAATCGTTCGTAAACTCACTGGGACAATTACCTGTTGGCTCGCCGCTTCGCGGCGTATAGCCAACAGGTAATTGTCCCTTAGCAAAGCGTTATGTTTTCTCTAGGCCAATCAGGAAAAATCAAATATGTTGTTGAAATTTGGTTTTAACAAATGCCTGCCTATATGGGCGTTATTCTTTTCGTCGATATTATTGTTGGCGGTTGATTCTGTGTTGCTTAAAGAAACTTATGAAGTAGATATTGTAAGCGCTAAGATGGTTAGGCATTCTAAAGGTGAGGCATGTCATTTGACGCTCAGATTTAAAGGTCGTTTTCAGGCTCGTGAGACTTCGAAAAGCATATGCCGAAAATTTATAACTCCTGGGCCAGCCTCATTGACTCAATCAAAGTTTCTAGGGCGGTGGCTAAGTTTAGAAACTCCTAAATTAAGGAGAGTCGAACAACCTTTCGATATATACCATACGATGGATTGGCTATGTTTCCTGATGTTAATTATTTGGCCACTCATGTCACGCTTTGATTTAAAGTGTGACTTAAAGTATGTCTACTATATCGGACTCGTATTTTTGTTTTATTACTCACTTAGTTCATGGTTTTTGGTGATTAAAACATAACAAGGCACTGTAGGCGGATTTCAGACAGTCCGGCTGCGCTCGTGCCTCGCGGAGTATAGCCGGAAGTCTGCTCCCGCTAAGTGGATCGTTATATTTTGAATCAAATTGGGTATGGGATTAAGATTCAGTGGAAGAAAATTTAATAGTTTGTGAGTGTCATGGTAAATCCGTCCCAGCAATAGTTTGTGGTCATTTAGCCAAAAACAATGGCGAATCCGTTGGCTTTATTGAAAATTCAGATAACCCACAAGACTTGCAAGCTTGGTGTAATGCTTGTGAAGATTTATTCAGTGTCGAACAAGAGCTAACCGAAAAGTTTAGGGAATTTAATAACATGTCTGTCGTTTGCGGTAAGTGCTATCAAGAGATAAAAGAAAAGCATTCAATTTCAATATAACAAGCACATTAAATATGGGACGGTTAACGCTCGGCTCGGCTCGGCTCGGCTCGGCTCGGCTCGGATCCGCTTCGCTTCACATTATAGCCAAACATTATCAGCCTCTTATGTGGGCGTTATATCTAAGTCGTAAATCATGCTGCAGAACTTCGACAAACTACCTTCAGTATTGGATCACGAACAAGTTTCCATGCAGTTTCGGAAGGTTATGGATATAGCCGAAACAAACTCGAATGTATCAATTAACGACATCACCGACACTCTCTTTGATGGGATATCAGCATTAGGCTACGCGCCAGGCGAAAGTTTTGATGATCTCGTCGAACACAGAATATTCAGCTGGATTAAAACAAAGTGGAATCTTGGCGATGAAGACTTCATCGATGGCGCAACCGCCATATTGTGCAATCTAAGTCATCCAGGTATTCCTCAATTCCTTCAATCCAAAGTAGAATCAGATCCCAGAGAGTATGCACGTACCTATGCATCAGAGGCTTTGCGCGATAGGAGCTAAAGATATAACAATCCAATGAATCCGACCCAGTAAGCGCCGCTGGGTCGGCACGAGGCCGCCACAGTGTAGCGGCGCTCACTGGGCGGTTTATTGGGGCGCAAGTCGCCTCTGAGGGTCATGCGGTGAGTTGTCGAACGAAAGCTGGTTCACCTGAGTACATACTTCTTTTTTGCTCCCTAGTGGCACTTATCTGCTGCATGGTTTCGGCATGTGGAACACTTTGGCTTTTTGGGGAGGGATTTTTTGCGTATGAGGGAGGTTACTTTCTGGCTTTAGGTGTTTATGTGTATGTGTTTCTCTTGCCTATAGCCGTTTATTACTTTGTGTGGCCAAAGCCGAGGATCAATAGAAAGCTATATTTATATTGCCTATTTCCTTATCTTATGATGATTCCTTTTGCCATTTTCTTTGCTGTATATTATTGATTAAGATTGGTATCTAGCAAGCGCATTAAAAAAAGGAATGAAGTTGACACTGCGAAGTGGATCCTTGTGCTTTTATAGGAGAGTGAGCTATCGTTAAGTTAGCAATAACAATCAGGTGCTTTGGGTTTCTTATCGGAACTTTCTTTATAGGTTCCTCGATAGCGGAAATATTTGGACTTGTACCTCATTCCTATGAGGTTCCTTCTTTAGGAGCAAGGCTAGCATCTGCGTTAGTTCCGATTATTGTTTCAATTGCTCTTT
This sequence comes from Ferrimonas sp. YFM, assembly GCF_030296015.1. Classification (NCBI taxonomy): domain Bacteria; kingdom Pseudomonadati; phylum Pseudomonadota; class Gammaproteobacteria; order Alteromonadales; family Ferrimonadaceae; genus Ferrimonas; species Ferrimonas sp. YFM. The sequence continues at coordinate 1,686,128 of NZ_AP027368.1, forward strand.
TAGTGCCGATGAGGTTGATAAAGTATAAGAGCATATTTTATTTTTTATCTTTGACATTGTGGGTGGGGTTAGCCCGATGTGGTTGGCTAATGTTGTCTGGGTTATTAGAGTATTTAGAAGGCTCAAAGCATTATGCAATCATTCCTGTTAGTTGCTTAATAATGGTCGTGTACGCTTCAAATATCTATATACTTAAGTCAAAAAGAGCATAATGAGTTCCTGAGTGAACGCACGCAAATCTTTTGGCTTGCGCTCGTGCCTCGCAGATGTTTGCAAAGCTTTATTTTAGCTTGCTTAGGCGGGGTGTTATGCGGAGGCTTTTAAATTAGGTATGTGCTAATGAAGAAGATGGTAATCACAGTGTTCACAATGTTCTTAGGACTGGCTGCATACACAGTGATGTTTACAGTTTTCTACGATTCTTGGTTTCCATATTATTATGAAGACTACATTTCATACTTCTTTGTAGCTGGTGTAATTCTGTTATTGTTCATGCCTGTAGTCATAGTGATGTATAAATTGCGATCAATATCAGAAAATAGTAGTTTCAGCCATTTCGAGTACTATTGTCAGTCTGTGATATTTGTAAATGCTGTAACTTTGTTTCTGTGTTTTCTCACAGTTATATATATGCTAAATCACGGTAGCTTTATTGGTGGGCCTGGGCAAGGTAGCTACGAGATCGTTCCGGTAGAAAGATAGGCGTAATAAGCGTCTGCAATCTGACCTCTAGTCACTGTTACTTTTTGTGAAAAACCACGCCCAAAAAGTGCCAGTAGCCTCCGGTAATTGATAGTCTTAAAGGAAGAATATGAACAATCTAAAAGTCACTTTTTGTTTGCTGATAACTTTAGTCGCTTCAATTGCTCATGCGGACTTATCTGATAATGTGCTTGTACCAAAGGAAGAAATGAATTTTGCTAAAAACTATCTTGGTGAAATTAGAGAGAGAAACTTTGAATATGTCTTAAGCTATATTGGTCCAGAGTTATTGAATCAACTGTCTGAAGAAAAGCTCGAAGAATTTGCTGCGTATTTTCCATCTGGCCAATTGCTATCAACTGCACTAATTGGTTCACAAGTGAAAACTATTAATGAAACATGGCAGGGAAAATTTTCTTTCGAATACGAATTTGAGTCAGGCTGGGCGGTAGCTAGCGTTGTTATGAAGCGTACAGACAATAAAATCTCTGTAATTGGTTTTAATGTGTATAGAACGGAAGCTTCACAGAAAGAACTAAACAAGTTCGAGTTATCAGGTAAATCAGCGCTTCACTATCTTGTTCTGGTATTGGCATGTATTGTTCCAATATTCATTCTCGTTTCTCTTTTTTACTGCATTAAAACGTCAATCCCAAAAAGGAAGTGGTTATGGGCGTTGTTTATTTTAGGTGGTATAGGAACTATAAGCATTAATTGGAGCACTGGTGCATATACGTTGAAGGTACTTGAGTATCAATTGTTTGGCGCAGGGGCAATTGCTGCTAGCGAATATGCTCCATGGGTAGTTACAGTAGGCTTCCCCCTAGGGGCAGTTATCTTTTGGATTAAGCGAAAGTCGTTAATCGAGCAAGGTAAGTGTTAGAAATTGAGGTTAAGCATGGACAAACAGTCGAGAATGGAGTAACGAAGAAAGGCTGGGTATAGAGAACTGCCGAAACCTCAAGTGAAGTATCAAGGACCAGAGTATTCAATGTCTTTTGCTTGTTGTGAGTGTAGAACGTCAAATATGCGCCAATTCAATCTTGCTCCATGTGATTAGCCAAAAGTGATTGAGTGTCCAATCTGTAAGGGTGTAGCAGTGAACTTGGGTCGCCACTTTAAGCCACCTAAAAAGTTGGATGTGGCTCAATGGAAAAAATTATATATTTAATTGAGCATGGCTTCGTATTTCAAAAGATTAGAACGAATAAAAATAGCTGTGAAAGCGTCCCTTATCCTGAAACTCTATCTCAAGCAAAAGGGTTTGTATTGAAGTATCAACGATATGCAGTGAAATCGCCTTATAGCAAGCTTTAAAGTTTGATTGGTATCAGTTGGCTAAATTACGCTTCATTAAATATTTGTCTCAACTGTTATTCATTCCTTAAGGTGGTGTTGTATTTTATGGGAATATTGATGAAAAATTTGATTGTAGTAACTTTAATAACATTATGTGTTGGATGCTCAAGTATCAAAGATGATTTTGTTTTTGACGGGAGTACCGAAGCATCAACTCAGGCTGGTATAGTCAAAGTTATGAAAAGATTGAGGCCCAAGGATCGATTAGAGTTTATGACAGCGCTTATGGCCATTCAGTTCTATGATGTTAAGAGTGCCAGTGAGGTTGTTGACGATCCAACGATGGTTAATGAAATGAATTATTTTATAATTGGCAAAAAAATCGATGGCTTGAATTATCAACAGGTGATTGAACTGGCTAAGACATCACCCACAAAGGTAGAGGTAATCAAGTAAATAATAAAGGCGCAGTAGGTGTCTGCTCGTGCCTCGGAGAGTCTAGGCGGGATGCCTGCTCCTGCGAAGTAAAGTGTGAAGCATCATTACCAATGAATACCAAACAACTTAAGAAAGTACATATAGATCTTCCGAATCACTGGGCAACTGGCGGTGAGTCTCTTTGGGCCACGCCGTTAGGAAATGACTTATATCGGATCGAGAACATTCCATTTTATGCGTATGGTCTCAACTTTCGTGACGTTGTGCTTGCTACCGCTGATACGGACGAACTAAAGCCTGAGGTCAGAAAGGTTTTAAATCCCAGCGGGAATAAGACTTACAGAGTGATTTTCACGAATGGTCTTTCGCGAGAAAAGCAAGTTGAACTTTTGAAAGCCCTTGAGAAATACAAAGCTTCTTATGAGCGCGCAGACGGTATCAATGTAGCAATCGATATCGAGCCGACGGGAGATCACTTAGCTGTTTATGATCAGCTAGAGGTCTATGAGAAAAGTGGAATTCTGTCGTTTGAAACATGTGAAGCACGAGCTGAAGGCAGTTTTGATGACTTACCCGAAGATGCTAGTGAGCCTTCGTAGGTGGATTGCGACCATACTGGATGCGTTTGTTTCTTATGGAGCATAGCTAGACAGCTTGCTCCTACTTGAACAGTTCAGCTTAAGGAGAAAGTATGTTTGATCACGTTGTCTTTGGGGTTCGTGATTACGAGAAGGCCAAAGAGTTCTACCTAAAGGTTTTGGAGCCAATTGGTGTAGTTGTCATTTCGGAGAATGAACTTGGTATTGAGCTTAGCTCAGATGGTAAATCATCTCTGTGTATTCGCCGTAATCCCGAAGCGAATCCAGCCCATCTTCATCTAGCTTTTGTGGCTCAAAACCGAGAACAGGTTCAAGATTTTCATCGAATTGCACTGGAAATCGGTGCTCAGGACAACGGTGGCCCTGGTTTGCGCCCAAACTATAGCGATCAATATTACGCGGCGTACGTGCTCGATCCGGATGGTCACAACATAGAGATGGTTTACCATCAGTGTTAAGAAAGCATCTATATGTGATTTCATTCCGCGACTTAACTGGAGGTTACACGTCTATTGGTTATGAGCACTCAAACGATGAACGTAGAGCCTGTGAATCTGCACGAAGGTTACTTGAAGGGCAAGGTAGTTATCTGGACGAAGTCCTGGAGTTGTCTCGAGTGGGAGTAATCATGTACGGCCAATGCTGGGACACTGAGTTTCATGTGTTCGCACTGATAGCCTCCGATACGGATCATCTGCCTCTGGAGCATGTACGGCCGCGCTGTAGTGCAGAGTTCCTTGCCAAGGCTGATCTCGAGATTGAGCAAGTCAGGGCCTACTATGCAGAGAAGGTGAGGGAAGCTTGTCTGGCAGTTCTTTCGAAGCATCGATGCCTATAACAAGCTGTTCTGGCGAGGTGCAGTGCCTGGCTGGTTTCTTTCACCAACCGGAAAGAATTATCCGCTGTTGGCGCTGCTGAGCGCAGCGTTCAATCACTTATACAGACTCAGAGCAAAGGAGTTGTTATGAGCAAAGTCTTAACCACATTGATGTCCTCCATCTTCCTGTCTGGGTGTGTGGCCGTTCCCATTGAAGACTATGGCTACCTAGACAAGTGTGAGACTTCCTCGAAGAGAAAAGAGCTGGCGGTTGTAGATGTGGTGGAAGGAACTAATTCGTATTTTAGTGTCAGTGGTTTCTTGTTGTCTCCATTAACTGTATCAGTTAGTGCTTTGCTCTCAGGATCCTATGTGGTGGTAAACAATACCTACCATTACGGAGAAGAGGTGCTGGTTTGTGAGACAGACAATATTTAGAGAGACATTGTCGGCAACTTGGAGCATACGTCTAATGACGCTATTGTTTGTTTAGAATCTAAGAGACTCATCTTGGGTGGTGTTCTACTTAGGTTGCAGGAATATGGCAGCTTTTATGACCACGAAATTCAAACATGTTGAATCCACACACAAAATAGACACCGCGATGTTGTCATTCGGATCTTATGAACTTGAAGGACAAGCCGTGAAAGGCTATGAGCTCTATTGTGCTGGTTCCGGAGCGCACCATGTAGCGAAAGTCATGCCTTTTAATAGTGAAGCCACACATCATCTGATGCTGAGTCTTGGACAACTTGAATCTAAGGAGTTCAAAGGGAAAATCAAGATCAAGTGTGGATGGGTTAATGCGGTTTTTAAGTTCGGCGGCCTTGATGAAAAGCGAGGAGTCAAGGTTAAAACCTATCTGTCCGGATGGCTTTTCTTCAGCATGGGATTAGGCAGTTCCTACATTTCTGTAAGCGAGTTGAACACAATACTAAGCAAGTTAAGAGGCTATAAAGCCACGTCATAACAATCCACTTCAACGGGACGCAGTTCGTGCTCGGTCGTAGATGGTGGCTAAGTACGGTTGGTTGCCCTGAGGTGTTTAACGGTGCATTGGTTATGAAAGAACAAAGGACTATATTGTATGGATAACTTTAGACTTTTCTTGTTAAAGGCCGAGATGCTTTGTTGGATATTGCCTATATTCATCTCTGGCTACTTTACTTTTAAAACGATGTATATCTTGTTTGTTCAGTTTGGTGCAATTAACTTTGATTATGTTGCGACATTCTTAGGATTGGCTTTACTCTCGGCATTGTTACCCATCTCTTTGAAGGTTTTGAGATCTTCGATCCCGTAGAAGTCATTGATATAGATAAATTGCATAGTGGAAAATCAGCCAACTGGTTATTTACAAGTGGCTGTGAAACATGTCTGATGAGATGGGTCTTCGCTTTAGTTTGCTTTTGGTTAAGAATATGAACAAGTATAAGTTTAGGTTGATTGTTATATTACTCGTTCAAGTGGCAATTACTATAATCAACAATAATATTGCTGGTGCTTTTAATGAGTCAAACTTTTACTACCCATCAAATTGGTCGTATTGGCTTGGAATGACAGGGAGCATTTTCCTTATTTTGTATGTGTTTAGTCTGGGTTGCCCCAATTGTGGAGCGAATCAGGTGATGCGTGGCTTCTTGTTTACTTCTTGGCGCTGGCCTGAAGACAATTGTCATAAGTGCGGCTCAAAAATAGAGTAGTTTGTTGAGTACAAATTGTCTCGATGCTTAGTTTCTGTGGACATTCAGTGGAAAAATTCAAGAAATATTACTTTTACTACCCAAGGTATATTTTCCTGATGTACTTGGTGTATCAATTGGTGCAGGTATATCACTCTCCGGAGTACGATCTTAACCTCGGAGGGGTGTTTTTGGCTCTAACATTCCCAATGGTACCGGCTTGGTACTCATTTAAATTTTCTAGGAAAATGTCGAATGATATCCAGGGGTCATACTTAAATATCATTAACTACCTGGCTCCGGTTATCGTTGTCTCTGGTGAGGTATATGCATTTCACTATATAGACAACTTGGGTCTTGCGTTTGTTGGTGCTTTTTTTGTTGGAGGATTGTTATTCCCTACTGTCCTATGCATAAACCTGACAATTGCACTGTTTGCAAAGGACACACAAACGGACGGTTAGTGAACAATAGCAAGGCGCCAACTCAAGGTTATATAGCCTGTAGCAAGGTGGTTTGTAAATGGAGCAAAGATTTATGGTGTTCAAGGAGTATCTTTTATGTTGGTGATTCTCAGTATTCTGGCAATAATTTTGGCCTATTTTGTTGCTTGCAACAGGTTGGAAAAGGTTGAGGCAGACCCGGCATCCACTGAAAATACTTATCTATGGTGTCCTTGGTTTGGTTATATAGTACGAATTCAGGGTGCACTGACGGTCGCGTTTGCTGCATATGAACTCTTTGTGTTGGGTTACGATTTAGAGCAAGCTGTTACCTTGGTGATTGGTCTCGGGCTGGTCATCCTATCGGTTCCTGTATTAAACAAGAGTAAGGTTGGCTGGTTTGTGGCGACGGCCATTACTTTTAACCCCTTGTACTGGGTCTTCAACACTATATATTTCTTCAAGAACAAAGAGTGCTTTGCTAAGCCTGCGTAGTAAAAGATTGGACAGCGCCCTAGGCCTTTAGCAATTCTACGGCAAGTTGGCACAGCCTTGGTTATGTCGTTCACCTCTTAAAAAACAAAGGTAACTGGTTGACGTCGAAATGATGAATCTTCCTACGTACGAAAACGATCACTATATCCTGAATAATGCTGAAGAGCGGCATGAGGAGTCTCCGGAGTCGTTTTGGATTCCCAGCAGAGAGATCAGAGAGTCATTGGTGCCCGGGACTCTGGTTAAGCTGATTTTCAGCATGGAAGTGGAGGTTGGCTCGGACGAAGTCTCGGTAGAGAGAATGTGGGTCGAAGTTACCCAGACCGGCAGTGGTCACTATGTAGGTCGGTTGGAAAACGACCCCTATGGATCAAGCTGTGTTCAGTGCGACCAGACTGTTAACTTCATGGCTTGTCATGTCATCGATGTTTACGAGGAAGAGGTTTAGACAGTTCATCGTCATAAAGAAGTCGCTCAGGTGGTGATTGACCATCATCTGCTGTTTGTTGTTTGGAAAATGGAGTTCCCATGAGATATCTGCTAACCGGCCTGGTCGCTCTGTTGTTGGCTGGCTGTAACCTGGGCGACGAAGCTCAGACCATAAAATCCTTTGCAGACGGTGAAAAGGTCTGGGTGTTTGCTCAGTTTAATGTGCGTGAGGAGACCGACGATCTGGAGTCGTACTACTACTATGCGCAGATCTCTAAATCCCTGTATGAAGCGATGGCCAACAATGAGATAAACAGCGGGTTTATCTATCTCGAGAATGTCCGTTACTGGGGCGAGGATGACATTGTTCATGAGTACCGAGACAGCCAGAATTCCGGTGAGATCATCTTTCGCATTGAGAATACGGTAAAGGTCGACCTGGTGGCGGCTGAGCCCATCGTTGGTCAGGGGTTGGAGCAGTTTGATGAGCCGGCATCCAAGAGCGAGCAACAAGCAGAGCTCGAGGGGATTAAGGTTTGACGAGCCATTGGCCGTCTCCCTGCACCAATCTTAATTTTGTCTGTGTCGTTAGTCAGAGAATGGACTCTGAACTGGTGCGACCGTAGTAGTCATTAGTTGTTCTATGAAGATGTTAGCCGCTGTTTGTCTGGCGCTTTGGCTTGTGCCTTTTGTTGGCAGGCAAATGATGCCTCAGGTGTTCTGTGCCTGGTATGTGTTTTGGCCGCTGTTCTGCGCCCTTTGTATTCTGCTGCCCTATGGATTTGCCAAAAGCCTGAGTCCTCAAGCGAACAGGGTATATTCCTGCCTGTTTTTGGCGGTTTTCCTGACGGTGGTTTTCGCCAATGCCATGGTGGTTGTGGGTGCCAGCGGGGTAGGGCGATTCGTGTCCACGCCCACTCAAGGGCTGCCTGAGGAACTTTCTGTCGAGGCGGTGCGCAACGACAGCGCCAAGGTTCGTCGTATGGTCGCCCAGTCTGTGTATGTTGAGTACGGTCAGCCAATCACCTACCTGGATGGAGACAACACTCTGACGTTGTACGTTCCTAGTGAAGATGACAAGGAGCGCTTTCAGGAAAAGAGAGTTGTTAGGGCGCAGGCAGCCGAGGTCATTGGAGGCGTCGATAGCAGAGGTCGGCAATCGGTTTTTGCTTTGGGCTTTGCCTGTGCTTCCTTTTTTGTGGTGTTTTTTTGGGCCTTTAACCTGGAAAGGCGGCGTTGTCGCAAGCCCATTAAGAGCCACATGCTCAATTCGTGAGGTGGAATGAATTTACTGTTCGTTTGCAGTGAGAATCGCTTGAGAAGCCCAACCGGTGAGGAGGTGTTCTGTGCCTACGACGGTGTAGATGCCATTGGCGCTGGAACCAACTCTGATGCTGATACGGTCGTCAGCGGCGATTTGATTGAGTGGGCCGACATCGTCTTCGTAATGGAGCGGGCTCATAAGAGCAAGGTCGCCAAGAAGTTCAAGGCGCTGCTCAAAGGGAAAAAGCTTGTGTGTCTGGAAATACCCGATAACTACCAACGAATGGACCCTGAATTGATCCGGTTGTTGAAGGTCAAGGTGTCTCAACACGTGCAGTTGGATTAAAAGCCTGGTCGGCGACTATGAATCAAGGGAGTTTATGGAAGAGCTGTCAGAAGGCGCAGTAAAAGGGCTTTTACGCTTTGTTCGCGCGGTCATCCTTGAAGGTGTTTGTGAGCGCTTGTGTTTCTGGGTTGGCCTCGGGTCACTGCGCTTAATTACCTTGGGCACTTATCCTAAGGGGAAAAATATTGAAGATCACCAAACGTTTATCGTGGTCTTTGGTCTAGTTGTTGCCATGGGTTTGGTTATTGGAACTGGTGTCTATCTAAGCTGATTGGTACCAGGTGAAATGATAACAACGCGGTTTTTGAAAACCGGCAAAAAGTCACTGCTGGAGCAGCATTTAAAGCTATGCGTAGGGAAGCTAAGCAGACCCTTGATAGGGAGATGGCCATCATCCGATGGCAAAAGTATGGCGCGGTGCTGGTGGTGGCTTTGGTGCTCTGTATGGGGGGATGGTCGGTACTTGGTACACAGCCTCAAGACGCAGAGCCTCTGATTGGGGTGGTCGAAGGCCATCATGTGCTGTTGCACGACGAAGGCCACACACGCTTTCTGCTGGTCAGGGTGCCGGACAGAGAGAGATTGATTCGGGTGGTTCTGCCGCAGCGCTCGCCATTCCTGGCTGGCGCCAAGGTGGAGGTTTATCGCAACCGCGTGGCGGACTCGTCAAGAGAGCGCTACCTGTTCAAACGTTATCTGACTCAGCCCGGCGAATAGTTTCTGGGAGATTGATAACTGCACTAGCGAAGTCGGTTTATGTTTTTTGGGGTGTTTATGGTTCATTCAGGACGCCCGTTTATCTGTGAATTACAGTCATTCTTTTAAGGAGTATTGAATGAGAAAAGAGTTTAACTTCAAGGTGAAGGGCCACGATATCCGGGTGACCAACGCCTGGTTTCGGGGGGCCAAACTCTACGTGGATGGAGACCTTCGTGACTTTGACAAGAGCTTAATTGCAACCGGCAAGTCAGCCCTGATGTCCGCCGACCTGGGGGAGGAAGGAGTTCTGGAGATCTTTCCACTTTCTGGAATGTTCTCCGTGGAATTGGACGCCTACCTGGTGAAGCATGAGGCCAGGCAACAGGTGTACAGTTCCCATGAGCGCCTTAGCCTGACCGAAAAGCGGCTGGCCCAATAGCCAGTTAAACGAATAATTGAAAAGCAGTTTGATCCTGAAATACGCCAGTGGCTGTTTGGCCGTTGGCTGGGAGTTTTTAACATGGAGATGTTGATGAAACTATTAGCGGTTGCCTTGGCGGCAGTGATGAGCTTCGGCGTGAGTGCGGCAAAGAACAAGCTGTTTTTAGAGGTGCAGGTGTCTGATCTGGCCCCAGAGCAGGGTGCCAAGTGGGTGCGGAACCCAGATGAAGAAGTGTTGTTTCCCATTGAGTTGGCCCGCCTGAAAGGGCGGGGCTGTACAGTGCTCTCCTTTGATATTTCCAAAGAGGGTAAGGCGAAAAACGTTGAGGTTGTCGAGTCGATTCCACAGCGGGAACTGGGCGTTTATGGCAAGAAGATGGTGCGCAAGTGGGATTGGCTTCCTGTTTCCGCAACCGAACAAACCGCGGAAACCAAGCGGCTGGTCAGGCTGGATTTCTGTATGGGCGATGAGTCAGCGGAGCAGATTGAGCAGTACTGCAAGCAGCAAGCTAAGCTTGGCTGCAGCCTGTAAGTCACAGCAAAGACCGCTTACGAGCCGCTTGTAAGCGGCTCGTGAGCGGATCACGCGGCGTCATTGTCCAATACTGTTTGGCGCCTTTGTCTCAGCCGCTGCAATAGGGCTGGTAGTCAGTCTGTGGTTTACATTGGTTCTGTCGTCTAACCGAGGTGTTATGTGGAATAAAACCATTCCCAAACGAGCGCTCAGAATTTCCTGTCTGTTCACCGTGCTTGTTTCATTAATTGCATTGACCCGAGTGGTCATGGGCCCATCTTGGGAGCCGACCACTGAGCTTATCACCCGATTTGCCGTGCTGGTGCCTTCGTTGTTTCTGATATTCTGGGCCTTCTTTTGTATCTATCTCTACTTGAGTCCCGACGCCGATGGCTTTTTGAATCGGCGTGGCCATCATTAGCCCGCTGAGGTGGCGAGGGCCAAGGGGTGTTGCGTGGGGAGGAAGCGGTATGGTCACACTCTACTCCTACTATTTTGAAACCCTGCTGTTTAAGTTCTCCTTTGGGCCCGAGCAGGGGGCGGACAGTCCCGCCTGGGCAGAGGAGGCGCCGTTTCCGCCTTTGTCCCCCAGGGAGGCGATAGCGGCTTCTGCCGAGTCGCTGGCTCAGATGCTTGCGGATTTCCCCTGCGCCGAGCCAAGTTTCAGTGGCTGCGCCCTGAAGCGCTCCGGTCCCAATGGCTGGTGGTATTACGACGTCAGCTGGATGGTGTGGCCCCCAGAGTGCGATGGCGGGGATCGTAGCGAAATCAACCTCCCTGTGATGCTCAATGGTCAGGTGCCGCCCTATCAGGTGTTTGATTTTGAAAACCGGTTTGAAGCATGGTCAGATTGATACTCTGCCTGTTCTCACCGAGGTGTAGTTTGATATGAGTAAAATGGATCTGCAGTTCAGACCTGCCGAGCGAGGTGACCTGGAATCTCTGGTCGGCTTGCTTGCAGATGATGCCCTGGGCCAGCAGCGTGAGCACAATGTTCGCCCCCTCCCCGATAGTTATCACAAGGCCTTTGAGGCCATAGAAGCTGACGATAATAATCTGCTTCTGCTGGCCACCCACCAGGGACAGTTGGTCGGAATGCTGCAACTTACCTTTATCCCCTACCTGACCCATCAGGGCAGTTGGCGCTGTCTGGTGGAAGGGGTGCGCATCGCCTCGCAGTACCGGGGGAAAGGCTGCGGAGAGCAGATGTTTGAATACGCCATTGAACTGGCGCGAGAGAGAGGCTGCGCCATGGTGCAGTTAACCAGCGACAAACAGCGCCCGGATGCCATACGTTTCTACGAGAAGCTGGGTTTTACGGCCAGTCACGAGGGCTTCAAACTCTCTGTCTGACGTCGTTTTCAGGGATGAATCTGGCTATGAGTCATAAAGTGAAAGAGGGTGGTTCCCTCAGGATCTATCACTGGGTCTACATGGCCCTGTTGCTGCTTTTGGCATTGGGAAGGCTGTTTCAGAAGGTGTCCACCGACACCGGCGGGCCGGCAAGCCGTTACCTGCCCTTGATGGTTGCAGTGCTGTTGGCTTTGGGGGTGATGGGCTATGTGCGTCAACGGCCCATCTTCAGGCGTCATTGGTGGCGCGCTCTGTTCTGGCTGCTCTCGGTTGGCTGGTTGTCACTGGCCTGTTTAACCCTCTATCTGCTGTTTGCCCTGCCCGGCGGGGCCGTGGCGGGTGCGGGTGTGTCTGCCCTGGTCCTGCTGGCGATCTCCCCGGGGACCTGGGCCATATATCAGTACGCTTACTGTTGTCCCAAACTATGGCCTGAGGCCGGTCCAGATGGCTGAATTTCTGTTTAACCACAATGCGGACACAACTCTGGTGCTGGTTCTCAGCGGGGCACTGCTGTTGATGGGGTGATCATTGGCGTTACCGCGAATGCTTGGCTAAAGTCGCTGATATGAGAGATTGCAGTGCTGTCTTTTTGCAACCAATTGAATTCAGGATGAATCAATGAAATATCTGCTAGTTGTTTCCATCCTATTGCTGGGAGGGTGCTCCTCTCAGCCGTTCGAGCAGCAAGCCCAGGACAGGTTGTTGGAGAAGGTGACCGGCAAGTCATATTCTCGTAACGCGGGCAGCTGCCAGATCATCAAACAGGAGTGTGGTGAGGGCAACTACACCGAGTGGGTGCAGGACAATGGTCAATTGGCCTGTGCCTGTAACTGAATCGCGCTCTGTCATTTGAGAACGGGCAGCGTGTGCCGTCACAATGACAGGGGTTTCATGGTGATATCCAAGGAACAGGAGGCAACAGTGAAGACAATCATTACTTACAGCTCCCTTAAGGAAGCCCTGGCGGATCTGGATAACGGTGGCCGTTTTTACAACATTCTCACCGAAGCCGATGATGGGGTGGTGGAGCAGGCTGAGCTGGCCAAGGTGGCCGGTGTGTTCAGCGATACCCAGACCATGTTCCTCTATCTTGATATGGCGCTTTCCGAGTTGTCGCCAGAGGAGTCTATGGCGGTGCGAAGCAGTCTCAGCGAGGATCTGCAGCAGGAGTACCAGACACATAAGCCAAGCCGGTATACGCCGGTGCAGGCCAAGCTGGAAGGTCAGGCGGGCGAGCCGGTCATCATCGGCGGTGTGCCGCGGCTGGTGAAGTCCATGGAGAATTTCGGTGGTATGATTCTGGTGCCCATTACCGCTGGGACGGTAACGACGTTTACCATGATTCCCATCGTCGACCAGTACGACGTGTATCAGGTCCGGGACTCTCAGAGTGAGCGGGAGTTTGTGGTGGCCCACGCTCACAGCGACGAGAAATTGCCAGAGACCTACACCCTGTTTGGAGGCATCCTCAAAGAGATGCACAACGAACAGGGCAACAGCGACTCGCTGTTCCTTGAAGCAGTCTATTTTGCCAATCATCAAACCCTGAGTGCCTGATGTGTTAACCGTTCGACTCCGTTATCTGGCCAGGCGCCTGTCCTGGCTCTTGCTGCTGGTGACCGCCGGCAGCCATGCCTCCTCCTGGCTGAGCAGCCAGCCCTTCCATACCCTCATGCTTTCGCAGACAGAGCGCCCCTTCCCGGGGGATGTGCTGATAAGCCCCGAAGGCGCGACAGAGCTGGTGTTTGCCTCTTCCGACAACGCCGGCCAGCAGTTTGTCATCGGTTCACTGAGCAAGCAGATCACCGCCGCACTGCTGCTGCGATTGGTGGAGCAGGGCAGGGTGAACCTGACCGATCGCCCGGAGCAGTACCTGCCTGACCTGCCCGAACAGTGGCAGGGGCGCATCACCCTGGGACAGATGCTCAATCACACCAGTGGCATCATCGCCCTGAACAGGCCTTTGGCCGAGCAGCCCGGGCAGTTCCGCTACTCCAACCTGGGTTACGATCTGCTGGGGCAGATCATCGAGAAAGTTGGCCAGCGTCCCTATGCCGAGCAGGCGAAAGCGTTGTTTTATCTGTGTGATATGCGCCACAGCTTTGCGCCCAGCCAGCGCCACCCGGTGAGTGCAGCAGCCAGGCTGGCGCCCGGTGAGAGAGAGCGCCAGGATGGCAAACGGGTGGCGGTAGAACGGCCGTTGCCACAGGCGTCTGTGCCCAGTGGCGGCATCGTATCCAGTACGTCAGATCTGGCGGCCTGGAATCGTTGTCTGTATCAGTCGGATAAGGTGCTGGCAGACACTGGCAGTATGCTCAATCCGACCTCCCAGCGGCCTCATCGTTGGGGCAAACTGGGCTATGCCTCTGGTCTGCAGGTGGCCGAGACCGATGCGGGCATCGAGTACAGCCACAGTGGCTACGTGCCGGGCTACATCTCCACCATGACCTACTATCCAGAGCACAAGGTGACCCTGGTGATTTTGGAAAATGTCTCCTGGTATCCGGGGGACATGCCTCGGGTATTCGGCATTCATGACCGCATTCGCAATGAGCTGATACGGCAGTTGGCCAGCAAACCCATCTCAAAGGATTTCCATGGCCAGCCGTGAGATCACCGTCGAGCCCTATAGCCTGGACTGGCCGGAAAGGTTTCAGCAAGAAGCCGGCAAGATAAGCGACCTGCTGCGACTGGAAGGCGCCAGGTTGCATCATATCGGCAGTACAGCGGTCCCCGGGCTGGCGGCCAAGCCGGTGATCGACATGCTGATGCAGGTGCCCTCTCTTGCCGAGCTGGATGCGGTCAGCCCCAGGCTGGAGGCGCTGGGTTATCTGGCCAAGGGGGAGTTTGGCATCGGCGGGCGGCGTTACTTTCAAAAGGGCGGGGCACAGCGCACCCATCACCTGCACTGCTATCAAGCAGGTAGTCTGGAGATTCGCCGTCACCTGGCGTTTCGGGATTACCTGCGGGCTCACCCGGATGTGGCCAGAGCCTATGGCGACATCAAGCTGGAGGGAGCGGCGCTGTGTCAACACGACATCCAGCGCTACATGGCCCATAAGAACGACTTTATCCAATGCCATGAAGCCCTGGCGCTCACCTGGTATGACTCGGTCGGCTCACGGGATTAGCCTGGTTTTGGCTGTCAGAACCGCTCCTTGATAAAGGGGTAATCGGCGATGGACGCCCTGTCGTCGTACTCCCCGTTGAGCAGGCGTTTACCCAGTTTCACCTTGTCTCTGTCCACCTCTTCATAGGGGAATTGGCTGAGGAAGTGGGAGATGCAGTTGAGCCGGGCACGCTTCTTGTCGTCGGAGCGGACGATGTGCCAGGGGGCGTGCTTGTTGTGGGTGGCGGCGAACATGGCGTCGCGGGCCCGGGAGTATTCGTACCAGCGGTGGTAGGACTCCAGGTCCATGGGGCTCAGCTTCCAGGTTTTTCTGGGGTCTTTGATGCGGGCCTTAAAGCGGCGCTCCTGCTCCTCCATGCTGATCTCAAACCAGTACTTGATGAGGATGATCCCCGAGTCGGCGATGGCGCGCTCGAAGATGGGGGTGTACTTCAGGAAGGTTTCGTACTGCTCCTGGGTGCAGAACTCCATGACCCGTTCCACCCCGGCGCGGTTGTACCAGCTGCGGTCAAACAGCACTACTTCGCCGGCGGCGGGGAAGTGGGGAACGTAGCGCTGGGCAAACCATTCGCTCTTTTCCCGCTCGGTGGGGGCGGGCAGGGCCACCACCCTGAATACCCTGGGGCTGACCCGGTCGGTGAAGCGCTTGATGGCACCCCCTTTGCCTGCGGCGTCGCGCCCCTCGAACACCACCACCACTTTGAGCCCCTTCTCCTTGATCCAGTACTGAAGCTTCACCAGCTCGGCGTGCAGCAGATACAACTCCTCTTCGTACTCCTCCTGGTTCATCTTGGGTTTGCTGTCCCGGGCTCTGCCGGTCTCTTTCTCCGTGGCCATGATGGTTGTCCTTATCCTGTCTGGGTATCTGCAGCGCTTTCCTACGCCAACCTATTGAGATTAAACCTTAACCTGCTCGTTTTTCCACCCCTGTCCGGCCTTGCCTGTGGCCGGTGCATATACTCATAGGACTGTTTGCCGAGGTGGCTCCGGGGAGGCGTTTATGGTCAAGGGACTGTTTTTCGACATCAGCGGCGTGCTGTATGACGGCCATCAAGCCATCGACGGTGCCGTGGAGGCGGTGGCCAGGGCTCAGGCCAGTCATTTGCAGGTACGCTTTCTCACCAACACTTCGCGCAAGACTCGGATCAAGGTGTTTGACGATCTGATCAAGCTGGGTTTTGAGTTGCAGCTGGAGCAGATCATCACCGCCCCTTCAGCCGCCAAGGCGATGATTCAGGAAAAGGGCTGGCGGCCTTTCTGCCTGGTTCACAGTCAAGTGATGGATGAGTTCAAAGATTTGCCACAGGATGACCCCAACGCGGTGTTGCTGGCAGATGCGGCAGAGGGCTTTAGCTATCAGGCCCTGAACCGGGCGTTCCGCCTCTGTCTGGAAGGGGCGCCTCTGCTGGGCATTGGCATGAACCGTTACTTTAAGCTCGACGGCCAGATGCACCTGGATGCGGGTCCCTTTATTCGAGCCCTGGAATACGCGGCGGGCACCCAGGCACTGATCGTCGGCAAACCGGCTCCTGCCTTCTTCCTTCAAGGGGTCACAGAGACCAAGCTATTGCCCGGTGAGGTGATGATGGTGGGCGACGATGTTCAGGGGGATGTGGAGGGCGCCATGGGAGCAGGCCTGCAGGGGTGCCTGGTTCAGACAGGCAAATACCGAAACGGCGATGAGACTGGCTCTGACATGACCTTCCCCTGCGTTCCCTCTGTGACCGAGGCGGTGGAGCTGGCGCTGAAGCCAACATAAAAAAAGAGGCCGCACTGGGCGGCCTGAAGATGAGAGTCAGGAGAGTTTATAGTTATTTGGATTCTGCTGTTTCGAGTTCAGCACGGCTCTGGTTCACTTTCTGGTGCAACCAGAGGCCAGTAGATTTCATCAGGAAGCCGAACAGGCCACCGACCAGCAGGGCGGGCACCACGGCCATCCAGTCGCCGCTGGCGGCAAAAGTGGCGCAGCAGCCGACAAAGGTGCCGGGAATGTAACCCAGCCAGCTCTGCTTGGCTTGAACACACATCAGGGTGGCGACCACACCAGTTATCACATAACCCACCACTTCGATTCCGGCGATTGTGGAGAGCTGGATGATCACCATGGCCCAGAACACACCACTCATATTGGTGATCATGCTGGTTGCCAGCCCTTTGACGCCATCCTGGGGGGAGGCGAAGTAGCTGGTACAGCCAAGAAAGCCGGCCCAGGTCAGCAGACCCAGGGTCACGGACACCCAGCCCCACAGGGCGGACAGGATCCCGGTTGTGATTGCGATGGCCACCAATACAGACATGAAAGTTCACTACCTTTATCTAGGAAAGGTAACGCAGTGTAGCGAACCGGGTTCCATTTGCTAGTGATCGCGATCACATTAACTCCCCTTTGTAGCGTTTTTTTGATCCAAGTATTGGTGCTTGTGTGACTTTGGTGAAAAAAAATTACATAGGTCGCAGAGGCTTATGACCTGCGCCCTCCTTGCTGACTCACGAGCCCTTTGGGCCTGTGAAGAACACCGATGTGTGAACCTGGATCGGAAACAAAATCCCCGTCGATGTTAAAATGCTGTTAGTTAATCAATGGGTTAAAGGGGAATCTATGAGGCTACATTTGGCACTGCTGTTGTCTCTGTCGGTCAGCAGCTTGGCTGGAATTGCGTCGGCAGCCGATGATGGCATCGCACCCTTGGAGAAGCCGACGACCCAAGTATTCAACAATAAGCGCGACTTCAATCAAGAGCAGGTCGTGTATAAAAACAAATTCTGGCGCTGCAGTCGTTATCGTTCTGATGGAAGTTGCGTGTCGGTGGAGGAGGTGCCCGAGGATGAGGTGACCCTCTTCGATGAATCTAAGAAGGCCAGCAAGACGTCCAAAAGGGGCAACTACAAGATTGAGAACCCGGATGACACCCCTTGTGCCTGTGTGTTCAACAACAAGCGGATGTGGAACCCTGAGAAGATCATCTGGAATGACCAATATTGGCGTTGTGTCCACTATCGCGACGACGGCACCTGCAGTGGCGTGGAAGTGATTCCTCCGAAGGAACTGGAGTTGATGAAGCAGGCGGAGGAGGCTAAGAAAGCCAAGGAGCTGGCCAGCCAGGATAAACCCATCCCTGCGGTGTTCCATAAGAAGAACCGTATGTGGACGCCCGAGAAGGTACGCTTTAAAGAAAAGGAGTGGCAGTGCGCCTCCTACAGCGACGACGGGCTCTGCCTGGCTGTGGAGGAGGTGGTTGAACAGCCCGACCCTCTGGAGTTTGGCGGCGTTACCTTTGCCGGTCTGGACCGTCTCTACAGCTGCGAAGCCTTCGGCGATAAACAGCTACGCAACAAGCTGACCCTGGCTGAGTTTAATCGTTTCCTGGCTTTGGCTAAGGAGCGGAAGATGTGGAATGACACCGACATCAAGGCGATTCAGACCGGGGAGATCTTGGTGGGAATGAGCTCCTGTGGTGCGGTGTCCCTGATGGGCTATGCCAAAAATGGCGGCGGTTACATCAACGATGAAGGTGAACAGGAGGGCTGGGCCGAGTACGAATACCGCAGCGCCATGATCATGGTGGATTATCACAATCACATCATTACCAATTTCCAAGTTCTGGGAGAGATGCAGTGAAGCAAGGGGCCTTTTTGTGAGCCATAGAGTAGTGGCCAAGGCTCTGGTGCCTTGCGATTGTAACAATGAGGGAATGATCCGGGTGGATCTGCTGGAACACGGTGTCACCCTGGATTGTTATTATCTGGGCAGCGAAGAGCAGATAGGCCAGGCATTTCCCCTGGAGCAGGAGCGCCGAGCCCGCCTGACTCTGTGGCACGGGGAAGTGGTTCCCACCGAGGCGCGGGAGCGCTCCCTCGACAAGGCCATTACCGGGGTCTATTTGGGTGCCAGGCTCAACAGTGACGGTGATGTGGAGTACCTCATCGATTCTCTGATACCGGTTAAAACTGACAATGAGCTGGGTGATTTTCAGATCCCCGCCGCGGAAGGGGACTGGGTTCAGTGTCGGGGTCAGTGGGTGATCGATCTCTGTGACTATTGATCTGTTAAGACCCGTGGTGTTTGGCCTGGCCCTGCTGGGCTCGCCTGCAGTGCTGGCGGACTGGTCCTGCACCAATGATTTTGAGTCCGGCTGCAGCGGTGACGGATGTGTCCTGCTCCAGGGGGAGGACTTTACCCCGTTAAGCATTAGCGTATCGGACGCTGGCACCCTGAGCGTGTGCGCCTACAGTGGCTGCTGGGAAGGAGAGGGCAGGGTGTTGGCACGCTCGCCTTTTCTGGTGGTGTTGGGGGAGCAGCTCAAGTGGAACCATCCCGGTCAGGATAATCCGGTGGATCTGCTGCTCAGCATCAACCTTGCTAAGAGCACGGGGGCGCTGAGCTCTCCCCATTTCGATCAGCCCCTGTACTGCTCCGGGGGCTCCCGCCCCTAGATTCCCTCGATCTCCTGCCGGGACAGGGGCCGGCACTGGCCCTCGGCCAGCTCTGAATCCAGGACAAGGTTGCCCATCCGCTCCCGGTGCAGAGCCACCACAGGGTTGTGATACAGCGCAAACATCCTTTTTACCTGATGATGCATCCCCTCATAGATGGTCAGCCTGGCTCGGGTATCCGACAGCAGCTGCATTTGGGCCGGCGCCGTGGTCACGCCCTCCTTGTCAAACCATACGCCTTGAGCAAAGCGTTCAACCGCTTCCGGCGGGATGGGGTGCTCCGTGGTCACCAGGTAGGTTTTGGGGATCTTCTGCTCGGGACGGGTCAACGCCTTGGACCAGGCGCCGTCGTTGGTCAGCAGCAGCAGGCCGGTGGTGGCCCGGTCCAGGCGCCCCGCCAGGTGAAGGTCACTGCTATCCAGATGGGGGTACTGGGCCTCAATCAATTCGATGACGGTGGTGTGCTCCCTGTCCTTGGTGGCACTGAGCACCCCGGCCGGTTTGTGCATCAGCAGGTAGAGCGGGGTGTCGTGGGCCAGCGGCCTGCCTTCCACCTGGATGCGGCTGAAGCGGTTGACCAGGGTTTCCCCCTGTTTGCAGGGGGCGTCATCCAGGGTTATCTGATCACACTCCAGCCACTGCTTCACCTGCTTGTTGCTCACTCTCAGGGTTTTACTGAGGTATCTGTCCAGTCGCATCGTTGACTCCAATTAGGGGCGGACAATGGTACACCCAAGGGAAAAAACGCCCAAATGGATTGATCCGGATCAGGGTTGATTGACCTATCCCCCGGACGGGGGATGAACCTGTTTTTCCTTCTGAGTATCAATGGGGTGACTAGCAGGAGGTAAGTATGAAAACACAACATGGATTCAACCAATTTCTGATACTGGCCGCCGCCGCAGCCCTGATGGGCGGATGTGGCAGCGATTCCGATTCCGACCCCAAGCCCCCAATTGAGCCCGATGTGCTGACCGGGGTGTTTGTGGACAGCCCCGTAGGCGGACTGACTTTCACCACAGACACCCAGAACGGCACCACCAATGCCGCCGGCGAGTTCCAATATGTCTCCGGGGAGCAGGTGCAGTTCAGCCTGGGGGGCACCCAGTTCCCGGCGGTGGCCGGTGGCGAGCAGGTGACCCCGCTCGACCTGTTTGATACGGACGACCCCACCACCCAGGCGGTGGTGAACACCTTGAGGTTGCTGCAATCTCTGGATGAAGACGGCAACCCGGACAACGGCATCAGCATTCCCGCAGCAGTGGTCACCGCACTGGGTGAGGTGACCATAGACGTGACCGGTGAGCAGTTTGAGACTCAGATGACCGGCGCCATGGAGACCGCGGGCCTGGATGTCGAAGATCTGGTCAGCGAGGAGGAAGCCCTCGACCACTTCGATGAAACCGTCAACCCGGGCTTCAGCGACATGGACCTGAACGGCAAGTGGGTCTCCATGGAGTGGCTGACGCCCAGATACGGCTTCTATAACGCCGACTACATGGATTACCGCCTGGCCAACTGGGCCATCGCCGACGCCACCCTGACCGTGGATGAGTTCACCTTGAGCGGTGAGAAGTACGATCAGGAGAGCTACGCCGTCGCCATCGATGCCAAGGGTAAGATTCAGTTTGAAGACGATGAAGAGCTTGCGCAGATGGACACCGGCGAGCAGATGCTGCTTTGGTATGCCGGCGAAGAGGAGCGTCAGCGCATCGCCGTGGCCCTGAAGCGGGCCGAGTCCTATGAGCTGGCCGACCTTCAGGGCGAATGGTTCATCGGCAGCCTGTATACCCCGGCTCACAAGGTCGGAGACCCTGCCCAGTACGGTTTCGGTGTCTATCACCTGGATATCGATGACCAGGGCGCAGTGGACTTCCGCGACCTGGGCGGCACAGATAACGACGCCACCGACCAGTTCACCTTCGGGCTGGATGCCACCGGCCGGGTACTGGATGAGGAGGAAGGCTACATCCAACTGTCCGCCAATAAGGACGTCATCATGCAGGTGGCGGTATGGGATGAGGTTGAACAGGAACTGATGCTGGGTGTGAAGCAGCCTGAACAGCTGATTCTGGCGGGCCTGGAAGGCCGCTGGTACAGCGTCACCATCAATGTACCTGCGTCCGAGAACAACGCCTACGCCTTCAACTACAGCCTGGATGAGGTGGTGTTTGACGCCGAGGGCAACAGCAGCTGGTATCAGAAGGCCACAGACGACCCACAAGCGGACCTGGAGATTGTCGATACCATGAAACTGACCCTGGCCGACGGCATGATCAAGGATGAGTACAACGGCTACTGGCTGGTGAACGCCTCCTACGACGTGGCCATCAACCTCTATCCCGAGGAGGACGGTGCCTATGTGTATGCCATGCTGGTGCGTATGGAGAAATAGTTGCGTAGTCTGCTAGTACCAAAGGGCGTCGGGCTTCGTGCTCCTCGCCCTTTTTTTATCTCTGACAGTGGTGAATCAGCCTGAGAGACTGAACTTGTTACCGCTTAACGTCCGGGGCAAAAAGCTCGTACTTGACCCAGTTGACTCCCTCCTCGGCAAACGCGCCGCAGCGGGTCATGCCCAGTTTGTTGATCACCGCGTGAGAGGCCTGGTTGTCCTCCATGGCGCGGGCAACGATCCTGTCCAGTTGGTATCGCCCGAAACCAAGCTGCAGCGCTGCGATGGCGGACTCCAGTGCGTAGCCCTGGCGCCAGTGCCTGCGCATTATTCGAAAGCCGATGTCCACCTCTGCGCCTGGCTCTGCCCTTCGAAGGCCACAAAACCCCAGGTACTCTCCCGTCTCTTTCAGATACAGCGACCAGCGGCCAAAGCCGTTAAGCTGATACTGGGCGTAGTCGCTGATGAACGCCGCAACCTGGTCTTTGTTGTCAAAGGGCTTATCACCGGTGTATTTCAGTACCACCGGGTCGTTGTTCAGCTCAAAAAAGCCATCCACATCCTCCAATGAGAATCGCTGAAGGCGCAGCCTCTCTGTTTCCAACTCAGTCATCACTATCTTCCCTGTCAGCTCTTGCCCCAAAGACACCACTAAAGCGCAACTGGTGGGCGGATTCAAGGTGAAGGGGGAGGGGCGAGTTCAGGCGAAGCTGGTTTCCCGCAATTGGCTGAGGAGGTGGTTTTGGTGACGGCTGCCGGTTTTGTGCAGCAGGGACTTAATCTGGCTCTTCACCGTCTCCTTGCTGACTCGCCGGTGGCGGGCAATTTCGCTGCCGTCCATCCCCTGAGCCAGCAGTTGCAGCACCTGGCATTCGGCGTGGGTGAGCCCCTCCGGCAGAGCCGCAAAGCTCAGCTGAGGATTGAGCCTGGGGGCCAGCCTCAGTTGTGCCCAGGGCAGCAGGGCGGCGCCCACACACTGCAGGGTGTGCTCAATCCCCTTGGGAAACGGCGTGCGCCGGCGATGACAGGAGAGGCCCAGCTGACGACCATTGACCAGGGGCAGCAGCAGACCCATGGAGTAACGGTAATCGAAATGAGGGGCGAAGCGTTCCAGGAAGCCACCCTCTTCGGCCTTGGGGCGGGGCAGCAGATCCTGCAGGCAGACCGCATGGCCAAATTGGTTCTGCTCGATGTAGGTGTGCAGGTAGCGGTCCTCCTGGCTGTGGCTGGCCATAAAGGCCAACGAGCGCTGGGAGAGACCGGCGGCAAAGCTTCGCGGCTGCCCGGTCTGGGGATCCACCAGAAACAGCAGGCTACTGTCCGCTTGCAGAAGCTGAGTCAGCCTGTTCAGGGCATGACACAGGGCCTCATCGCTGTCCGCCTGGCACAGTTCGTTGATCCAGTAGTAGAGGGGCTGCCAATCCATAGATTCTCCTTGTCACTTAAAGTGTAAAGGACGGAAACTGCTCGGATTTTGACCTGGGTCAGGGTGTTAATCAATTGTTGCGGGGAGGTGGGCACCTCCCGAAGGAGGCGCCTGAATGGGTGAGTCGCTTAGGACTGTTTAGGGGCGAACCTCTGGTAGAGGGTGGGCAGCACCAGCAGGGTCAGGGCGGTGGAGCTGACCAGGCCGCCGATGATCACCATGGCCAGGGGGCGCTGGACCTCGGATCCGATGCCGGTGGAGAGGATCACCGGCAGCAGTCCCAGGGCCGAGGTCAGGGCGGTCATCAGCACCGGCCGCAGCCGGCTGATGGCCCCTTCGAAGGCGGCCTGAGCCACGCTCTCGCCACTGGCTACCCTCTGATTGATGGCGTCCACCAGCACCACCCCGTTGAGCACCGCCACCCCAAACAGGGTGATGAAGCCGATGGAGCTGGGCACCGACAGGTAGGTGCCGCTGAGATAGAGCGCCAGCACCCCGCCAATCAGCGCCAGGGGCACATTGGCCATGATCAGCAGTGCCTGGCTGATGGAGCCGAAGCTGAAGTAGAGCAGCAGAGCGATCAGCGCCACCGACAGGGGCACCACGATGGCCAGCCGCTGTTGGGCCCGCTGCTGGCTTTCATACTGGCCCCCCACCTTGACCCCGTAACCGGCGGGCAGCTCGGCGTTGTCGGCCACGGTCTGGTAGATGTCGGCCACCACCGAGCCCATGTCCCGGCCGGAGACGTTGGCCTGAATCACCACCCGTCGCTGTACATCATCACGGCGGATGTTGGGTGGGGCACTCTCCATACCAATCTCCGCCACATCCCCCAGGCGCACCTGGCTGCCATCCGGGGCGTAGAGCAGCAGATCCGCCAGTTTCTCCGGGCTGCTGCGGAACTGCTCGGCGAAGCGCAACTGGATGTCGTAACGGGCGTTGCCGTCGATCACCTGACCCGCCTCTCGGCCGCCGATGCCGTCGGACACCAGCTGCAGCACGCTGTCGACGCTGATGCCGTAACGGGCCAGTTTGGCCCGGTCAGGGCGCACCACCAGCTGCAGTTCACCCTGGATCTGCTCCATGGCCACACCTACGGCACCGTCTACCTGTTTCACCAGCTCCTCAATCTCCTTACCCTTGCTGGCCAGCACCTCCAGATCCGGGCCAAACAGCTTGATGGCCAGTTGGGCGCGGACACCGGAGAGCAGCTCATCCACCCGGGTGGCGATGGGCTGGCTGAAGGTAAACAGCAGCCCGGGGAACTGGGACAGTTTCTCCTCCATCTTCTGTTGCAGTTCGAAGCGATCGCTGGCGGAGGTCCACTGGTCGATGGGCTTCAGGCCCACGTAGATCTCGATGTTGCTGATGGGCTCGGGATCGCCGCCGAGCTCGGCGGCGCCCACCCGGCTCAGGGCATACTCCACCTCGGGAAAGCTCATCAGGATCTGCTCCAGTTTGGGGGCCACCCCCAGGCTGGTCTCCAGGTTGGCGGTGGGGGCCAGGGTCACCCGAATATTGATGGTGCCCTCCTCAAGCTCGGGCACGAACTCGGTGCCCAATTGAGGCACCAGGCTGAGGGTGGCCACAAAGGCCAGCAGGGCGGCGATGATCACCGTCTTGGGACGATGGATGATCTTGCCCAGCAGAGTGCGGTAGCCCTTTTCCAGCGGGGTCACCAGGGGGCTGGGGCGGAAGCTGACGCCCCGCTTGAAGGCCATGGTCGCCAGGGCGGGCACCACCAGCAGCGCCACCACCAGGGCGGCCAGCATCGCCAGGATGATGCTTACCGCCATGGGCTGGAACATCTTGCCCTCCACCCCTTGCAGGGTGAACAGCGGGGCAAACACCACGATGATGATGCTGGTGGCGAAAAACACCGGGCTGGCCACCTCTTGGGCGGCGGCCTTGATGCGCATGGCGATGCCCTGGTTGTCGTCACCCGCATGGTGGGGGTCGGCTTCATTGCTGCGGGCCCGGGCTTGGTCCAGGTGGCGGCGATCCGGCTGACTCAGGTGTTTGAAGATGTTCTCCACCATCACCACCGAGCCGTCCACCAGCATGCCGATGGCCACTGCCAGGCCGCCCAGGGACATCAGGTTGGCCGACATATTGAAATAGGCCATGACCATCAGGGCGATGCCGATGGCCACCGGAATGGAGAGCAGCACCAGCACGGTGGCGCGCAGATTCAGCAGGAACAGCGCCAGGATGACGATGATCAGCGCAAAGGCGATCAGCAGGGCATCGGTTACCGTTTTCACCGCCTTGGCCACCAGATCGGCGTTGTCGTAATAGGGCTCGAAGGTCACGCCCTCGGGCAGGGCTTGCTGGATCAGGGGCACTTTCAGTTTGATGTCGTCGATGGTGGCCTTGGTGTTGGCCCCCATCCGCTTGAGCACCACCCCGGAGACCACCTCGCCCAGGGGCTGGGGCTTTCCCTGGTCATCCCGGCGGGTCATGGAGACCGCGCCGACGCGGATCTCCGAGCCATAGTCGACCTTGGCGATGTCGCCTATGGTTACCGGGGTGCCCTCGATGGCTTTGAGTGGCAGCAGCCGAATCGCCTGAAGCCCTGCATCCCCGGCGGGGATAAAGCCGTAGCCACGGACCACGAACTGCTCCTGGCCCCTGGGCATAAACCAGCCGCCTGTGTTGCGGTTGTTGGCCTCCAGAGTCTGCTGGACGTCGTCCAGGGTCAGTTCAAAGGACTGCATCTTGTTGGGGTCCAACTGCACCTGGTATTGACGCACTTCGCCGCCGAAGGAGAGCACCGAGGTGACCCCGTCCACCGGCATCAGCATCAGCTTCACCAGGTAGTCGTTGAGGCCACGCAGCGCCATGGCATCGAAGCCGCTGCCGGGCTCGGCGCGCAGCAGGTACTGATATACCTGGCCTAGGCCGGAGGTGTTGGGGCCCATCTCCGGCGTGCCGACGCCCTGGGGAATGTTCTCCTGGGCCGCCTGCAGCTGCTCAAACACCTGCTGGCGGGCGAAGTAGATGTCGGTGCCCTCCTCAAACACCACGGTCACTATGGACAGGCCGGTGCGCGACAGGGAGCGCACTTGTGTGACGCCGGGCAGGGAGTACATCGAGGCTTCGATGGGGTAGGTGATCAGCTGTTCCACCTCCTCCGACGCCAGTCCCTCCGCCTGGGTGTTCACCGTGACCTGGACGTTGGTGACGTCCGGAAAGGCATCCAGGTTGAGCCTGGGCAGCATAAAGGCCGCCGCCACCAGGGTGGTCAGCAGCAGTATCAAAACAATCAGCCGGTTACGAACCGCTGATGCGATCAATGAGTTCAGCATACGCGGTCCTGTTAGTGGTTGTGGATCTCAAAGCCAGACTTGGCCTGCTCAGAGGCCAGGAAGAAGGCGCCCTGCACCGCCACCTGGCTACCGGGCTGGATACCGCTGACCAGATTCATCCCCTCCTGGCTGCTGAGCACCTGCACCTCGGTGGCGCTGTAACGGCCGTCGTCATAGAGGTAGACCATCCAGTCACCATCCGGGCTGCGGGCCAGGGCGGAGTCCGGCAGCACGATGCCGCGGCGCTGGCTCTGGCTGATATAGGCGGTGGCAAACTGACCCGCATGGAGGCGGTGATCCGGGTTGGTTAGTTCCAGCCGAACCGCTTCGGTGCGGGTACGGGGGTCCAGTTGATGGTCGCGGCCGATCACCGTGGCTTGCACCAAGTCCTCGCCCACGCGGACGGTCAGCTTCTGGCCGATGCGGATCAGAGTGGCCTGGGAGGCGGAGACCTGGGCGTTGGCCCATAGGATGTGCTCATCGGCCAACACCATCAGGGTGCTCAGCGCCGGTTGGTTCTGCTGCATCACCGAGTTGTCCTGCTGCACCGTACCGGCGTGGGGGGCGAGCAGGGTGAACTGGCCGAGACGGCTCTCCTGTTGGTCCAGGCTATCTATTTGGGACTGGGTCATCCCCAGGGCCAAGAGATCCTGCAGGCTGGTTTCCAGATCGATTCGGGCCTGCTGATAGCGGCTGGCGGAGACCGCCTGTTTGCCCAGAGACTTGACCCGGCGCCATTCGGCCAGGGCCAGCAGATGCCTGCCCTGGGTGTCGGCGATGGCGCTGGAGGCCAGGGTCAGCAGCTTGGCACCGGGTTCAACCTCCTGCCCCGGCGTTACATGGCGGGCGATCACCCGGGCGTCCACCGGCAGAGACAGGGCGCTGGTCAGGTTGGGGTTGGTCAGCAGCTGGGTGGGAACTGGGTGACGGAAGTCGAGGCTGGTCTCGGTCACTGTTGCTACTTCGATGCCGGCGAGGGCGCTCTGGGCAGGGCTGAGTCGCAGCCCCTCCTCATGCTCCTCGCCTTCGTCGTGGCCATGGTCTCCGGACTCATGGCCGTGCTCCGGCCCTTCTGAGCTGTGGTCATGGCCCTCTTCGGCAACGCCATGCTCATGGTCATCCAGATCCAGCGTGATGAGTGACAGGTCGGTGTTGGCCTGATGGTCATGATCGTCACCGGCCAGGGCAGGCGCCTGGGTAAAGGCCAGCAGCAGGGCGGTCATCAGGGGAGTCAGTGTTTTGCGTTTCATGGTGCTGTTCCTCGAATTCATTGGGCCTGGGCCTGGTCAGTCAGCCAGGCTTCCAGTTCGCCGCGCTGGGCCATCATCTCGATCCACAGGGTGCTTTGTTCGGCCGCCAGTTCGGCGCCAACGGCCCGGGTGTCGGCCAGTTGCTGCTGGGATTGCAGGTACTGACTGGTGGGCATCTCCCCCCCTTGCCACAGGGTCTGCATCAGCTTCTGGCTGCTTTGCAGTGAGTCCCGGGTCAACTGTTGCCAGCTCACGTAGTTGTCACTAACCGCCTGGTAGCGTTCGGACAGTGATTCCAGGGTGATCTCCAGGGTACGGGCATCACTGAGGAACTGGCTTTCGGCCACCAGAATGGCTTGATTGGCCTGGGCGATCTCCCCTTGATAGCGGTTGCGAACATTGAGGGGCACGGAGACCCCCAGCTGCAGGCTGCTGTCGTCGCCATCGGTCTTGGCACCTATGGAGAGGGTGGGGTCCGCCTTGCCCTGGGTTCGGGCCAGATCTAGTGCGGCGCGGGCCGCCAACACCTTCTGATAGTTGCCCTTAAGGGCGGGCAGCTGTGGCGTGACCTCGGTGGAGGGCAGGGAAATACTGGCTGACCAGGCGGGCAGCGCCAGTTGTGGGTTGCCCCCTGCAAGCCTGACCTGGGCCTTGGCCTGAGCCAGGGCTTGCAGGGCATCGGCGTGGTCACTGCCAACACGGGCCAGCTCCAGGGTGATCAGCTGTCTGTCCAGGGGAGCCAGTTCACCCACCTGAACCATGCGTTCGGCCAGAGTCAGCATCTCCAGGGTGCGCTGTTTCTGCTCGCTGGCGTAGCCCGCCAGGGTCTGGGCCTGGCTGAGGCTGACCCAACCGCTGAGCAGCCTGGCCAGCGCCAGGTTGCGACTTTGACGATATTGAGCCTGAGCCTGGAGGGCGGCGAGTTGAGCCACCCGGGTGCGGTAGCCCCGTTTATCGGACCAGTCGATGCTCTGGGACAGGCCCAGGGTGACCTCCTCTTTGGCGCTGGAGGCGCCAAGGTTCTCCACGTCCAGGGAGAGACCCGGGTTGTAGAGAGCCTGGTTGGCGGTGTCTACCGCCAGATTGGAGAGTGCCAGTTCGGCTTGTTGGGCCTGAATCTCGGGCAGAGCCTCCAGGCTGGTCAGTGCCTGTTGGGCAAACTCGGACCAGGGGGTGGCCTGTACGCCTTGAGCGGCGCACAAGCCCACTGCCATCAGGGCAGTGCGGACAATAGTGTGCATAGGGATAAGATCCTGCGACAAATTGACGTTCAAATTGACTAAATGACCAGTCGCAGCGGGGCTCGCAAGGGACGCCTGTGGCATACCACCATGGGGCCAAAGACAGGGGAGTCAGTGACACGGAATGGCAAATTGGGTCTTGTGAGCAGCCTGCGCTGGTGAAGGCAGGATCAGGCGATGGGGGGTCTGAGCAGCTCGCTGGGTTGAGGATCCGGATAGCCCCTCAGGTAGACATAGTGCTGTGTCAGGCGCCCTGTCGCTGGCGCCGTCTCGGTGACGGCGATGGCCAGGTGGCCCGCATGGCAGTGGTGATGCAGACAGGTCTCCCCGTCTGAGTGTTGGTGCTCCTGGGTCTCATCGTGATGGCCATCATGGTGATGATTGCCACTGTCGAAGTGAATCTCGATACTCTGCAGGTCCGCACCGATATGCACATGGCTCCCTTCCAATACCGCGCTGGCGGTCTGGCTCAGTAAGGTCAGCACTATCAGCAATACCAGTCGTTTCATTTTCAGAGCAGAGGTTCCACTTTCAGTCAGGCGGTTGGAATCCTATCAGCAAAATTGGTTCCCGTAACCAAAAAAATCCTGTTGCTCCCAGGAGCTGGGTCACAAAATCCGTGTCGCTAGAGAGTTGACGTTTTTTCAACACCCCCTGAGAGAGACTGACCCTGTGAACTCATAACAGGGGACAGCAAGATGCGTAATCCTAGGGGCGCCATAGGGGCCGTCCTTTTATCCCTGGCGGCTTTTACCAGCCAGGGCGCCGACTATCTGGTGGGAGAGGTGAAAGCCTTGAAAAGGGTCACAGTCAGTGCTCAGAGCAGCGGTGTGGTGGCCGATTACCTTGTCCAGATAGGTGACAGGGTCCAGTCGGGCAGTGCGTTGCTGCAACTTGACAAGCGAGATGCCCGTTTGGCGGTGGAGTTGGCCCAAGCCCAGGTCGATTTGAGTGCCGCGGAGTATCAGAGTCAGCACAAACAGCTGACCCGGCTCAAGGAGCTGGCAGGGCGCCGCTCTCTATCCGAAAGCGAGCTGGATGAACAGAGCCGCATCACCCAGGTGAGCAAGGCCAAACTGGAGTTGGATCGCCGTGCCCTGGCCCAGGCTCGAAGAGAGTTGGAGAAAACGCAGCTGCTTGCACCGTTTGACGGCTGGGTGGCGGCCCGCCACGCCGAGCTGGGGCAGTGGGTGAATCTGGGTGACCCTCTCTATGAGTTGGTGCAATTGGACCGGGTTAAGGTACAGCTGCTGCTGATTGAGGAGGATAAGGTGGCACTGTCCATCGGTCAGCCACTGACGGTTCGCCTTCCGGCGCTGGACGCCAGTGTCACCGGGCGGGTGGCCAGAATTGCTCCGGCTATGGAAGCGGGCAGCCATGGATATCTGGCCGAGCTGGAGCTGACCAATGATAAGTTGACGATTCTGCCTGGCTTCAGAGCCGAGGTACTGCTGGAGGTGGGCCAGTGAGGGGGCTATTGGACTGGTTCTGCCAGCGCCGCATGGCGGCCAACCTGCTGAGCCTGACTGTGGTGGTGCTTGGGGTCATGGCGGTTTACCGTCTGCCTTTGGCTGAGAAACCGCGCATCGATCTGGGTAGGGTCTCCATCTCCACTCAGTATCCCGGAGCCTCCGCCGAGGACGTGGAGGCCAACGTTACCGGCAAGCTGGAGAAGGAGCTGTTATCGCTGGCGGGAATTCGCAAGTTCACCTCCCGATCTGCGTCAGGTTCCTCCTCCATCTCGGTTGAACTGGAACCCTCGGTCAAGGATGTGGCCGGGGTGTACCAGGACATTCGTGATGCGGTCAACCGGGTGACCGACCTGCCTGCCGGGGTGACCGATGCGCCTCTGGTGCGGGTGATGAAGTCCTCCAATCTGGATTTTATGGTGGTAGGGATCAGCGCCGACGTTCCCTATTCCGAGCTGAGAGAGCAGGCGAGGATTCTGGAACTGAAGCTCAGGCGTATCCAGGGTGTCAGCGAGGTGCAGCTGATTGACCTGAGGGAGAGGGAGTTCTGGATTGAGTTGGAGCCGGAGCAGCTCAAGCGCTATGACCTGACCCTGACCGATGTGGCCGATGCCATCGCCGGGAGAAACGTGCTGATCACCGGGGG
This sequence comes from Ferrimonas sp. YFM, assembly GCF_030296015.1. NCBI lineage: Bacteria > Pseudomonadati > Pseudomonadota > Gammaproteobacteria > Alteromonadales > Ferrimonadaceae > Ferrimonas > Ferrimonas sp. YFM. The sequence goes on from NZ_AP027368.1 coordinate 1,716,944, forward strand.
GACCATCGAGACCAACAACGGGGACCTGGAGCTCATCACTTCGGCACAGATGCTGGAGCCCCAAGCCCTGGAGAGCTTGAAGCTGCGCAGCGGGCCTGACGTGACCCTGAAGGACATCAGCGGCGGGATTCGGGAGGGGTTCGAGCGCCGCAGCAGCCTGGCGACCATCAATGGCCGGGCCGCGATTGGTTTCGACCTACGCGCGTCGGAGGAGGCGGACGTACTCACCACCTCTGCTAAGGTCAGGCAGTTGCTTGAGGAGGAGTCCCGTCGTCTGGGGCCCACCTTCGCCCTGGATGTGGGTTTTGATCTGGCCGGGGAGATCCGCGCCCGTTTTGACATCGTTAAGTGGAACGGCCTCAGCGGCCTGGCACTGGTGCTGTTGGTGCTGTCTCTCTGCCTGAATCGCCGCATTGCGCCCTGGGTGGCGTTTTCCATCCCCTTCTGCCTGCTGGGTACCCTGACGGTGCTGTTGCTCAGCGGTCAGATCCTCGACAGCTATACCATGGCGGCCCTGATTTTGATCATCGGCATCATCGTCGATGACGCGGTGGTGGTGAGTGAGCGCATCGCCGCCCGCCGGGAGGCGGGGGAGGGCGTGTTAGAGGCGCTTCGCGGTGGGGTCGCCGACGTCTTTCCCGCCATTTTGGTGAGCATCCTGACGACGGTACTGGCGTTTCTTCCTCTGCTGTTCCTGCCCGGGCAGATGGGTAAGATGCTCTACGTCTTGCCCCTGACCATCGGGGTGGCCCTGGCGTTCTCCTTTATCGATGCCCTGGTGATCATTCCTGCGCATATGCGCAGCGTTCTGACCCGCCCCCTCGGGGACAGTGCCGGGCCATCTGGGCAGCGCTGGTCTGGGCCTATCCTCTGGGCACTGCGGCATGGCCGGGGCTTGATCGCCACCCTGTTGCTGGGGTCGGTAGCCCTGAGCTGGGGCGTAATGCAACTGCTGCCCAAGGAGTTCTTTCCCTCTGATGGGGCCTATCTGGTGGAGATCTCAGCCCAGATGAAGGGCAACCAGAGCATGGAGCAGAGCTGGCAGTATGCCCAGGCGGTAGACCGGATGCTGGCACAGACTCCGGAGGTGGTCCGTTGGTATGGGGAGGTCAGCGAAAGTGAAGCCAGTTGGGAGGTGACCCTGAGTCCGGCGGGACACCGGGAGATCACCGCCACTGAAGTGGTGCATCGATGGCAGTCTCAGACCCAGTCCCTGCCTGGTATCCTGGAGGTGGAGTATGACGTGGACAGCGGAGGATCCCCGCTGGGGCGACCGGTGGATCTGCAGGTCGCCGGCGGCAGTGATCAGGCTCGTCAGGCGAAGGCCGATGCCATAGTCCACTGGCTGGCGCAGCAGCCTGGGGTGATTGCCCCCCACCAGTCCAGGGCCGATGAGGTCGCCCAGCTCCGCGCAGACCCTGTTTATCCCTGGATGGTGCGTTACGGGGTGGATGCTCAGACCCTGGGGCGGACCTTGCGCCTGGCCATCGAAGGGGAGCGGGTCTCCAGGGTGTTCAAAGAGGATGAGGAACAGTTCTACCGGGTGGTCCTGGAGCCCAATGACCGCGAGGTCAATGAGCTGAGGCACCTGTTGGTGCGAGGCCAGGGGGGCGACCTGGTTTCCCTGGACCGGCTGGTCAGGTGGCACAGTGCCAGCAGAGAAGAGGTGATCAATCATTACAACGGTGAGCGTGCGCTGAGGGTGTCGGCCAGCCTGGACAGCAGTGTCACCGACCCGATATCAGTGGAGGCTGAATTGATGAAGGCCATGGCGGGCGAGGGGGATCCCGCAGTGTCCATTCACAGTGCCGGCCAGGCCAGGGAGACCCGGGAGTCGATGACCGGCCTGGCCGTGGCGATGGCCCTGGCGCTGCTGGCCATCGCCATGTTGATGGCATTGTTGTTTGACAGGCTGGGCGAGGTCCTGGTTGGACTGGCGGTGGTGCCAACGGCGGTAGCGGCGGCATTGCTGGTGCTCTGGCTCCATGGCAAGCCATTGAGTTTCTTTGCCGTAGTGGGGATCATCGGCATGACCGGGGTGGTGGTCAATAACGCCCTGGTGTTGCTCTATCACTACCATGGTCTGCAGTTTAGCGATGACAAACATACCCGGCGCAGACAGTTGGTGGAGGGGGCCGTGACTCGGGTCAGACCGATGCTGGTAACCACATTGACCACGGTGGCGGGACTGTTGCCCCTGGCTTACGGGTTGGGTGGCTACGACAACCTGATCTCACCCATCGCCCTGGTGATTGGCTGGGGGGTATTGCTGTCGGCGCCTCTGGTGTTGCTGCTGGTGCCTGCGGGCTACAAGCTGCTGCTTGAGCGCCGAGACTAGGGCGTTTTGCTCACTCTAGATACCCATTTATTTTGGGCACAATGTCGACACATCGAGGCCTTAGCGGCCGGATGTTGGCGCAAAAATACTCAGCAAAGGTTAACACGCCCTTGTAGAAGACGCGGCCTTGGGGCCGCGTCATTTTTTCAATCTGAAGCAATGGCTTCCTGTGTGCTGGCTATACTCAAACCAGGGTCAATTCTCACTTCATCCTGGAGCCTTTGCCATGCCCGCTCGCCTCACTCTGCTCTCTGGTCTTCTCCTTGCCTTTCCTGTGTGCGCCGCAGACCCGCTTACCTTGCCAGACATGCCCGGCTGGAGTGGCTACCTGGGTGCCGGGGTGGTCTATTACGACGTCAGCTCCAATTTTATTACCGGCAACCGCTTTGTCGACTTGAACAACGAACAGAGCCAGGGCCTGGATAGGGCGCCTCGCTCCGATTCGGTCACCTCACCGGATATTCTGCTGGATCTGCGCTACACCTTCGAGGGACTGAAAACCCAGTTCTTCGTGGGGAACCTGGTGCAGGATATGGTTCGGCTGGACCTGACTCATCAGATTGGGATACGTCACAGCCTGGATGACTGGGGCATCCTCTCCGCCGGTTATGTGATCTCTGCTCTGCCCACTGAAGTGTGGGAGGACCCCTTTCTCGATGAGGGCAAACGCACCAGAACGGATCGGGACTCGCAGGGCGTCCGGCTGGGGTGGAGTGCCATCGCCGGGTCCACCCTGGGGCTGAGCTACACCTACCGCCGCATCGATGTCGACAACGACCGGGCCGGCGAAGAGCTGCGCATCAACGGCGAACTGACCATGGAGGAGCAGGCTCAGCTGCGCCGCGACGGCGATCATCATCGGCTGGAGTTCAATGCCCTGTGGCAGCTCAGTGATAACCAGAGCCTGATCCCCGCCCTGCTGTTCACCCAGCGCAGCATCGATGGCCAGGCCAATGAGGGGCAGACTAAGGGGATGCAACTGACCTATCTGTATGAAGGCGCCAACTACAGTGCCGCGGTGACTGGCTACTACGGCGACCGGGATTACGACGCGGTCAATCCGGTGTTCGATGAGCCGCCGGATGCCGATGAGTATGGTGTGGGAGCCAACCTGTTCTGGCATAAGCCTATGGGGTTGAATCATTGGGATATTAGATTGGGATTGCTCTATTTTGAATCCGATGCGAGAGTAGAGTTCTACGACTCTGATCTTTTCGGTACCAGTCTGACACTCTTGTACCGATTCCGCTGAGGGCCGGCATGGAAGTAATGGTACGACTCTGTCTGATGATTCTCTGTGTCTGGCTGCCGTCCGCGTATGCGGTGCCAGAAACCAATGGCCGGGTGGCCCTGACCATGGCCGAACGTGCCTGGTTGGCGCAAAACCCCGTGGTGACCGTGGCGGTGGAGGACTGGCCTCCCATCGCCTTTGAACAATCCAATGGCCAGGCTGGCGGGCTGTCCGCCGGCTTTCTCGACCTCATCGCCAAGCGAACCGGGTTGAGGTTTCGTTATGAAGCCCGGCCCTGGCTGGCGATCCTCCAGGGGGTGAAAGATGAGGAGCTGGACATCATTCCGGCGCTGTTTCACCTGCCTGAACGCGAGACCTACGGCATCTTCACCCAGTCCTACTTTTCGGTGAAGGAGTTCCTCTATGTGAAGTCCAGTAACACCGGAATCAGCAGCTTCGAGGATCTCCGAGGCAAGCGCCTGGCCCTGGTCCGGGGCTACACCAGCTGGAATCGGGTGGCCGCGGCTTATCCCGACATCGAACTGGTGCCTGCGGAGACTCTGCTGGATGCGATAAACCTGGTGCTCAATGGCGATGCCGACGCCACCTTCGAGGCTCAGGTGGCGGTGGAGCACACCTTGAATGCCTCTTTAATGGGTGGCCTCAAAGGGATGCCCCAGAACGCTTTCGACGACATTCCGCTGCGGATGATGGTTCGAAAGAGCGCGCCTGAACTGGCCTCCATACTGCAAAAGGGGCTGGACTCGGTCAGTGCGGAGGAGAAGCGGGCGATCATGGGGCGCTGGCTGCACACCGCCACCGATGACGTGGAGCCGGAGTTTGCCACCTACGAAAGCCTGCGTTGGCTGACCGCCCTGCTGGTGGTGATCATCACCGCCCTGTTTGTCATGGGCAAACTGATGCAGCGCTTTGCCCAGTCGGAGCGGGCCGAACTGCAGTTTGGCAGCCCCAGATTCAGCTATCTGGTGGTGACCGGTCTGGCGGTGTTCGTCACCTTCGTCATCGCCATGAGTCTGATGATGATGGACTACAACAGGCGGGTGCTCGAGGAGCGCAACCAGATCTCCATGGAGGTGATCGCCACCTCTGTGGTTGAGAGCCTGGAATCCATGGTGGAGGGGCGCCAGCAGGCGCTCTCCCTGGTGGCACAGAAACCGGACTTTATCGCGCTGGTGGAGAGCCTGCTAACCATCCCCCGTCATCCTCAGTTGCTGATCAACTCCGAAGAGCAGCAAGAGCTGCGCAGTGAGCTGGCTTCACTCAACTCCATCCTCGGCGACCTGGGCTTTTTCGTCATCGCCCCGGACGGTACCACCCTGGCCTCGGCCAGGGACATGGCCGTAGGCGAGCGCAACCTGATTGCCGCCGCCCGTCCGGGGGAGTTCATTCAGTTGCTGGCGGGACAGAGCCTGTTCATCCCGCCTCTGCCCTCTGACATCGCCGACACCGGCTTTACCATGTTTGTGGCCATTCCCATCTTCAACCGCTACGGCAAGGTGATCGCCGTGTTGGCGGAGCGGCTGGACCCCCATAAGGATTTTAACGCCATCATCGGCGCCGGCAGGGTCGGTGAAACCGGGGAAACTTATGCCCTGGATCGCAAAGGCCTGTTGCTCTCCAGCAGCCGCTTCGAAGAGATGCTGGTGAAGACCGGACAGATCCCCGCCGGGGTCCCGAGTATCCGCGCACTCGAGGTTCGCGATCCCGGCGGAGATCTGACTCAGGGCTTTGTGCCTGAGTCGGGCAAGCGGCCGCTGACCAAGATGGCCCAGTCCATCTCCCTGGTTCAGAGTGGCTCCTCCCTGGAGCCATACCGGGACTACCGAGGTGTGCCCGTGGTCGGCGTATGGAAATGGAGTGAGGTGCTGGGGATCGGCGTGGCCACCGAGATGGATGAGACCGAGGCGATGCTCTCCTACACCACCCTCAAGTCCACTCTCTCCCTGGTGCTTGGGGTGACCCTGTTTTTTGCCGTGGTGGCCATTCTCTTCACCCTGAGCCTGGGCAAGAACGCCAACCGGCGTCTGTCCCGGGCCAAGGCGTCCCTCGACAAGCGGGTGCGCCAGCGCACCTTGGAGCTCTCCCTCTCGGAAGAGAAGGTTCGGCTGCTGCTGGGATCCGTGGGGCAGGGGATAGTCGGCACCGATGTGGAGGGGCGGATCAACTTCGTCAATCCGGCGGCACTGGCGATGCTGGGGTACCAGGAGGAGGCGATGGTGGGCCGGGCCCTGGAACCGCTGCTGATGCTGGAGCCTGCCCAAGAGGGCCCCCCAAGGCCCAGTCCTCTTGGCTTGACCCTGAGCCGGGGGTCAAAAGAGCATCTGGATGATGTGTTGCTGAAAAGGCGCAGCGGCCAAAGTTTCTCCGCCGAGTACGCCACTCATCCTGTGGTCAAGGAGGAGGAGATCGTCGGCGCCGTGGTGGTGTTCAGTGACATCACCCAGCGTAAGACCATGGCCCGGGATCTGGCTCAGGCCAAGCAGGAGGCGGAGCTGGCGTCCGAAGCCAAGAGTGAGTTCCTGGCCAACATGAGCCATGAGATCCGCACTCCGATGAATGCCATCATCGGCATGTCCTACCTGGCCCTGGAGACCAACCTGGACCGCAAGCAGCGCTCCTTCATCGACAAGGTTCACCGTTCGGCAGAAGCGCTGCTGGGAATCATCAACGACATCCTCGATTTCTCCAAGATTGAGGCCGGCAAGATGACCCTGGAGCAGACCCCCTTCTACCTGGACGATGTGCTGAGCAATCTGAGTAACCTCATCGCCCTTAAGGCAGAGGAGAAGGGGTTGGAGCTGCTGTTCAATGTGGAGTCTGATGTGCCCCAGGCCCTGATTGGCGACCCCCTGCGTCTGGGGCAGATTCTCACCAACCTGGGCAACAACGCCATCAAGTTTACCGAGAAGGGGGAGATCGTCATCTCCATCCGCCTCCAGGAGCGCCACAACAACAGGGCACAGCTGCTGTTTACCGTGCGTGACACCGGCATCGGCATGAACCGGGAGCAGCGCCAGCGACTGTTCCGCGCCTTCAGCCAGGCGGACAGCTCCACCACCCGAAAATACGGCGGTACCGGCCTGGGTCTGACCATCAGCAAAACCCTGACTGAGCTGATGGGCGGGGAGATCTGGGTGGAGAGCAAGCCCGGAGAGGGCAGCGCTTTCAATTTCACCGCTTGGGTGGAGATGCAGGAGAACGCCGAGCCCCGCACCCAGTTTGATGCGGAGCAGCTGTCTCAGTTGACGGCCCTGGTGGTGGATGACAACCCCTCTGCGCGCACCATTTTAGTGAGCATGCTGGAGAACTTTGGCATCCACACCGACAGTGCCGAAGGGGGAGAACGTGGCCTGACCATGTTGCCTGCGGGCCGTTACGACCTGCTGTTTATCGATTGGAAAATGCCGGACCTCGATGGGTTTGGCTGCCTTCGCGCCATGCGTAACTTCCAGCTCGAAAAGGAGCCCAAGGTGATCATGGTGACCGCCTATGGCCGTGAGGAGGCGATGCAGGAGGGGATGGATAACGGCCAGCTGCTCCATGGGGTGCTGAGCAAGCCCATCACTCCATCGACCCTGCTCGACGCCATCGGAGAGGCCAGGGGGGAGGCGGTGGTTAGAGCCAACCGCAAGCTGGACAAGCGCAGCATGATGAAACGCTCCCTGAGTCAGCTGCAAGGGGCGCACCTGCTGTTGGTGGAGGACAACGAGTTTAATCAGGACCTGGCCAGGGAACTGCTGGAGCAAAATGGCCTGACCGTCGAGGTGGCCGGCGATGGTCAGCAGGCGGTGGATCGCATCAACCGGGGCCAGGAGTATGACGCGGTGCTGATGGATGTGCAGATGCCGGTGATGGATGGCTATCAGGCCACCCGGGCGATTCGGGCCATTCCCGGTATGGGGGCCCTGCCGATTATCGCCATGACCGCCAACGTCATGAGCCGGGACATCGACCGGGCCAAAGAGGTGGGCATGAACGACCACGTTGGCAAGCCCATCGATGTGGAGGAGATGTTCGCCACCCTGGCCCGCTGGGTCCATAAGGGGCAGTCTGAGGTGAGTCTCAAGGAGGAGGAGCCCCAACCTAAGCTGGATGCCCTGGCTCCGCACATAGAGATTGACCACCTGATGGCGGTGACCCAGGGTAACCTCGGATTGATCGACAAGCTGCTGCGTCATTTCGCCGCAGACCACCTGGCGTTCGCCGAAAGCTTTGCCCTGCGACTGAAATCCGGCAATCAGGATGCCACCCGGTTGGCGCACACCCTCAAAGGGGTGGCAGGCAACCTGGGGGCCAGCGAGGTGTATCAGGCGGCCGAAGCCCTGGAGAGCGCCTGTCAGGTCCCCAGAAGTGACGCAGAGCTGATGGTGATGGCCGAGGAGGTGGAGAAACTGCTGCAGCCGGTGCGTCTGGCCATTGCCGCCTATTTGGGCCCACAGGGTCAGGGGCCGACTACAATGAAGGAGTGCGATCCCCAAGCCCGTCTGCAACAGTTGGAGTCTTTGCGACAGTTGCTGCTGGATGACGATACCGAAGCGGTTGAATTAATTGATGAGCTTCTGGCCAATGCGCGGGAACCCGGGATTCGCCGACGCCTGGGGAAAATTGCCCAGGCGGTAGAACAGTTTGATTTTCAGCAGGCGCTCACCCTGCTCGACCAACTGGTGGAAACACAGGGGTGGACCCTGAAGGAGGGCTAGGTGCAAAACGCGGCAATCTTGGTGGTGGACGATAACCCGGAAAACATCAACTTGCTGAGCAGCGTGTTGCGCCACGACTACAAGGTGAAGGCCGCCACCTCAGGTGCCAGGGCCTTGGAGATCGCCTCCAGACAGCCACGCCCGGACATGATCCTGCTGGATGTGATGATGCCGGAGATGGATGGCTATGAGGTGTGTGAGCGCCTCAAGTCGGACCCCACCACCGCCTACATACCGGTGATCTTCGTGACCGCCAAGATTGCCGTAGAGGATGAGACCCGGGGCCTGAACATCGGCGCCGTGGATTACATCACCAAACCCATCAACCCCACCCTGGTCAAAGCCAGGGTTAAGACCCACCTTGCCCTGTCCGATCAGAACCGCGAACTGGCCCGCCAGGTGGCTCAGAAGACCGAGGAGCTGGCCCATACCCGCCTCAAGGTGATTCAGACCCTGGGGCGGGCGGCGGAATATAAGGACAATGAGACCGGCATGCACGTTATCCGCATGAGCTACTACTCCAAATTGATTGCTCAGCAACTGGATGTGAGCGAGGAGTGGATTGACCTGCTGTTTAACGCCTCCCCCATGCATGACATTGGCAAAATTGGCATCGTCGACGCCATCCTGAAGAAACCGGGCCGGCTGGAGGGGGAGGAGTGGGTGGAGATGAAGCGCCACTCAGAGTACGGTGCCGACATCCTCAGTGGCCACGATTCTGAGCTGCTGAACATGGCCAGGGACATTGCCCTGGCCCATCACGAGAAGTGGGATGGCACCGGTTACCCCAAGGGGCTCAAGGGCGACGAGATCCCCCTGTCGGCGCGCATTGTGGCCATCGCCGACGTGTTCGATGCCCTGACCTCGGAGCGTCCCTACAAACCGGCCTGGAGCGTGGAGGACGCGGTCGCCTTCATCGACCAGCACGCCAACATCCATTTCGATCCAGCCCTGGTGGACATCTTCCACCAGTGCCTGCCGCAGATCCTGGAGGTCAGGGATCAGTTCAGTGGCTGAACCTGATGCGGGCCACGCACCCCTGGGTGTCCCGGTTCTTTAGTTCAAACAGCCATCGGTAGCGCTGACACAGATCCTCGACAATCAGCAGGCCCAGGCCGTGGCCACCGCATTCGATGCCATCCAGCCCCGGGCCTTGGTCCAATATGGTGAGGCTGTGGTCATCCATGCTGATCCGCACCTCGCCTTTTCCGGTGGCGGCGATGGCGTTGCGCAGCAGATTGCCGATGATCATCTTCACCACCGCCGGCTCGGCCTCTATCTGAGGTGTGCCGGTGACCGCCAGGGTCAGCCCCACCTCCTTGTTGTCGGCGCCGCTCTGCTCGAGATCGACAATGCCCTGCAGCTCATCGGTGCTCAAGGGCCGTGGCTCAACGGATTGCTCACTCTTTTCGTAGCGCACCAGGGAGAGCAGGGCGTCCACCATGGTCTGCATCTCCTCGGTGGCGCCCAGGATCCGCTGTCTCTGGCGGTCGACAAACTCGGGCTTGGTGGACTGCCCCAGCAGGTTGGCGGCACCCCGGACTATGGTCAGTGGCGTGCGAAGTTCATGGCTGGCGTAGCGGGCAAAGGCCTGTTCGCGGCGGATCAGGGTGTCCAGCTCCTCTCTGTGCTGGTTGAAGGCGTTGGTGAGCTGGACGAACTCCTGAGCGGCGGAGTCCGCCATGTACAGAGGGGTGCGGGTGTCGTTTTTCAGATTGGCCAGCTGATCCCCCAGCTCCTTCACCGGCTGAATCAGCCGGACCGACAGCAGGTAGACCACTATGCCGACGATCATCATGATGCCGATGGCTGCACTGACCACCATCAGGTTCAGCAGCACGGTTTCCCTGTCGGTTACCTCCACCGATTCGGTCTCGGCCACCAGCACCAGGGGCTGGCTTTCACCATGCTTTTGAAACTCGGTCACCAGAACGTAGACCGAGCCCAGCTCCAGGTGCAGCTCTTCGATGATGAAGCGCTGCGACAGCAGGCGTTTCGGCACAAAGTCCGGCACATCCGCCAGGTTGTCGAAGGCGTAGGTGATGCGGTCAATCTCTATGGGGCCGGAGGCGCCGGTGAGGTAGCGGGCCACCGCCACCTCCTTGGAGAGCATCAGGGATCGCTCGTTAACCGCGTCCTCGCCCCAGTGCAGGGCGGTGTTGAACAGGGACACCATGGCCAGGCCAACGGCGATGGCCAGGGCGCCAAACACCAGCAGCAGCCGGGCGGTCATGGTGCGGACATTGGAGAAGCGGTGGCGAATCACGGGTTGAGCTCCAGCCTGAAGCCCACCTTGGGCACGGTCACCAGCATCGGCTGGGCGAAGGGCTTATCCAGCTGGTTGCGCAACTGATACACATGGCTGCGCAGCACATCGTTACTGGGGGGCTGATCGCCCCAAATGGCGTCGGTCAACTGATCCCGGCTGACCACATCCGGCGCGGCCTGTGCCAGTACCGACAGAATCTTGAAGGTGGTGGGGTTCAGGGACAGCTTCTGTCCCTGGCGCCAGGCCTGGCGGGTTTTGGTGTCGATCTCCAGCTCACCCACCTGCACCTTGCCGGTGGCCATGGTGCCGCGATAGCGGCTGATCAGCGCCAGCAGCCGAGCTTCGAGGATCTCCAGGTCGAAGGGCTTGGTCAGGTAGTCGTCGGCGCCCTCCTTAAATCCGTGCAGGGTATCCTGGCGGTTGTCCAGGGCGGTAAGCATCAGCACCGGGGTGTCCTTGCCCTGAGAGCGCAGGGCCTGACACACCTCGAAACCGTCCATGCGCGGCAGCATCAGGTCCAGGATTATGGCGTCGAAGCTCTCCTCCAGGGCCAGCTTGAGTCCCAGCTCACCGTTGTCGGCGTAGTCCAGCTCCACCTCTTTGGCCTCGAAGAAATCAAAGAGGATGCCGGCGATCTCGCGATTGTCCTCAATCAGCAGCAGTTTGGTGTTTTTCAGGCTGTCCATCAGTTACCCGGATCTCAATCAGTATGACCAGTATGATGCCCCTCTTGTGAAGAAAATGTCGATGACAAGATTTTCACGGCCTGTATTGAATACTGCGCTCCATCGGCGGGCCGACGCCCGTGCACAGTGTTCTATTTGGAAGGTGACCCATGCTGAAAACCAACCCTCAGCCCCATCGCAGAGAGCGCCCCATTACCCTGTCAGTCATCGTGCCCGTCTACAACGAGGGCGAGGGGCTGGCATTGACCCATCAGAGGGTCACCCGGGTGCTGGATGCCTTGCCGGACCGCTGCGAGATCATCTACGTCGACGACGGCAGCAAAGATGACAGCTGGTCCCTGGTGCAGAGCCTTCCCGGATCCTCCAGTGATCATGTGGGCCTGAGTCTCAGCCGTAACTTTGGCAAGGAGGCGGCCATGAGCGCCGGCTTGTCCCATGTGCGCGGACAGGCGGTGATCCTGCTGGACGCCGACCTGCAGGATCCCCCCGAGCTGATTCCTCAGATGCTGGACGCCTGGCGGGACGGCGCGGACGTGGTCAACATGAAGCGGCGGTCACGCCTGGGAGAGAGCTGGTTCAAGAAGCTGACGGCCGGGGCCTTCTACAAGGTGATGAACTGGGCCTCAGATGTCCCCATTCCGGAGAACGTCGGAGACTTTCGACTGATGAGCCGTCAGGTGGTGGACCACATCAATCAGTTGCCCGAGCGCAATCGTTACATGAAGGGGCTGTTTGCCTGGCCCGGCTTCAAGCAGATCACCCTGGAGTTTGACCGGGACCCCAGAGCCGTCGGCGTGACCAAGTGGAACTATGGCAAGCTGTTCGGCTTCGCCATGGACGGCATCGCCTCCTTCAGCATCCGGCCACTGCGACTGGCCACCTGGTGTGGCTTGCTGACCGCCTTCAGCGCCTTTGTCTACGGCATGGTGGTGGTGGTCAAAACCCTGGTGTTTGGCGAAGTGGTCAGCGGTTATCCCTCGATGATGGTGGTGCAACTGCTGCTCGGCGGCATCCAACTGCTGGCACTGGGGCTGATTGGTGAGTATCTGGGGCGGGTGGTGATGGAGGTGAAACAGCGTCCCCAGTACCTGATTCGCGAAGCGTCCCACAATGACGGCGTGGATACCCTGGTCGCCCTGGAGGCCCGCCGATGATCGCTCGCGTTATTCGCTCGCCCCTTGGGTGGGTGTTGTTCCTTGCCCTGGCCGTTCGTCTGCTCTCTCTCGGTGCCTATCCGCTGATGGACACCACCGAAGCCCGCTACGGCAACATGGCCAGGCTGATGGTGGAAACCGGCAACTGGCTGACGCCACAATTCGATCTGGGGGTGCCGTTTTGGGGTAAGCCGCCGCTGCACACCTGGATGAGTGCCGGCTCTGCTGCCGCTCTGGGGATGAATGAGTTTGCCTTAAGGTTGCCCCACTGGCTGGCGGGCGTGGCCGTGTTGGCTCTGATGGCGCTGTTCGCCAGACGACAGGGGCTCAGTGGTCTGGTGTGTGCCATGGTGCTGGCCACCTGCGTGATCTTTGCCATTGCCGCCGGCGCGGTGATGACCGACATCGCCCTGACCCTGGGGATGACCCTGGCCATGGTGGGTTTCTACCTTGGCTGGCAGGGGCACTATCGGGCTGGTTACCTGGGCTTTGTCGGCCTGGCCGTGGGACTGCTGGCCAAGGGGCCTCTGGTGATCGTGCTGGTGGGGCTGGCGGTGGTGCCATTTCTTATCTGGCAGCATCGCCTGAGCTTTCTCAAGGCGTTGTGGCAGCGTATTCCCCTGGTGGGGGGCACTGTGGCCATGATGATCATCGCCGCGCCCTGGTATCTGGCGGCCGAGCAGGCCACCCCAGGCTTTTTGAACTACTTCCTGGTGGGCGAGCACTTCCTTCGATTTGTGGAGAGTGGTTGGCAGGGCGATCTCTACGGCAGTGCCCATGACCAGCCCAGAGGCACCATCTGGGTGTTCTGGCTGATGTCGGCTCTGCCCTGGTCCCTGGTACTGCCGGGGCTGTGGTGGCGCAAGGGCCGCCGGGGGCTGAGCCCGCTGCAGGGGTTTGCCCTGTGCTGGATGGTGTCGCCCATGGTGCTCTTTACCTTTGCCGGCAACATCCTGCCCGCCTATGTGTTGCCCGGGGTGCCGGCTCTGGCGCTGCTGGTGGCCAGCATGGTTGAAGAGAAGGATAAGCGCTGGTTGTCTGTAACCGGACTGGTGCTGCCGCTGCTGCTGAGCGCCGCCACCCTGGTTTTGCACTTCAAGGTGGGTGAGGAGCGCAGCGACAAGGCGCTGCTGGCCCAGGCACCGGGGTGGAACCAGCCCCTCTACTATCTGGGTAAACGCAGCTTCTCCGGGCAATACTACTCAGGTGGCCGGGCCGAACTGGTGGCCGATGCCGATGAGCTGGCCCTCAAAACCGGCGACTACTTCCTGGTGTTGCCGTCCGGGCGCAACTGGCGGGATCTGGGGCTGGAGAGTCGTCACTGCGTTCAGTTGGCTTCGGCCAGAAAGCGCAGCATGCTGGAGTGCCGGGCCGATGTCGCACTGGATTAAGTTTGCCCTGGTGGGGAGCATGGGGTTTGGGGTGGACATGACAGTGTTCACCTCGCTGCACCTGGCCGGGCTGGCCCCCATGGAGGCCAGAGGCCTGGCGTTTCTGGCGGCGGCGTCGACCACCTGGGCAGGCAACCGCTGTTTTACCTTCAGCGATCGCAGCCAGGGCAGGGCGGGGGGGCAGTGGTTCCGGGCTTTGACGGCCGCTTTGATGTCGGCCCTGCCCAACTTTGCCCTGTTCTGGCTCATCCTGAGACTGGTTGGGGAGGACTGGCCGGGGCCTCAGTTGGCCCTGGTGGCCGGCATTGCCGCGGGTACGGTGTCCAACTACCTGCTCAGCAGCCGCTGGGTATTCGCCGCTACTGCGTCTCCCGATAAAGCATGACCTGTTCTCCGGCATTCAGCTCCACGGTACCGTCTGCCTCCAGACCCAGTTTCTGAAGCACTCGCCGAGACGCCAGATTGTGCTCTGAGACTATGCCCACCACCGTGGGCAGGACCAGAGTCTCTCTGGCATGGCGCATCACCGCCTGACAGGCTTCGGTGGCCAGACCCAGGCCAAAGTAGGCTTCGCTGATGGCGTAGCCGATGTCCGGATAGGGCAGCTCATCCCGCTTCACCAAGCCAGCGATGCCCACGTCCGCGCCACTCTGGGTCAGGCTCAGGTGATACATGCCATAGCCATGTTGACGATAACTGGCGATGGGCCCGGTCTCCAGGTGATGGCGTGCCTGCTCCAGTGTCCTGACGCCCTTGTCGTGAATCCCCTCAATAAAAGCCTGCTCGTTCAGGAGCTTCAGGTAGAAAGGCGCATCATCCATGGTCAGTTCGCGTATGGTGAGTCGGTCTGTGGTCAGCGGTTTCATTTACTCTCCTGGAGATAGGCGACGTGGTGCCCATGCGCTGAGGGTGATCCCTGTGGGTTCACTCCGCATGAGTCTGCCTGGAGCACGGCGTTGCTTCCGGCAAACAGTCAGGGTAGCCATCCAGTTGCCACTTTGGCAAGGGGGGAAAAACGTCTGTTATTCTGGTGTGAATTCGATACTATGAGCGATCCCACTTCGGGAGAGCAAAGGGAGAGCGGTGATGATAGAGACGGAACGTGTAGTGCTCAGGCCCTTTGAATGTGAGGACGCCGAAGCAGTGTTTGCCATAAGCGCAGACCCCAGGGTGACCCGCTATACCGGCGACGGTGACCGTGTGAAGACCCTGGAGGATGCCAGTGAGATCATCGCCAAGGTGTTTTTCCAGGATTACGCCACCTATGGTTATGGCCGCTGGGCTGTGGTCTGGAAGGAGACCGGTCAGGTGATCGGCTTCTGTGGACTGAAGTATCTGCCTGAGATGAAGCAGACCGACTTTGGTTACCGCTTCATTCCGGAATTCTGGGGCAAGGGCATTGCCACAGAGTGTGGCCGGGCCATGCTCGACTACGCCAGCCAACATTGGGACACCGGCCCCGTGGTGGCCATGACCGACCCTGAAAATGATGCCTCCCATAGGGTGCTGCTGAAGCTGGGCTTCGAGCAGGACGGCATGGTGGAGTATTGGGGCGAGCAAGTCAGATTTTACAAGCAAGGAAACTCTTAAGTGACAACCACTGGAAAACCTTTGATGGCGGCGCTGGTTGCGCTGTCGCTGTTCATCGGTGCCTCCCCAGTTGAGGCCAATCAACCCTCCATCTACAGCCATATGGACACCACTCACCCGGTCTGGGCTGAGCATGGCATGGTGGCCAGTCAGGAGCGGCTGGCCAGTGAGGTGGGGGTGGAGATCCTTCGCCAGGGGGGCAATGCGGTGGACGCTGCCGTGGCCGTTGGCTTTGCCCTGGCGGTCACTCTGCCCAGAGCCGGCAACCTTGGGGGCGGCGGGTTCATGGTGGTGCACCTGGCCGAGTCCGGCAAGGACATCGCCATCGATTACCGTGAGATGGCCCCTGGCCTGGCTCACAGGGACATGTTCCTCAACGAGGAGGGGGACGCGGTCTCCGACCTCTCCCGCTTCCATGGGCTGGCAGTCGGGGTGCCCGGCACTGTTCGCGGCCTGGAGCTGGCCCTGTCCAAGTACGGCACCATGAGTCTGAAACAGGTGGTGGCCCCGGCCATCGCACTGGCACAGAAGGGGATTCAGGTGACTCCGGATCTGGCCAACAGCCTCAAAGGCCTGCAAAAGCGCCTGGGCCGCTGGGAAAGCACTCAGAAGGTGTTCTATAAGGCCGGCGGTGGCCTCTATGCCCCGGGCGAGTTGCTGGTGCAGCAAGATTTGGCAGACTCTCTCAAGCGCATTGCCGATAAGGGCAGTGACGGTTTCTACAAAGGGGAAACCGCCCGCCTTATCGCCAAAGCGGTGCAGCAGGCCGGTGGGGTCATGAGCGAGGCCGACCTGGCCAACTACCGGGCTGTGGAACGCCAGCCAGTGCGGGGTGAGTATCGCGGCTATGAGGTGATCTCCATGCCGCCGCCCTCTTCAGGGGGCGTGCACATCATTCAGATGCTCAACATGCTGGAACATAAGCCCATCGGCGAGATGGGGGCAGGCAGCGCTCAGAGCATCCACTGGATGGCAGAGACCATGCGTCGTGCCTACGCCGATCGCAGCGAATACCTGGGGGATCCGGACTTCACCAAGGTGCCTGTGGCCGGCCTGACCGATCCCGACTATGCCGCCCAGCTGCTCAAGGGCATTGACCCAAACAAGGCCACGCCTTCCAGCACCATCAAGCCGGGCAACCCCATCCCCTATGAGAGCGACCAGACCACCCACTACTCTGTGGTGGACAAGTGGGGCAATGCGGTGTCCAACACCTATACCCTGAATTTCAGCTATGGCTCCGGTCTGGTGGCTGAGGGCACGGGTATCCTGCTCAACAACGAGATGGACGATTTCTCCGCCAAGCCCGGCACCCCCAACGGTTATGGTCTGATTGGTGGCGAAGCCAATGAGGTTCAGCCCGGAAAGCGTCCTCTTAGTTCCATGAGCCCCACCATAGTGATGAAGGAGGGCAAGCCCTTCCTGGTGACCGGCAGCCCTGGTGGCTCCCGCATCATCACCACCACCTTGCAGGTGATCATGAATGTGGTGGATCACGGCATGAACGTGGCTGAGGCCACCGCCGCGCCCAGGGTGCACCATCAGTGGTACCCGGACGAGATTCGCGCCGAGAAGAGCATCAACCCGGACACCAAACGGATTCTGGAGTCCATGGGGCACAAGGTGAAGGTGAAGTCTTCCATGGGCAGCACCCAGTCCATTATGGTCACCGATGAGGGGCTGATGGGCGCCTCCGACCCCAGACGCATGGGCGCCGCCACCTTAGGTTATTAAAGGGAATGTAACAGCTCACGAATCAGTAAAAAGGCCTCCAAAGGAGGCCTTTTTGGTGTCGGGCTTGCCCGTTGACTCATCTGATTCAGATGATTTCAGCGTTTTGTCCTCTCTGAGCTGTAAATGGTTGTAATCAGATTCAGAACTTTGCTTACGGCCTGAAGGGAACTTTGGCCAAAGATCTCACTCTTTGGCAGGATGTGAACTTATACACGCTTCTGGTTGCTAATTGGTTGTTTTTCTGGAACAGAACAATCGGGGCGTGCAGACTCTGCCGTCGCAAGGATTGCACCACCACGCGACTTTAGCTCGCGAACAAGATATTTCACGCAGCAGAAGGCTTCCTACCATAGGAAGCCTTTTGTATTTTGGCCCGCTGTGTGTTCCTTTCTGCCACCGCTTGGTGACAGCCATTTACAAATTTTCTCTGCCGCCTTTGTTACAACTTCGCCCCGAGACAACGCAATCTAGGGCAGCAGTGTGAAATCCAATCAGACCGGTTTTTTAAGACTTATCCATGCAACTCGATACTCCTGGCTCGGCCTTAAAGCCGCCTGGAGGTGTGAGGCGGCGTTCCGTCAGGAGCTGGTGGGTTTTCTGGTACTGGCGCCCCTGGCTCTGTGGTTGCCTGTCAGCGGACTCGAGACGCTGTTGCTGATCGGTTCAGTGGTGGCGCTGATCATCGTCGAGTTGCTCAACTCCGCCGTCGAGGCAGTGGTTGATCGCATCGGAGACGAGTTCCATCCCCTTTCAGGTCAGGCTAAAGACATGGGATCGGCGGCGGTGCTGTTGACCCTGCTGATGGCTGCTGCCACCTGGGCCTACGTGTTGTTCTCCAACTTCTTATAAAAAACAACAACCTTTGGATGACAATATGTTTGATAATCTGCGCCGGCGGATGGGGTTACTCTACCCCATTGTGTCCGCATTGGGGGTGGCGCTGCTGGTGATGACCCTGTCGCGGGCCGGCTTGGCTTTGTGGCAATGGGATCGGGTAACCGCAGCCGAGGGGTGGGGCACCCTGTTTCTGAGCGGCTTAAGGGTGGATCTGTCCGCCTTGAGCTACCTGTTTATCCTTCCTGCACTCCTTTGCGTCCTCCTTGCCGGCAGCGGCACATTAGGCCGAGGCTTCCTCAAGGGTTTGCGCCTGTTTCTGGTGGTGGCGCTGTGGTTTGTGGTGTTTATGGAGCTGGCGACCCCCAGTTTCATCCTGGAGTATGACGTTCGGCCCAACCGTCTCTTCTACGAATACCTCAAATACCCCCAGGAGGTGTTTGGCATGCTCTGGAGTGGCTATAAGCCGGAGCTGTTTATCGGCTTTGTGGTCAGCAGCCTGACCTTGCGGTTGGCCTGGGGCTGGAGTGGCAACTGGATCAGCGACCTCAGCGCGCCCCGCTGGTATTGGCGGCCGGTATTGGCCTTGTTGGTGGTGATCATTGGGGTTGGGGGGGCGCGCTCCTCTCTGGGGCACCGGCCCCTCAATCCGGCTTTGGTGGCTTACTCCACGGATCCACTGATGAACGATCTGGTGCTGAACTCCGCCTACTCCATGGTGTTTGCCTTGAAACAGGCGGAATCGGAAGACAGCGCCTTCGATTATTACCCTGAGATGGACCGTCAGGAGATCGTCCAACGGGTTCGCGCGGCCACCAGCCTGAGTGCTTCCGACTTCGTCTCCGGCGCCTTTCCCACCCTGGCCGAACACCCCGCCAGCTTTCAGGGCAAACCCAAAAATCTGGTGATCCTGCTTCAGGAAAGCCTGGGCGCTCGCTACGTGGGTGGGCTGGGCGGCCTGCCGCTGACCCCAAACCTGGATAAGTTGATAGAACAGGGGTGGAACTTCAACCGGATGTACGCCACCGGCACCCGCTCGGTACGCGGCATCGAAGCGGTGACCACAGGGTTTTCTCCGACGCCAGCCCGGGCGGTGGTCAAGCTCAATGACAGCCAGCGTAACTTCTTCTCCATCGCCGATCTGCTGCGAAGCCATGGTTACCACACCCAGTTCATCTACGGTGGAGAGAGCCATTTCGACAACATGAAGAGCTTCTTCCTGGGCAACGGCTTCGTCGATATGCAGGACTTTCCCACTTTCGAGACCCTGAACTTCGAAGGGGCCTGGGGGGCCTCCGATGAGGACCTCTACATCAAGGCACACCAGCAGTTCACCAAACTGCACGGGCAGGGCAAGCCCTTCTTCAGCCTGGTGTTCACCTCCTCCAACCACAGCCCCTTCGACTACCCCAAAGGGCGCATCGAACCCTACAACCAGCCGGATCAGACCCGGGAGAACGCAGCCAAGTATTCAGACTGGGCGCTGGGGCAGTTTATGGCGAAAGCCCGGACGTCCGAGTACTGGAAAGACACCCTGTTTTTGGTGGTGGCGGATCACGACTCACGCACCTATGGGGACAAGCTGGTGCCCATCAACCATTTCCGCATTCCGGCGGTGATTGTTGGGGACGGGGTCGAGCCCAGGCAGGATAACCGTCTGGCCAGCCAGGTCGATCTGGCGCCGACCCTTTTGTCCCTGATGGGCATCAGTGATCAACACCCGATGATAGGCCATGATCTGACCCGCGAGGTGCCCAGAGAGAAGCTCAGGGCGATGATGCAGTACTACAAGAACTTCGCCTGGATGAACGATGACAATGAGGTGGTGATCTATACGCCGGAACAGGCGGCCCAGGGTTTCCTGTATGACCCAGTGGCCAGCAGCCTTACGCCCAAGGCACAGCCTGAGGAGATGGAACGAACCGCCCTGGCCAATGCCCTGTGGGGCTCATTGGCTTATTACCAAGGTTTGTACCCTGGTGTGGAGAAGCAGGTCAGGGTAGCCAGAGAGGAGTCCGGCGCCAATTTGGCACAGGGGGTGGGAGCCCCCTAGTATCACACAAAGGCAAAAGGGGCGCCGATGGCACCCCTTCTTGTCACTGGTATTGGCTGTTATGCAGAGAGTAGCGAAGCGCGGAGCTCTTCCACTTCTCTCCCCCTTGCCAGCGTTTCAAGAAGGTCTCGCCGTCCAGTATCACCCGACCGCCCACGGAGGTGACCCCCAGTTCGAACAACACCTCTGGCAGCAATCCGACCGAGGGGCCAATCAGCGCCACTTCGTCGGCGTCCTTGACCAGGGGCAGCAGGGTGTTGAGGGTGTGGTTGATGACTGTGGTGCCGGTGATCAGGATCTTGTTGCAGTAGGTCAGGGCCTGAGGGTCGGTGGTGACCAGCAGGTTCTCCTCCGCCCGCGCCAGCTCGGCTTTGAGTTCAATCACGGTGACCGGAATGCCCTGCTCCTTGAGCGAGTCGATAAGGGGAGGAAAGAAGCCCACCATGCCTACCCGGTCTCCAGCAGTGAGTTTCAGCAGGGCCAGGGTGTCCTCGGCCTTGCTGTACTCAAACCCTCTCTCCCTGAGCAGCTTCTGACTGATGGCATTCAGTGCACCTGAGCCCAGCACCTGTTGCCAGGGGGCTGGTTCAAGATACAGCTTGGCCAGTTCCGTGACCGGCTGACCAAGGAACTGCTGATAGAGGCTGTCATCCTGAAGTACCTTCAGGGCGCCGCCCAGCTTGGTGTAGGTCAGGCCTATGGTGCCGTCGTCCAGCTCAATGGCGCCGAACTTGGCGTTGGGGTTGCTGTCCAGGCCCTCTTTCATGATGTGAATGGCCCGAACCTTGGGAATCGCGTTGGTTTGCAGTGCGCCAATGATGCGCTGATAGACAGAGTTCATGGTGTCAGTCAGTGGTGAGTTTGCCCCAGTATACTCCGGGTAATCAGGGGGAAATGAGAGCTAAGACAGGTTTAACCCAGTGAAGTGCTCGGATAATCAGGGTGATCCGCAGCGGCAGACGGCCACTGGGGACTGGTGGCAGTGACTGTTAATGAACTCAGAGGGGAATTAAGGGGCCGGGACGGCGGCCCCTGGAGGGTTAGATTTCGATGACTACCTTGCCTTTGGACTGGCCGCTGGCCAGTCGGGCATGGGCCTGACCGGCCTGGGCCAGGGTAAAGCTGGGCTCATCCACGATGGGGGTCAGTTTGCCTGCTTCGGCGACCTCGGTCAGCTTGGCCAGGATCTGGCCGTGAGTCTCACGCTGGACGTCATGGAGCATGGGGATCAGCATGAAGACCACGTGCAGAGACAACCCTTTGAAATGGGCGGTGGAGAGGTCCATCTCCACCAGGCTGACGGTGGACGCCACCTGGCCATTGAGCTTGGACGCCTGGAAGGAGTTCTCCATGTTGGCGCCGCCGACAGAGTCGAACACCACGTCGAAACCCACCCCATCGGTATGCTTGGCCACGTAGTCGGCCACAGGCTCCTGGATGTAATCGATGGGGGTGGCACCCAGTTGCTCAACCAGCGCCAGCTTGTCGCTGCCTGTGGCAGTGGAGAACACCTCGGCGCCCAGGTCGTTGGCCAGTTGCAAGGCGATGTGGCCCACGCCGCCGGCGCCGCCATGAACCAGCACTTTCTGACCGGCCTGGGTACCGGCGCGTTGCAGACCCTCGAAGGCGGTGATGCCCACCAGAGGAATGGCGGCCGCTTCTTTCATGGAGAGGTTTTTCGGCTTGCGGGCGATAAGCCTGGCATCCGCCAGCATGTATTCGGCTAGGGTGCCCTGCAGATCAGCCAAACCACCGGCACAGCCATAGACCTCGTCGCCGACGGCAAAATCGGTGACGCCCTCGCCGACCGCGTCAATGGTACCGGCAAAGTCCATGCCCAGTACTGCGGGCAGGGAGGGTGACAGTGGCAGCGCTTCCCCCATCTGACGAATCATGGTGTCCACGGTATTGACGCTGGTGGCGGCGACCCGCACCAGCACGTGTCCCGGCTTCAGCTCCGGCTTGGCGATCTCCGCCAGTTCAAATACGTCAACGTCGCCGTAGCTCTTGATAATGGATGCTTTCATCTTAGTGGTCCTTGATAAGCCTGAATCGGCTGTGGTCGATTGATGACATCGATGATATTTACCTTGCTTGATATTGATAATTGCCAGCCGCAGCGAATCAGTTTTTAGTTTTTGATGAAAATATTCCGGGTATAGTGTGGGTACTGGAGAGCAGGGTGGATAACAATGAACATTGAATACCTTAGGTTGTTTGTGCGGGTGGCTTCGACGCATAACATCAGTCAGGCGGGCAGCGAGTTGGGCTTGTCCCCAGCGGTGGCCAGCGCTCACATTAATAAGCTGGAAGCCAGCCTCGGCGTGCGTCTGGTGCACCGCACCACCCGAAAAGTGTCGCTGACCGAGGAGGGGGAGGCCTTTTTGCCGCACGCCGAAGAGGTGCTTTCCACCGTGGATGCCGCCAGGGCGTCGGTGGGGGCCGGTAAGGCGTCCCCATCCGGGACCTTGAGAATCACCGCCCCTGCCTCCTTTGGGCGAATGCACATGATGCCGGCGCTCAAGGGGTTTATGGCTCAATACCCCGAATTGTCCATTGATCTGCGGCTGACCGACTCCATTGTGGATCTGGTGGAGGGGGGCTTCGACATCGCCATTCGCAATGCCCTGCTTAAGGATTCCAGCCTGATCGCCCGCCAGCTGGCTCCGGACAGAAGGATTCTCTGCGCGTCGCCACAGTACCTGGAACAGCATGGGGAGCCCGGTCATCCGGAGGAGCTACGTAATCACAACTGCGTCCACCTCACGGGGCTGGAGAACTGGGTGTTTGATGCCCCTGAGGGGCAGGTGAGCATCAAGGCCAAAGGCAATCTGAGGAGCGATCACGGCGAGGCAGTGCGAGATGCCTGCGCCAACGGCATGGGCATCGCCCTGTGTGCCACCTGGATAGCCTATGAGCATCTGAAACGGGGAGAACTGGTGGAGATCCTCAAGGATTACCCTCTGGTGTCGGACACCGCCATCTGGGCCGTCTATCCAAGCTCTCGGCTGCTGGCCCCCAAGGTTCGCGCCTTTATCGACTACTTTGCCCAGTACTACGGCATGCCGCCCTACTGGGATGCCTAGGCCAGGATGGCCTCAACCGATGACAATCAATGGGTTGGGGCTGCCGTTTACTTTTGGTTGAAAAAGTTTCAAGGGCTGGCTGATGTAAGTCGGTTGGCCGGGCCTTTACCATGTCGCTCTTCAAGGGCGCCCTCCTTGCCGTTTCCAACTACACAGAGGTAATCCAGCTTGCTCAGTCCTCTCAGCCGCTCATTGGCCAGCCAGCTGTTCCGCATGACCCTGCCGATGATTGTCGGGGTTTTGTCGATCATGAGCTATCAGCTGGTGGACAGTGTGTTCATCGGCCGCCTCGGTGTTCAGCCTCTGGCTGCCCTGGGTTTCACCATTCCGGTGTACCAGCTGATCATCGGCATCCAGGTGGGCGTGGGCATCGCCACCACTGCGGTGATCTCCCGTGTGTTGGGAGAAGGCAATGACGCGCGGGCCAGAGAGATTGCCACCCTAGTGCTGGCGTTGGGGGCCCTGACCATACTGGCGCTGTGTCTCGCCATCTGGGTCGGCCAGGAGGCCATGTATGGTTTGCTGGGGGCTCAGCCTGAGCTGTTTCCTGTGCTCAAGGCTTACTGGTTGCCATGGCTGGCGAGTGCCTGGTTCGGCGCCATGCTCTACTTTGGTTACAGCCTCTACCGCTCCCACGGCCAGACAAAACGGCCAGGGGCGGTGATGGTGCTGACCAGTGTGCTGAACCTGGTGCTGGATCCTCTGTTTATCTTCACCCTGGATATGGGGATTGCCGGTGCCGCCTGGGCAACCATCTGTGCCCTGGGCGCAGGTTGCATCATCATCTTCAGGGGAGTCATCGCCAACGGCTGGCTGAACATCAGGCTCAGCCTGGGCGACAGCCTGGCCAATGCATCTCAGCTGACCCGTGTGATGTTGCCGGCGACCACCAGCCAGTTCATTCCGCCGGTGGCGGCCATGGCGGCCACGGCGCTGGTGGCGGGGTTTGGAGAAAATGTGGTGGCGGCCTGGGGGCTGGGGTCACGAATCGAGCTGTTCTCCATTGTGGTGGTGCTGGCCCTAACCATGGCGCTGCCTCCCATGGTGGGCAGGCTCAGGGGACAGGGGGAGTTCGACAAAATTCGCTTGCTGGTCAACCTGTCCATGGCCTTTGTTGTGCTCTGGCAGCTGCTGGTGGCCCTGTCAGGCGTGATGTTCTCCTCTTCCATCAGCCTGCTGATGGCCAATGATCCTCAGGTGGCGGTGATCCTGGCCAGCTATCTGAACTGGGTGCCGCTGAGCTTTGGCGCGCTGGGGATCTGCATGGTGCTGGTGTCCGTGGCCAATGCCCTGGGCAAACCGGCCCGGGCACTGCTGATCTCTGCGCTGAGGCTGCTGGGGTGCTATCTGCCTTGCCTGTGGCTGGGAACCGAGCTGGGAGGCGAACAGGGCCTGTTTATTGGGGCCATGGTTGGCAACTTTGCCGCTGGCATCATGAGCTGGGTGCTGTATCGGGGCTGCTTTGAGCAGATGCAGAGTGCATCCCGGCTTGCTGTGGCCAATGCAGGGCGATGCTCTGAGTCGGCCTGAGATTAGCCAGCACCAGTACTCATAGGGCAGCGCCAGTTGCGTATCGTCGGGGCCTCATTGCCGATTATTGCACTCACTGGGTGAGCTGATTGACCAGGAAAATACAGCTTGCCGGTTTGGAGTGGCAGGGTTTATTAAACCTAAACTGTGCCGACATCCATTCAGCTGTCTTTCTAACGCCTGAATTCCAATGTAACTATATACATCTTATTTAAACTCTTTCCAACATCAGCTCAATTATCGGACTGACAAAGCCTTGCTAACCTTTTAAACACGCTTGGAAGACTTTTCAGGTCACCATTTATTTTGTGTTTAGTTGGAGAGACATAATGGCTTATCAAGGATATACCACATTCAGTGCCGAACAAGATGGCGGCGTATTAACTGTCACTTTTGATTTTGGTCCGGTGAATGTACAGGGTCAGGAGATGCTCGAAGACCTGATGGGTCTGGCCATGCGTCTGGAACGAGATCGCAGCGTCAAGGTGGTGGTGTTTCAGTCGGCTAACCCGGAAATCTGGGTGTGCCATTACGACACCAATCTGCTGAAGGATATGTCCACAGACGCCGTCTCGCGTTCAGAGGCTAAACTGCTGGATCTGCAGGTGGTACTGGAGAGAATCAGCAAGCTGCCTCAGGCGACCATTGCCAAGCTTGAAGGGGTGGCCCGCGGCGGCGGTCATGAGTTTGCTCTGGCGTGCGACATGCGGTTTGCGGCCCGAGGCAAATTTAAGTTTATGCAGATGGAAGTGGGGATGGGGATTCTTCCCTGCGGCGGCGGAGCGTCCAGGATGGCCCGTCAAACCGGCCTGGGCCGGGCTTTGGAGATCATTCTCAGCGCTCGTGACTTCACCGCCGATGAAGCACAAGCCTATGGAACCATCAACAAGGCGTTGGATCCGGAAGAGATTGGCGAGTACGTAGACAGCTTGGCCAAACGTATCGCCGCGTTCCCGGCAGAGTCCATCAATGCGTGTAAGCAAGCCGTGTATGAATCCATCGACAAGCCCATTGATGAGGCGTTGAAAGCCGAAGCGTACTGGCTCTACCAAGCGACCAGTAAAACACCGGCCATCAAACGGTTTCAAATAGCGGATGAAAAGGGGCTGGAATATGACCTGGATAATCAGCGCAATTGGAATGACTTGGTGATGAAGGTACAGGAGATCAATTGATCGCCTCTGTATCTTGTTAGTTGTGGTTTAACCCTTATTTGAAGCCATATAGTTAAACCTACAGCCGCTTGTTTCAAGCTGACTGGTTATTTGCAAGATGTTTTACAAAGATTCGGAGGTATTATGCTCGGAGAGAGCCATGCATTATTGGTTGAGTTTCAAGAGTACAGGGCGAAGTTAGAATCGATAATGTTATCTGATGCGTCTTTTAAAGCGGATGCCAACAGGTATCATGCACTGGATGAGGAGATTCGCCAACTGGAGCTGAGAAACGCCCCCATAGATGACGCCTCCATGCATCAGCTTAAACATGACAGGGCTCAGTTAAAAGACGTTCTCTACCGGCGTTTGCAACAGGCATAAGTGCCAAACCTCGGGCCATCTCCTGCTTAAGAAAGGTGATGGCTGGCCTAAAAGGGCAGGGCAGAGACTTGGGGATTTGAAACTGCGTTGTGCGATCAAACTAGGGAGAGATGTTCGCCTTCGGCGTTACTCCGCTCATTCTTCGCTCCGTTGCGAACTGGAGAGTTTGAACCAAGTCCTCCACAAATCGCAGATAAAGAAAAACCCCGGTCGCAAGCGACAGGGGTTTCTCTTTATATGGCGGTTAGGGAGAGATTCGAACTCTCGATACGTTGCCGTATACACACTTTCCAGGTATGCATGGCAGCCCATCGGCCTCAGTTGCTGTATTGGCATCGGAGTTTTATGGGGGCTGAGTGGGATAGTGGCTTGGGCTGCGCACGCATAGGCGTGCATGTTTTTCCGCTTCGCGGGGCAGCCACTCGGACACCTAACCAAACGAAAAAAGGCCCAATCTTTCGATTGAGCCTTCTTTCTAATATGGCGGTTAGGGAGAGATTCGAACTCTCGATACGTTGCCGTATACACACTTTCCAGGCGTGCTCCTTCAGCCACTCGGACACCTAACCTAAATATGGCGGTGAGGGAGAGATTCGAACTCTCGATACGTTGCCGTATACACACTTTCCAGGCGTGCTCCTTCAGCCACTCGGACACCTCACCATATTTTGGATTTGTTGTTTTACGAGCTCAAATCATGCTCAGTGGTGTGGTGGCTGAGGACCCCGCCTGGGGCGTGGTTAAGCTGCGCTGCTGCAGCCACTCGGACACCTCACCATATTGTCTGTCTTTGCTGGCCTTGGCCAACAGGACGGGGCGTACTTTACGGATCACAGGTGTATGGGTCAAGCGGCTTAGGGCCGAAATGAGTTCGGTTGCGCTGCTTTTAGCCGTATTGGTTGAAAAATGGAGATTTACTGGCAAAAGTTGCGGCAGATGCCTGGACTATGGATTCAGACCCAGCCCATATGCCATCGGTCAGAGTCTTTAAGATCTTCCGTGGACATCTCAACAGGGGCTCGGTTATTCACTCCCTGGAGTCCGACGCGGGTGACATGCCCGTGGGCGTCTGTGTAGGTGTAGGTCACCAGAAAATGGGTGTCATTGTTGATGGAGGTGGTCGCGGTCCACTTGCTCAGCGGCAGGTACTTTTCGGAAAACAGGTTCATAACTACTCCCCCTCAAGCCTCAGTGAGTACGATGGCCGTCTTTTGGCTCCTGATCCTAGTGTAGAACGCCATGCAGACCCCGCAAGGGCATTAAGCCCTGTGGAGTTAAGCCTTGTCATCCTTACGGTGATTGGTCAGGATGGGATCACTGACCAACCTCAAAGGAGTGAGAACAGTGTTGGACCTTCTTCCGGATCTCTGTGATGACTATCTGTCTGAATTGACAGTCCTTCCCCCTATCTTTCGCCAATTTGGCGGCCAATCCATCTTTTACGGCTCAGTGGTGACCATCCGCTGTCCGGAG
The DNA here is from genome assembly GCF_030296015.1 of Ferrimonas sp. YFM. NCBI lineage: Bacteria > Pseudomonadati > Pseudomonadota > Gammaproteobacteria > Alteromonadales > Ferrimonadaceae > Ferrimonas > Ferrimonas sp. YFM. Next base: position 1,744,572 of record NZ_AP027368.1, read on the forward strand.
GACAACTCTCTGGTTCGCCACTGGGTGTCCCAGCCCGGTGAGGGGCGGGTGCTGCTGGTGGACGGGGGAGGCGGCGACCGTCGCGCCCTGCTCGGGGACAACCTGGCCAAACTGGCCGTGGACAATGGTTGGTCGGGCATAGTGGTTTATGGCTATGTCCGTGATGCCGCCACGCTGGCCACCCTGCCTCTGGGCATTCAGGCCCTCGGGGCGATGCCGGTGAAAACCGAAAAGCGGGGCCTGGGTGAAGAGGAGGTGGTGGTTGAGATCCAGGGGCGCACCATCAGGCCGGGGCAGTACCTCTATGCCGATGACAATGGTGTGGTGGTCTCCGATCGGCAACTGCCGATTTCTTTGTCATAACCGACTGAGATATTTGAGTTAAAATAGAAGAACTCCCACCGCCTTTTGGTGGTCTCAACTTGAAACAGATTCAATGGATGCACAATGAAAGCGATCAAATGGTTCCTTATCGTCATTGCGACCCTGGTGTTACTGCTGGCGGTCTACATCGGCGTTTTCCTTGATCCCAATGCCTTTAAGCCTCAACTGAGTGCCAAGGTCCAGGAGGCCACCGGCCGTACCCTCAACATCGACGGAGATATTGGCTGGAGCCTGTTCCCCAAGGTGGGCCTTGAGATTGGTGGCCTGACTCTTGGAAACCTGCCTGGCGAGTCTCTGCCTCCTCTGCTGTCGGTGGAGCAGGCTGTGGTGGGCGTGAACCTGATGCCTCTGCTTACCCGGGAGGTGGAGATAGAAGAGGTGGCACTGACCGGTGTGGATCTCAACCTGGTGACCCTCAAAGATGGCCGCACCAGCCTCGATGGCCTGGGAGGTGAGGGCAGCGCTGCCGAGGATTCTCAAACACAGGCGCCAACTGACCAGCAGGGGCAGATGACGCCCGCGGGCTGGAAGTTGGGCAGTCTCTCCCTGACGAAGCTGAATTTCAGCAGTGACAACCGGCAGACCGGCGTCAGTCGTACCCTGGCGGTTGAGTCCCTGACCCTGAAAGAGTTTGAACCTGGCCGCGCCGCACCCTTTGAGATGGTGGTGAAGGCGGTGGATCCCCAGATGACCCTGAACACCTCAGCGTCTGCGCTGCTGACCGTCGCCAAGGACTTCTCCCGCATTCAACTGGATAAGTGGAGTCAGAGCATCTCCATTGTCGGTGACCAGATCCCCAATGGTGGCAAGCTGGATGCGAAAGTGGGTTTTGATGCTGACGTGAACCTGGCGAGTCAGCAGTTTGCCCTGACCAACCTGGACCTTATCCAGGGTGAGTTCCGGCTGAAAGGCGCGGGCAGTGTGGATTTGACCCAGAAGCGCCCTGTGCTCAACATGGAGTTGTCGGGTAACGACCTGGTGCTTGACCCCTGGATGCCTGAATCCACCCAAGCCACCAGCGAGAAAAAGGAAACCGCGCCTTCTGCCCCTGCGGAGGGGGAGCCGGACCTGTCGGTTCTGCGACAGTTTGATCTCTATGCGCGGATGGGACTGGATTCCATCAAGGCGAAACAGTGGCTGGTGACCAAACCCAGCCTGGATCTCAGCCTGGTGGACGGCCTGTTTACCCTGAAGCAGATGAAAGCCACCGCCTTTGAGGGCACCCTGGTCGCCAAGGCCACACTGGACAGCCGTGTTGAGCCCGTTGCCTATGATTTTGATGCCAATCTGGATGGTCTCTCCATCCAGCCCCTGCTGGAGACCGCGGTCAATCAAGGGGTCCTGGCTGGCCGCGGGCAACTTTCCGTGAAAGGGAATGGCGCTAGTCTGGCACCGGATGCGGTGCTGAAGAATCTGGTCGCCAATGGTCGCCTGGCTCTGGATGATGGCGCCCTTTACGGCATCAACGTTGCCCAGAAGATTCGTGAAGTGGAAGCCAAGCTCTCTGGCGAGAGTATTGATCAGGCAGCTGAAGTGCAAAAGACCGACTTCTCCAGCTTTGTCACTGAGTTCGCCATGAACAAAGGCGTGGTCACCACCCCGGCACTGAATCTGGCGTCGCCCCTGCTGCGCGTTCAAGGCCAGGGGCAGGCCAACCTGGTTGAGCAGGAGATGGATTACGCCATGGAGGTTTCCATTGTGGGCTCTCTCGAAGGCCAGGGCGGCGAGTCTCTGGACAAGCTCAAAGGGCTGACCATTCCTCTGGCTATCGGTGGTAGCTTCACTGAGCCGAGCTTCAACGTCGATATGGATCAGTTGCTGAAGAACAAGCTGGATCAGGAAGAGGACAAACTGAAGAAGAAATTGGAAGACAAGCTTAAGGATAAGCTGTTTAAAGGCTTTGGAGGCTAACTATGTTACGAGTCGCTACCCTATGTGCGGCCATTGCCCTGGCGGGCTGCAATCAGCAGGAAGAGCCGGCGCAGACTCAGGAGCAGGCGCCTGCGCCCAAACAGGTCAAGGTAGAGGCCCAGCCTCTCAAGGAGCAGGAGTCTGTCATGAAGCAACTGGACCCGGAGGTGCGGGTGATTCAGCCCACTCTCTCCCTGATGCTGTCCGACAGCCATTGGCCGCGGGATACCCCACTGGATGTGGCCGCCAAGGTCGAGAACACCACCGACCATACTATGGAATTGACCCTGCTGTCGGGCATGACCGCGGACTTGATTCTGTCCCAGGGCAAGCAACCGGTGTGGCAGTTTAGCCATGAGCGCATGTTCACCCAGGCTCTGCGACCCTGGCCCCTGGAAGCGGGGGCGGAAAAGGCACTGACCTTTACCATCAGCAGTGAGGTCCTGTCGGCCCTGGAGCCTGGCGATTACAACCTTCAGGTGGAGCTCAACACCATAGACAAACCCCGCAGTGCCAGGGTGGAGATCACCCTGAAATAGTCTCTGAGCGCCCCGGTTTTTACCGGGGCGTTTTCTTTTCCTCTCCCGCTCACGATTCGCAGCTATCTAATTTGCTTGAACTATAGTTAAGGTTCAGGTGTGTTTTGGGGGGCGTTGCGATGATCATTGTCGAGGGGTTGGCCAAGCGTTTCGCAATACCCAAGTCCGGGGAGATGACCCAGTGTAAGCGCCTGGATCCCAGGCTTCAGGATGGTTTCTTCAACTCGGTACAATCGGTCAGTTTTCGCGCCCGCCCTGGCGAGGTGTTGGGGTTGCTCGGCCCCAACGGTGCAGGCAAGACCACGGTACTGAGAATGCTCTCAGGGGTGCTGACCCCGGATAGGGGCAGCATAGAGATCAACGGCCATCAGTGGCACAAGCAGCCTGAGCGGATGAGGCGCCAAATTGGGTTTCTGTCTGCCTCTACCTCCCTCTATGAACGCCTCAGTGTCGAGGAAAATCTTGTTTACTTCGGCCAACTCTATGGCCTCTCTCCCGCACAGATCGCCAACCGGATCGATACCTTGTCCAGCCAACTGGAGCTGGCGCCATTTCTGCAACGCAAGGTGGTGGAGTTGTCGCTGGGGATGAAGCAGAGGGCGGGCATCGCCAGGGCGGTCATTCACCAACCCGAAGTCATAGTTCTCGATGAACCTACGACCGGACTGGATATCATGTCCGCCCAAGCGGTGCTTGACTTTATTCATAGTCAAAAACAACAGAATAGGCCAGTTATTTTTTCGACTCACCGACTCGAGGAGGTGAGTCTGCTGTGCGATCGCATTGCCGTGGTGATGCAGGGATTATGTGTATTTGAAGGCTCTCTTATCGAATTCGCCGGCAGTCGCGACCCCAATGCACTGCGCGAGGCCTTTGTCGGATGCCAGCAGAGGCTGAGTCAGCCCCCTCAGGGGCAAACCCGGGGAGTGGCCTGATGGTAGGAAAAGTGTGGCTCAAGGAGCTGAAGGAGGTGCTGCGGGATCGAAAAACCATGACCTTCGTGGTGCTGTTCCCCACCGTGGTGTTGCCTGCACTCATCCTGGTGGTCGGAGTGCTGGGTTACCAGATGCTGATGAGCAAGCAGCAGGAGGCGATCCACTTTGCCGTTGTGGGGGAGTCGCCCTGGCGTGAACAGGTGGTCGACGCGCTAAAGGAGGTGCCCCACCTGGAATTGGCGCAGTCTGACAGCGCCACGCCTCTGCCTGAGCAGATCAACAGCGGCAAGCTGCAGCTGGTGGTGTCACTGCTGCCGGGGTTTGATCCGGTGATCTCCAGCCAGAACCGCTGGCAGCTTCTCTACGACCAGACACAGAACCACGGTCAGTTTCGCCCGGTTGAGCAGCGGCTGGAGGTTCTGAGTACCCAATGGCTGGGGCGATTTATGGCCTACCACGGGGTGTCGGAGGAGGTGCAGGGCAGGCTGCATACGCCACTGGCGCTGGAGCACGTGGGGACCGCTCAGGCCAGACAGGATATCGGTGAAAGGGTAGGCAGTGTCCTGCCCTACATTCTGCTGTTCCTGTGCATGATGGGGGCGATGCTGCCGGCCCTGGACATTGGGGCCGGAGAGAAGGAGCGGGGAACCCTGGAAACACTGCTGATGGTGCCCCAGCCTCGTACTACCCTGGTTCTGGGGAAGTTTCTGGTGATTGTCACCACCTCAATGACCCTGACCCTGCTTACTATTGTCAGTGCCCTGGTGTGGCTGACCGCTGTCGGTACCTTGCTCGACCTTGGCGTGTTTGTCACCCTGGCGAAGATGGTGAATCCCGTTGACCTGCTGCTGCTTCTCGCCCTGTTGCTGCCCATCTCCGGGGTGTTTTCGGCGATCCTGCTGGCGGTCTCCATCTTTGCCACCAGTTTCAAGGAGGGGCAGAACTACATGGGCGGGTTGCAGGTGGCGGTGCTGGTTCCGGCGATGGTGGCCACCATGCCCGGGGCGGAGCTGACCTCCTCCAATGCCTGGTACCCCATCTTCAACATCTCCCTGGCCATCAAGGATCTGCTGAAGGGCACCTTTGCCTATCATGATCTGGCTGCGGTGTTTGCCTCCAACCTGATTCTCTCGACTCTGCTGCTCTGGTGCTGTGTTCAGTGGTTCAGCCGTGAATCCGTGCTGTTTCGCTAGGGGGGCAAACAAGGCGATCAAAAAAGGGCCGCACTGACGCGGCCCTTTTGCACTCTTGGCTGCTTTGTTAGCTGCTGATCTTGGTGACATCCACATACAGGGTCATCTTCTGGCCCGGCTGCAGGTACTTCTTGGCATCCAACTGGTTCCAGCGCACCAGATCGGTCACGGTGACGTTGAACTTCTTGGCGATTCGGGCCAGGGAGTCGCCACTGCGAACCTTGTAGCTGATCTGACGCATCACCGAGGTCTTGTCCTCGTTCTTGCTGATGCGGTTAACCCAGATCACCAGTTTCTGGCCAGGACGAATGGTGTCCTTGGGGGCCAGGGAGTTCCAGGAAGCCAGCTGAGACACCTTGACCTTGTTGGCCCGGGCAATGGTCCAGAGAGAGTCCCCGGATTTGACCGTATGCTCAATCTTGTAGTTGGCTCGCTTCTTGGACTGCTTTCTGGCCAGGCGCTGCTCGGCACTGAAGGGGTAGAGCTCGGGATCCTTGGCTGCCACCGGGATCAGCAGGTGCTGGCCAGCGCGGATCATATTGCCTTCGATGCCATTGACCGACTGAATGATGCCGATGCGAGTGTGGTATTTCTTGGCAATCACGCCCAGGGAATCACCGGGCTTAATCTTGTAGCGCAGCCAGTTCACCCTTTCGGTGGAGGCGGTGTCCGACAGGGCGGTGATAAAGCCGTCTGCCTTATCCAGGGGAAGCAACAGGGTGTGGGGGCCGTCCGGAGCGGTCGCCCAACGGTTGTACCCCGGGTTCAGCTTGTGCAGATCGGCCACCGACATGTCGGCCATATCCGCCGCCAGGGCGAGGTCGATCTGGCTGCCGGCGTCGATCTCCTTCAGGCGAGGGGCGTTGGGCACAGGCTTAAGGTCGAGGCCGTACTCTTCAGCGTTTCGAATGACGTCGGCGACTGCCAGAAGCTGAGGCACGTAGCGCTCCGTCTCGCTGGGCAGATCCAGAGACCAGAAGTCGGTGGGCTTGCCCTTGGCCTTGTTACGTTTGATGGCCCGGAACACTCGCCCTTCGCCGGTGTTGTAGGCGGCCAGGGCGTAAAGCCAGTTGTGATCCAGCTTATTGTAGAGGTACTCCATCATATCCATGGCGGCCCGGGTGGAGGCGGCCACGTCCCGGCGGCCGTCATACCACCAGTTCTGCTGAAGTCCGAAATGCTTGCCCATGGGGCTGGTGAACTGCCACAGGCCTGCGGCAGCGCCGTGGCTGTAGGCGAAGGCATCAAAGGAGCTCTCCACCACCGGCAGCAGAGCCAGTTCGATGGGCAGGCCCCGCTTCTCCACCTCTTCAACGATCAGGTAGAGGTAGGGATCGGCACGTTCGGAGATGATCTCAATGTGGCGGGGGTTGGCTTTGTACCACTTGCGAAACTTATTGACGCGCTGGTTATCCGGCACCTCCAGAGTCATCTGGCGCGCGATCCGCTCCCACACATCTTTGGCGGGGGCGGGGACCACTTCCTGAGCTTCCTGCTCGTCGTTGTCGTTGCCCTGGTCGACAGGCTCTGCGGTCAGGGGCGCTTCGGCGTTGGTTACTGGGTTGTCCTGCTCTGGCTCACCGCCGCCGAGGGATTGACATCCCGCCAGCAGCAAAGCCAGGGACAAAGCAGAAAGGCTCTTTTTCATCAATTATTTACCATTATCGGCCTGGATTGCGGCGCAAGAATCAGCTTACGCCAGGCAATAGTGGTTCGGGATTGTACCCTCTTTATCAGAATTTGTCTTTCCAGGCTCTCAGCTGTGCAAAGCAGGCCACACTGTCGGCGCAGGGTTGACCACTGTGCTGTTCGGCAGCCGCCTGAACCTGAGGCAGGTGGCTGCGAAGGAAGGGATTGATGGTCAGTTCATTGGCCATACTGGTAGGCAGCGTGGGGATCTTGTCCTGACGCAGCTTGCTACAGCGGTGTTGATACGCCTGCAGTTGCTGGTTATCCGGCTCTACCGCCAGGGCAAAGGCCAGGTTGGCCAGAGTGTACTCGTGGGCGGGGTAGAGCAGGGTGGAGGCCCCCAGGTGTCGCAACTTATGCAGGGAGTCGTACATCTGCTCGGCGCTGCCTTCGAACAGTCGGCCGCATCCGCCGCTGAACAGGGTGTCGCCGCAGAACAGGTGGTGGCCCACCTGGTAGGCACAGTGATCCAGGGTGTGACCAGGACACAGGGTGACCTTGGCGATCTGATTCAGCCCCTCCAGCAGAATCTGGCTGCCTTCATTGGCAAACTGGCTGCCCCCGTCAAACGGAGAGCCGGCTGGAACCACCACCTCCATTTCAGGCCAGTGGCCCCGCAGAGTGGCAACGCCGCCCACATGGTCGTGATGGTGGTGAGTGATCAGTATGCCGTTAAGCTCCAGGCCCTGCTCCAACAGATAGGCCGCCGCCGCATTGCCGTCGCCGGGGTCCACCACCCAGGCGTGGTCGCCCGTATGCAGGCACCAGATGTAGTTATCGTCGAACGCGGGGATGGGGGTAATGCTCAGCATGGCGGAACTTCCACAGGGAGTGAGTCACCAGTGTAAGAGGGAACGGGGTGGCGGGGAAGTAAAACTTGATGCCGTCGGATTACGGGAGTGAAGCCGGGTCTAAGGTACTGGCGCTCAATGCCTATTGTCAGTTATCTTTACTGCGTAATGTACCCGGAAAATGGTGATTAATGCGTCCAGCCTACAGCTTCGACTCCATCGCACCTCCGGCCAACTGGTCCCAACTTCCCTGGGGCGACTGGCTGCAGCAGCAGGTGTCTGCCGGGTTGGACAACTGGTGGCCCAGGCTGTTTGGCTATCACCTGATCAAACTGGGCCCTCTTGCCACGGATCTCAACTCCCGTCTCTGCTCCATCCGCCATCAGGTAGCCATCCATGCCGAGGGGGGCGATGCCTGGGGCGAGGTCGATGATCTGCCCCTGCGTTGTCGCAGTGTTGATGCCTGCATCATGCCCATGGTGTTGGACTTTCATCAGGACCCCCACGGAGTGATTCGTGAGGCCGACCGGGTGCTGGTGGAGGGGGGGCATCTGGTGATCATCGGCTTTAACCCTCTGAGTCCTGCCGGCCTGGGGTTGCTCTCCCCCAGCCTGCGCAAGCGCTACCCCTGGAAGGGAAGAATGTTTACCCCGAACCGGGTCAGAGACTGGCTGGGGGTGTTGGGCTATCAGCTGGTGGCTCAGGAGCCGCTGGCGTTCAGTTCTCTGTTGTGGTCGCCGGATCGTTTCGTCTGGCCGCAGCAGTGGATGGCGCAGCAAACTCCGTCTTTGGCGTCGGTGTATATGCTGGTGGCCAGAAAGGTGGCGGTGCCCATGACCCCAGTCCGGCCCAGGTGGCGTCCCAGAAAGCGCCTGATCACCTCGCCGGCGGCTGTCGGTCGAACAGCTGCCGAGAGCCGTCAAACCCTCGAACGCTAGAGCTGAATAGCAAGAGAGGGCCGCGGGCCCTCTTGGTTGTGTTAAGGCTGGTAGCCGGTGTCCTCTTTCAGGTCGCTGCCAGAGGCGGCCTCTCTGGCCAGGTCGTCCACCCGTTCGTTCTCCGGCTGACCTGAGTGCCCCTTGACCCAGTGCCACTCAATCTGGTGCTTCTGGGTGACTTCGTCGAGCCGCTTCCAAAGGTCGACATTTTTCACCGGTTGCTTGCTGGCGGTTTTCCACCCCTTGCGCTTCCAGCCGTGGATCCACTGGGTAATGCCCTGGCGCAGATACTGGCTGTCCGTATGCAGGTCCACCACGCAGCGCTCTTTCAGACTTTCCAGTCCGACGATGGCTGCCAGCATCTCCATGCGGTTGTTGGTGGTCAGGCGGTAGCCTTCGCTCATCTCTCTGGTGTGCTGACGATAACGCAGCAACACCCCGTAGCCGCCAGGACCCGGGTTGCCCAGGCAGGAGCCATCGGTGTAGAGAGTGACAGATTTTAGTTGAGTCATTTAAATTGTTACCATAGCCGGAGCCTAAGCGGTGCAGTATACCGCAACTTGTTGCAAATCAGGATTATGACAGACATCAATACCCCAGTACGTCAGATCGTATTCGATACGGAAACCACAGGTATGAACCAGGACGGGGGCCCTCACTACGAGGGGCACCGCCTGATTGAGATCGGCTGTGTGGAGATGGTCAATCGCAAATTGACCGGCCGTACCTTTCACGTTTACATCAAGCCGGATCGTCCGGTGGATGAGGAGGCGATTCAGGTACACGGCATCACCGATGAGTTCCTGGCGGACAAGCCGCTGTTCCATGAGGTGGTGGACGGCTTCATGGAGTTCGTCCGTGGCGCCGAACTGATTGCACACAACGCCCAGTTCGATATCGGCTTCATCGATTACGAATTCCAGATGCTGGGCCGGTACGGCAAGCTGCAGGACCATTGCACCGTGGTCGACACTTTGCAGGTGGCCAGGGAGAAGAAGAGCAAAGGTGAGATTCAGGGCAACCTGAACCTGGATGCCCTGTGCCGCTTCTATGGCATCGACAACAGCCATCGAACCCTCCACGGCGCACTGCTCGATTCCGAGATTCTGGCGGATGTGTACCTGTTTATGACCGGTGGCCAGAAGGCCCTGGAGCTGGCTTCCGGTGCCGATGGTGAAGGCGGCGGCATCGTTCGCCTGAAAAGTGACCGCCAACCCCTTAAAGTGATCGCCTGCTCGGCCGATGATATCAGTAGACACGAGGAGCGACTTGGATTGGTCAGCGAACCGATCTGGCTGAGAGGGTAGAGGATGAGTCGATGGAAGGCGGTGTTTCTGCTGTTCCTGCTGCTGGCGGGGACACGCGCCTGGGCGCTATCGCCGCAGGCGTTGAAACTGCTGGATAACCGCTTTCGGGTGGATTATGGCATTGAAGCCATCACCATGCTGGTCCAGCGTAAGGAGCACAGCTCGCCGGTCATTGTGGTGCTGCCCGACGGCAGCAAGTGGTACTCCCACCGCCATCCGAAGAACGTCAGTTGGAGCGAGGGCCCCGGCGGCGACATGATCCGGGTCGCCAACCCCACTCCAGGCCCCTGGCAACTCATTGGCCAGGTCAGCGAAAACAGTAAAATCCTCCTTATCAGCGACATACAGCTGAAGCTGGACCCTCTGCCGAAGAAGGTGTTTCGCGGGGAGCGCATCAAGCTCCACGCCAGCATCGAGGGCGACAACAACACCCTCTCCATCCGGGACTTCCACAAGATGCTCAAGTGGAAGGTGAACCTGGTCAGTGCCAACCGCCGCGGCGATGAAAACTACGCCGCTGGCGTGAAGAAAATTGGCGGCTTCGAGGATGATGGCACCAAGCTGGACGAGCGCCCCAGTGATGGCCACTTCACCTCCTCCCTGGATTTTGACCAGCCCTCTGGCCTCTATGGTTTGCGGCTTGAAGTGGGCAACGAAGTGTTTAACCGCACCGTCGACCAGGACCTGGAGATCATCCCTCAGCCCTTCAGGCTGTCGGTACCGCAGAAGCCCGGGACCGACCCCGATGAGTACCGGGTGCAGGTCAATGTGGACCAGCAGGATCTGATGCCGGGAGAGCTGCATCTGGTGATCCAGGTTCGTGCGCCATCGGGCATGATGGGGGAGCTGACGGTGACCCCCCAGGAGGAGGTGCAAAGCTATCCTCTGCCGATGGTGATGGAGATGGGCAGCTATCTGATCAAAGGCACCGCCGTGGGCACCACGGCGTCAGGAGAGGAGTTTTTCCTGAACCTGCCTGAGCTCAATTTCTATGTGGCGCCGCCACCGCCGCCAAGCCTCAGTCCCTCCGAGCGGGCCGCCCTGGTTCAGGAGCAGATGCAGGAGAAAGAGGATGCGGCGCGTTTTCGGGTCATCAGCATCGTGGTTGGGGCCAATGCCGTGCTGCTGCTGTTTGGTCTGGGCGTTTTGCTGTTCTGGCGCAAGAGGATGCGCCTGATGGAGCAGCTTGAAGCTGTCCCTCTGGTGGAGGAGCCGGAGATTGAGCCGGATAAGATCGACTTGACCACAGACAGTGACAGATAAAACAAAGCCGGGAATTTCCCGGCTTTTTCTTGTCTGTGGCTGAGTGAAATCAGGCGGTTGGCGAAGTCGTCGGCGTGAGACCCTGGTTGTTGGCCAGCTTGTCTTGCAGAGCCTGGGCCAGAGGAGGCCAGGTCAGTATGCCCACAGGGTTACCATTAACCCCGGTCACCAGCAGGAAGTGTTCGTGTGAGGCCTGCAGCTGGGTGGAGGCGTTCTCCAGGGAGGCGCAGCGCTCGATGCTGGGCACTTCATGTTTCATCACCTGATGCAGCTTGCGGTGCTGCAGCTCCCGGTCCAGGGTGCGCTCCGCCGCGGTATCCAGCAGAGGGCTGTGCCAGAAGGTGAGCATGGCGCTGGTGATGTAGCCGCGCACCGTATGGCCATCCTCATCCATCACCAGGGCCACACTGAGGTCGGCCCGGTTCATCTTCTCCTCTGCCTGAGCCAGGGTGGCGTCCAGGTCCAGTGTCAGCACCTTGCCCAGTGGGATGGCGTCGATGCAATCCACAGACTGGGTGCGCTCTTCACAGAGAAACTCCAGGCAGATGTCCACCGCTTCGCTGTTGAACTCTGTGCCTCGCCCCTGCATCAGCACCTCTTTGAGTTTGTCAAAACCCAGGGCCGGCCGGTAGGGGCGATGGGAGAGGATGGAATCGGACACGTCGGCTACCGCCAGAATCTGGGACTCGATGAGTATCTGCGATTCCTTCAGGCCATAGGGGTAGCCGGATCCATCCAGTCGCTCATGATGCTGCAGGATCATGTCGCGAATGGGCCAGGGAAACTCCACATCCTTGATGATTTCCGCGCCCCGTTCCGAATGAGTTTTGATGAGGTCAAACTCCTCGTCTGTCAGGCGTGAAGGCTTGGTCAGCAACTGAGTGGGGATGGCCAGTTTGCCGATATCGTGGATCAGGCCACCCAGCTTCAGGCCCTCCAGTTGGTGGTGGGTCAGCCCCATTCTGCGTCCAATGCGGTGTGCCAGCTTGGCGACAGAACGCTGATGGCCAGCGGTGTAGGGATCATTGACTTCGAGGGCATCGGCAATGGCGCCCACCAGTTGAACCAGAGAATGGTTCAGCTGTTGTTTCTGCTGCCGAATGACGCGGGATTGCTCAGCCACCACCTTAAGGGTCTTAGGCAACTGGATGGCGTGCCAGATGATGGTGCCGTACACCATCAGGCTTTTGGCATCCACCTCGGTATAGGGCTTGTCCCGGTTAAACACCCCCACCACCCCGACGATGGCTCCGCGATAGGTCACAGGTACGCTCAAATGATTGCGGACACTCTGCCCGGTCAAAAAGGGCAGGGGCTCGCTGTCGAGATCGTTGCAGATGTAGGCACTGGACTCATCGACACAGATGGCCAGGGAGGGGCAGGTGTCGATGGAAAACGGCTCTGATTCCAGGTTGCGTATTCGGTGTCTTGCGGTCAGGCTCAGCGCTCGCTTGCCTGAGTTGTAGTGCATCAGATATCCGTCCTGAGACTGGGTGATGTGCACCGCCCGGCTGACCAGCTGATTGAGGGTTTCCTCCGGGGCGCTTTTGATCACCGTTTCCAGGTGAGCTATCCACTGATCGCTGGAGTAGAGCGCGTGGTTGTAATTGGGGTGGAGCTCCATCAGCCAGCGGTTGTCCAGGTCAAACGCCATCAGTGACAGACAGATGGGCAGGTGAGCATTGCCCGTTGGTGCGGCGATGCAGTGCAGCCCCTTACCTTGGACAGAGACGCATTGGAACTGGGTCCTTTGCTGCAGATAACGCAGGCTCATCTGCTGATCCGCATTGAGGGTGGGCAGCAATTGGTGCAGGGGTAGGGGCAAGTCCTGGTTTGCGGCGAAGTTGGCAAGGAACTCCGCGCTGGCCTGATGCACCTTGAGGTCGGCATCGAGCAGTGCCCATTGCAGGCCACTGATCCCCAGTACATCAACCTTGATTGGCGCAGTGCTTGTGCTGGTCATGGCGGTTGGCTCCGGTTCTTCGCCGAATCGGCGTCCATCTTGGTTAACTCAGGGTTCGCCCAATTCCAATTTAGCGGTAAATGTTAGAAGTTCCAATAGCTAAGCGTATGAATAGGAGGCAAAACTGAATTAATGCCGGTGTAACGGGGGGCTAGCTCAGAAGGGGCAAAAAAGGACCGGTCGCGGCGAGAGGTAGCGCAGGTTGGGATCCGCGACCGTCCAAAATAAAAGAGGCAGGGCTGCAGTGAGAGGTAGTGACTGTCGAGGACTGCAGCCCGCCAAAAACGGTTAAGAGGCCATGGCTCTTTCGGCGTCTATGTAGTTGAGGGCACTGATCACCCCGTGATGCCAGTCGACGGCCAATTTCAGCTTGCGACTTTCGGTGTTCATTACATAGCGCTCAAAATCCTTGCCCAACTCTTTACGTAGCGACTTGGAGTGATGAATGCTGCGCAGGGCCAACACTTCATGGAGAGGAATTTTCCAGAACACCAGTTTACCATCCGGCTCTTGAGTGACGGCCGTAGAGTCGTAAACCCAACCAACTTGGTGTACCAGATCGATCAGTTTTACTTTTTGGTCCATTATTGACTCCCTTATATTTTTTTTCGTCAATCTGTGAACATAAAATTAATGGCGCTAATTATGCCAAGGGTGCTCCCCGCACTAATATTCACTCTGAATATTGGATGGTGTTAATTAGCGCCTTTCCTGAGCCATTAGAATAATTTAATACTCTACAACTCATGTTGTTTCGATTAAGGCCATCAGCCGATGCTGCGTTGCTCCCAGGTCCTGGGGCTGCGGGGCCAGCGACGGTCCCTGTTCTGCTCCCAGGCAATAACGATAGGGTTTCGGCTGCCGCGCTCCTTTCGATAAAGTCCGGAAACAAAGACCAATGCTGCGACCACCAGAGAGGCAAGATAAAACAACGCCATCCCAGTAAGACACAAACATGCGAATAACACTAGACAGCTGCCTACGAGTTCTAATACTTCCATATTAACCTCTGCTATTTGTGTGGCCTTAATCTTGAAATTTATATAAACACAGAAATCCTTTACTGACCCATAACTTAAGAAAATAAGTGTTAAGTGGATCTCCTATTGGCATTACATTGATAAGTAGATTCAACTTGCCTGATGAACCGGGGTAGCGTGAATCACTCACCCCTGGGGTGGATAGCAGAGGAATAAGGAATATTGATGGAGGTGATTCTTCTTGGTCACTCTGTCCCAATGAAAGATATTGTGTTTCTGCAGGATCGTTTGATCTATAAATGGCTGCAAAATGCCCGTTTGGCAGCAGGATATAATCCTGCATATCTGGGGTGGGGTGGGCAAAAATCGATGGGAAATCGCCAAAGTCCGAGAGTTTCTGCGCTCTGTTACCGAAAAGTAGCGCTGGGGGAAGGTGACCTGGCTCACGCTGGTGTTATTTTGGGCAGTGAGCCAGGTGCGCTTTTTTGAGGGTTTGGACTTCCGGACTGCCGAGCTCGTGGGCGCTGTGGTGAAGGAGAGCGGTTATTGTCCCGGCTGGCGGCTGGGCCAGAAGTGGACCGCGTAGCGCAGCGCCACATAGCCCACCATCAGGCTGGCCAGCAACAGCTCAAGGTCGGCCAGTGGTCTTAGCACCGCAGTCAGCTCTGACGCGCCCATGGCGGCTTTGTCCAAACATTGATAGAGGGCAGTGGCGGAGATCACCAGCGGAAAGGTGAACGCCGCATACCCTGGGCTGAAAGGCAGACGCAGCAGCCGGAACATGGCCAGGTACACCAGGGTGGTCATCAGCAGTGCCAGAGGCAGCAGGGTGTTGATGATCAGGGTGTCAGGTTGATGCACTACCGCCAGGTAACCGGTCAGTGCCAGGCTGGCCGGGGCCGCCATAATCGCAAAGGTGGGGTAGCCTTTGGGGTCGTCCCAGCGGTGGCAGGTCAACCGGTAGATCATCAGCGGCAGCAATAAGGCGTAGTTGGCCAGTCCCAGCCACATCAGGCCCTTTGCCAATGGGTAGACGGCGTCATTGGGGTAGGAGAGGGCAGCCACAATGATCCCAACCGGGGGCACAAACCAACTGGGTAACATGGTGGTGAGCCTGGGCTCTTTCAGCCTGTGGTAGAGGAACAGGGTCATCAGAATCAGGTGCATGACCACGGCACCGCTCCACAACAGGGTGGCAGCCCCGGGTTGATACAGCCCCAGGGTCTTGGAGAGGATCATGGCGCCCATGGCGTAAGTGGGGATTACGCTGCCCACCAGCGGACAGGCGATCTCCTTTCGCAATAAAGAGGGGTGCAGCAGGAACTTTACTGTCAGCATCAGCCAGAGCGCTGCCGCGACGGTGGCCAGGGTCAGCTGAATCCACAATCCCGCATCCAATCTTTGCTCCAGGCACAGTCCCAGGCTGGCGATGCCCAGTGCCAGACCGGCCATGGGAGTGGGGAGGTGTTGGGACTTTTGATGGAGGAGAGTGCTCATGGAAAAACCTCAGGTTCTGCTTGATGTGGCCATTGTCCCTCGATACGCTGTTTATTAATATCGAATATGTCGCAATAACTGTTTAGAAACTCTATATGGTAGACCTTTCTCTCAAGCAGCTTCGGCTGTTCTGCTTCGTTGCGCAGACCGGTAACCTCGGCGTCACCGCGGAGCGACTGTTTCTGACTCGCGGCGCCGTCAGCCAGGGGATCAAAGCGCTGGAGTCCCAGCTGGGGGTATCTCTGTTTGAACGACAGGCGCAGAGGTTGCACCTCAATGCCCGTGGTCACCTGCTGTTGCCCCTGGCCGAGCAGATGCTGAACCGTCAGGCCAGCATCCTGGCCCTGTTTGAACCCGGCGACTCCCAGGTGCCCCTGCGTCTTGGCGCCAGCCTGACCATAGGCAACTATCTGCTGCCGACTCTGCTGGGGGAGGCACTGCAACAGATTCGGCTTTGCGGGGAAGTTCGGCTGGCCAACAGTGCCGAGATACAACAGGCTCTGGTGGCCCATCAATTGGATCTCGGTTTGATTGAGAGCGAGACCCTGGAGCCTGAACTGGAACGCTGCCACTGGCGGGATGATGAGATGGTGTTGATTGCCCGCGCCGGACACCCTCTGTCAGGGCAAGTGGCGGATTGGGGGCTGCTGTCTGAAGAGACCTGGGTGCTCAGAGAGCGCCACTCCGGCAGTCGTGAGCAGTTTGATCATCACCTGCGGCCCAGGTTGAAGCCAGAGATTCGGATACTTGAGCTGGGCAGCCTGGAGGCGGTGGTGCGCTCGGTACAGTCCGGGCTGGGGTGTGCCCTGGTGTCCCGGCTGGCCTGCGATGAGGCCTTGGACAGGGAGGTGATCAGTCGGATTCATCTGCCAGAGCCCATCTTACGGCGGCTCTACATCGTGTGGGGGCAGG
Organism: Ferrimonas sp. YFM; assembly: GCF_030296015.1. Taxonomy (NCBI): domain Bacteria; kingdom Pseudomonadati; phylum Pseudomonadota; class Gammaproteobacteria; order Alteromonadales; family Ferrimonadaceae; genus Ferrimonas; species Ferrimonas sp. YFM. Next base: position 1,760,874 of record NZ_AP027368.1, read on the forward strand.
GTAACCGCGCCCTGCCTCAGGTGGCGTCGGCGCTGAAGCTGCTGTCGATGCGCTGACCCTGCGGCGGAACCACTGGCAGGAAGGGAGGCTCATCCCCCAGCAGGTCATCCAACAGGTGAATGGGCGGCAGGACCACGTCGTGGCCGCCTGGGTGGTGAGGGTGTGCCCCTGGGGGCAGCGGCGGTGGGTGAGGACCATTGGCCAGATCTGACGGGATGGGCAGCATGATTTCCACCGGGTTGCCCTCTCTGTCGTAGAGTGGGTGCCTTGGACGGCCATCTGCACCGAATTCTGGAATGGCGGGGCGGCCATTGGCGTCAAACAGGGCAACGGCGGTTTCCGGGTCCAGATAGCTGACCACCAGATTGCCCTCCCAACTTATGGGGTCCACCAGCAGCCCTGGGTTGGCTCGACGGAATGCATCGACGAAGGCCTCGGCCTGAGCTGTGGTCTCGTAGCTGCCACGGAATATGCAGCCAGCCTGCCTGCAGAAGTGGTAGACAGGGTCAACACCCTGACCCGGTGCCAGTCCCCAGTTTTCACTCCAGGGGCCCATCATCTTGTCCGCCATGAACATGGCCAACTGGCCATCGACGAATCTTTCCGGGTGCTCATAGATAAACTGCGCTTCAGCCAGGCTGTACTCGGAGAAGAGCAGTTCGCCGTTCACCATTTGTGGAATCAGCAGCATGTCACCGACCACCAGGCTGGCCTTGCCGGGCTCAAGCATCGCCACCAGCTTATCGTAATCGGGCGCACCAGGCTGGATCAGCCTGGCATAGCTTGGTGTGTTTGGGGCGCTGATGTCGGCGGGAACCGCTGCGGTGCGTGAGGAGCGAAACAGTCCGAAGTGAGGATGAGCCGGGTTGGCCTCTGAGTCCTCGGAGAGGGCCTCGGCCTGTTGTGAGCTTGCGGCCACCGGGGGCGGCGCGGTCATGGTAGAAACAGCGGCTTGATCGGCAGAGTCAGCCTGGAAAGCAAGCGCTTGATCCTGCTCCTGTTGGGCCTTGGCGTCCGGGGAAGAGGTCAGGCTGAGCAACCTCATCAGGCGATCTGAAGGCATGGCGCTGCCCTGGTGAAAACACCAGAAGCCGGCCACAACTGCCATCAATGCCCAGATAGGTTTCGCTTTCATTCGCTGCCCTGACTCATAACCTTTGGCCATTCTATCAGAAAAAACTCTTAGGTAACCCGGTGAGCCGGAGAATCGCGTGTAGACGTTTAGCCGTCCAAATGCTAACGTCGACCACAGTCTATTTTGTGGTCTGTTGAGGGAGAGCGGTATGAAAGTCGGAATAGTAGGTTGGCGAGGCATGGTGGGCTCGGTGCTGGTGGAGCGTATGCATCAGCAGCAGGATTTTGACACCATTAAAGCCACCTTCTTCACCACCTCCCAGGCGGGTCAAGCTGCGCCGAAAGGGGCCAGTGAGCCTGTTCTGGTGGATGCCTTTGACCTGGCACGCCTGGAGCAGATGGAGGCGATCGTCTCCTGTCAGGGATCGGACTACACCAAGGAGATCTATCCCAGGCTGCGCCAGTCAGGCTGGCAAGGCTACTGGATAGACGCCGCTTCCAACCTGAGAATGGACGATGACGCCACGATCGTGCTGGACCCGGTAAATCGCGATGTCATCGACCGGGCACTGGATGAGGGCAAGACCACCTTCGTCGGCGGTAACTGCACCGTCTCTCTGATGTTGATGGCCATAGGCGGCCTGCTGGAAGCGGACCTGGTGGAGTGGGTCAGCCCCATGACCTATCAGGCGGCCTCCGGTGGCGGCGCCCGTCACATGAAGGAGTTGCTGACGCAGATGGGAGAGCTGCACAACGAGGTGGCTGACCAGTTGACTGATCCCGCTTCGGCCATTCTGGAGATTGAGCGGGCGGTGACCGCCAAGATGGGTTCGGGCACCCTGGACGCCTCTCAGTTTGGGGTACCCCTGGCGGGCAGCCTCATCCCCTGGATAGATTCACCTCTGGAATCCGGCCAGAGCCGCGAGGAGTGGAAGGCCCAGGTTGAGGCCAACAAGATTTTGGGCAGCGAGCAGCAGCCCATTGCCATCGACGGGCTCTGTGTTCGGGTGGGGGCGCTGCGCTGCCACAGCCAGGCGCTGACCATCAAGCTTAAGCGCGACCTGCCCCTGGAGCAGATTGAGCAGCTGATTGCCCAGCACAATGACTGGGTGCAGTTGGTGCCCAATACGCCGGAGGCCAGCCGTGAACAGCTGACTCCCACCGCCGTCACCGGCACCCTGTCGGTGCCAGTGGGCAGGGTGCGCAAGTTGGCCATGGGACCGGAATACCTGTCGGCGTTCACCGTTGGCGATCAGTTGTTGTGGGGAGCGGCAGAGCCACTGCGTCGTATGTTGACCATTCTGGTGGCCAGACAGGCCTGATCCAGCGCATATTTTCCCGGATTGCGGTCGCGGCGCACCGGTTGGCCGGGCTATACTGCCCGGCATTGATTATGGGGCCGACCTTCAATCCTGGGTGGGCCCTTTTGCTGGAGTAGAGTATCGATGCTGACCAAGATTCTGGTCACCCTGCTGGTGATTACCGTGGTGCTGATGGGCACCAAGAGGCGCGCCCCCGCACGTAAGCAGGAAGCCGAGCTCCCCTCCATGGCATCGAGCTGGTTGCGTTTTCTGGCACCCGCCATTGCCGGGGTGGTAATGCTGGTGGCAGCGGCCTTCTCCGGCTGGCAGTGGTACCAGGGGCAGCAGGTTCTGCAGGTGCGGGTCATCGACGCCGAGTATCAGAGTGAAACCCTCTACGAAGTGTATCGCAAGGACCTGGATGGAAGGCAGTTCACCACCCGCGATGGCCTCTATGTGGAGCTGGGCAGCACCGAGCGCATGGAAATTTCTCCAATAGAATAATGACTAAGATTTAAACTTACGGGGCAACGGTTATCGTTGCCCCGTTTTATTTTGGCAACAAGTCTGTATTATCTTCGCCAAAGAACAAAAACGATCTCCAAGGAGAGCTCCCAATGATCACCGCCTACATTCTGCGTAACGATGTATGGGAAACCCGGGAACTCGGTGTCGAGGATGGCATCCCTGAACATACCCTGTGGATCGATCTGTTTCGCCCCGACGATGACGAGCGTCAGTGGCTGTCTCGTTATCTGTATGAAGAGGCGCCCGACGAGGAGGACATCAACGAGATTGAGGCCTCCGCGCGTTTCTACCTGGATAACGATGGGCTGCACATCAACTCCCTGTTCCCACAGCGGGTGGGCCACGAGGTCCGCGCCATCAACGTCTTCTTCCTGGTTCAGCCCAGTCGCCTGTTCACCATCCGTGAAGAGGATGTGGGGCTTATCCGTCTGATGCGCAACTACCTGCGCCTGGGCAGGGTGGAGGCGGACCGACCGGAAGCCCTGCTGGTGGAGCTGTTCAACCTCAAGGTGGATTACCTGTCTGATCAGCTGGAGGATGTCTACACCGTACTGGATGAGTTGTCCGAAGAGGTGTTCGACAACGACAAGCTGGACGAGGTGTTCAAGCAGATCACCCTGCAGGAGGATGGAAACGGTAAGATCCGCCTGGCGCTGCTGGATACCCAGCGGGGTTTGCGCTTCATGCAGCGCTACTATCGTCGCCACCTGCACGAAGAGGAGATCAAGGACGTCAAGGAGATGCTCTCTGACATCGAGTCCTTGCTGCCCCATACCCAGTTCCTGTTTGATAAGATCAACTTCCTGCTGGATGCGGCCATGGGCTTCACCAGTTTGCAGCAGAACAAGATCATCAAGATCTTCTCGGTTGCCGCCGTGGTGTTCCTGCCACCGACCCTGATCGCCTCCATCTATGGAATGAACTTTATCTCCATGCCTGAGCTGCGTTGGGAGGTGGGGTACCCCCTGGCCCTGGGACTGATGCTCTCCAGCGCCGTGGGCACCTACTGGTTCTTTAAGCGCAAGGGCTGGCTGTAGTTGCGGGGCTGGGCTACAATGCCGCCCAAATTTTTCAGACGGAGCGCATCATGGCCAGAGCCTCGGCACGACATATCCTGGTAAAGACAGAACAGGAAGCCCTGAAACTGAAGCAGATGATCGCCAAGGGCGCGGACTTCGGCCAGCTGGCGAAGAAGCACTCCCTGTGCCCCTCCAAACGCCGCCAGGGAGACCTGGGTGAGTTTGGCCCGGGTCAGATGGTGAAGGCGTTCGATAACGTGGTGTTCAAGAAGCCGGTGCTGGAAGTGCACGGCCCGGTTAAGACCAAGTTTGGTTATCACCTGATTCAGACCCTCTACCGCAGCTGAGCCTGTGGCAGAAGAGAAAGCCCGCCTATTGGCGGGCTTTGTTGTTTTTGTTGCCCATTCACCGACGAACAAAGATCAGAAGTGTGATCCTAAACCTGGATCTCAGCGAACACATGTACGCATAATGCTGGCCTCATCAAAGCGGTGGCTAGGGGATAGCAAGATGAAATTAAGTTGTGGTCAATGCGGTCAGAGAGTACAGCTGTCCGACATTGTGTGTGGCGAATGTGGCGCCGGTCAGCATATGGAGGCCTTCGGTGGGGTGGACCCTCTGGCCCGGCCCAAGAGTCGTCGCCTGACCGCCTGGCTCAGCCTGTTGTTGGGCGGTCTGGGTGCCCACAAGTTCTACCTGGGACAGCACATCAAGGGCACCCTGTATCTGGCGTTCTGCTGGACCCTGGTGCCCACCGCCCTGAGCCTGATGGAAGCGGTGCGCACCTTCAGGATGAACACCCAGCAGTTCCAGTTTCGTCTGCGTCAGGCTGCCGGCTGACGCGCCTCGTCCCTGGGGCAGAGCTCAATGCTGCCGCTGCCGGGCAGCTGCTCCACCAGGGCCCAGCCCATCAGGGTTGAGGGCGTGTGGTAACCGCTGGCGTCAGGCTGGGACAGAAGATGCTCAGTGACCGCCAGGGCGCCGCTGACGGTGACATCATAGCCGTTGGCGGTGTGCACCCGTCCTTCAACATACTCCCCCTTGGCGTTGCGCACTTCGCCCCACACCCAGGTGGTATGGCGCTGCCTCTGGTCGTCGCTGGGGCCCTTGAGTTCCCGCTCGATGCGACCCTTGATCAATCGCTGTACCCATGACCAACCCAGTACGCCTCTGAACAGATTCATCCGTTTTAACTGGGCGATCTTCCTCGGTGACATGGGAATGTACACCTCTATGTTGTCGATGCCGGTGCTGTGCCAGGCGGTGGACACGTCCCCCCAGGGGATCGCCACCGCCATCTTGGGCTCCTGGCCAAAGGCGATGGTGCGGGTGTAGGCCGCCAGTGGCGTCGGCTTCAGTTTTCCATCGCGGCGCACCAGACTGCCTTGAGGCAGGGCTTCAACCGAGGTCTTGGCCGTTCCTGGCGAGAAACCGGAGCGGCTGTCGAACCCCAGGGCCAGGTGATTGGCGTCGGGCAGGGCATGTTTGAGCCGTGCCGCCAGACAATCGGTGGGGATCACGTCAAACCCCACTCCGGGGATCAGCACGATTCCCGCAGTTCGCGCCCGGTCATTCAGGGCGGCGGCCCGTTCAAACACCGCAACTTCCCCAGTAATGTCCAGGTAGTGACAGCCATACCTGAGGCACGCCTGCATCATGGGTTCGGCGGTGGCGGAGAAGGGACCGGCACAGTGCAACACCAGGCCGACATCGCCCAGAGCGTCTGCCTTGATCTGGTCCAGAGAGAAACTGCGGCACTCCAGACCGAGCTCATTGGCCAGGGGCCGGATCTTCTCGATGCTGCGCCCTGCCAGTATCGGGGTCAGCCCCCGCTTGACCGCTTCCCGGGCAATCAGCTCCCCGGTGTAGCCATTTGCTCCATATATCATCCATTGAGTGCTGCTCATCTAGGCTCCCTGCGCCTGGCGCAAAATCAGATTGAAGAAATGTTCCGGCAACCAACGCTTCATCCACCAGGCCTGGCGGGACTTGCGATGGGGCAGAATCAGAAACTCCCCTTTGCGGGCCCGCTGCACAACGTAGTTGGCCACATCGGCGGCGCTCAGCTCAGAGCGTGCCATCAGTTTGCCCGCCACCTTGGCCATGTTGACGCCCTGGGGGTTGAGGGACTCCAGCAGGGGGCTGGGGAAGAAGGCAGGGCACACTACGTGGACACCCACATTGCGACTGTGCCACTCCAGCCTGAGGGTTTCACTCAGGCTGACCAGGGCGGCCTTGGAGACGTTATAGGTGGCCATGGAGGGGGCGTTGGCCAGGGCGGCCATGGAGGCGATGTTGACCAGATGACTGCCTGGCACCATGGCGCCACTGACGGTGCGACACAAACGGACTGCCGCCATCAAGTTGATGTCCAGGCAGCGCTGCCATTCGCTGTCCGGCAGGGACTCGAAGCGTCCCCCTGAGGCGATGCCGGCGTTGTTGAACACCCAGTCGAAGCCGGGCTGATGCTCCTCCATCATCGACTGCAAGGCATGAAAATAGTCTGTGTCTGTCAGGTCGCCGGCCAGAGTCAGGTGGTGTTCCCCCAGCTCCTCCTTCAGAGCAGCCAGCGCCTCGGCGTCCCGGTCCAGCAGCCACAGCCTGGCCCCCTGGTCCTGCCCCAGTCTGGCCAATTCGCGCCCCAATCCCCCGGTGGCTCCGGTGATTAACCACTCCTTGTTCATCAGATACCTCCTGGTAAAAACGAACGTTCGTTCGTTATTGACGATAAACTAAACAGCTTGTAGGGTGAAAACAAGTCTCATCTCGGAAACTTCTTATGGATCTCTATCTGCTCCGTCACGGTCAGGCGATGTTCGGCAGTCCGGATTACGACCAACTGAGCGACCTGGGTCAGCGGCAGGCGCTCTGTCTGGGTGAGGAGCTGGCGGATTGGAACCTGTCCGATGCCACCCTGGTCAGCGGCAGCCTGAAACGTCAGCGCCAGACCCTGGAAGGGTTGTGCCGGGGCGGAGGCTTTACCCCCACCGACCGGCAGGACCCGGGGTTCAACGAGCTGGAGATCATGGAGCTGATCCCCCTCTACTGGCCGGCGGCGTGCGAGCGGCTGGGGTTGTCCCTGACCCCCAAGGAAGCCAGTCAGGATATGCGCTATTTCCTGCCTCTGATGAGCGAAGCCCTCAGGGTCTGGATTGCGGACCATGGTCAGCGTGAAGGGGAGAGCTTCAGTCAGTTCAGACATCGGGTCCTCGAGGCCATTGCCGAGCACCATCAGGGGAACAAGCCCACTCTGGCGGTGACCAGCGGTGGTGTCATCAGCCTGGTCGCAGGCGAAGCCCTGGGGGCACAAGCCTCTCATATGGCTGAACTTATTCACCAGGTTAATAACTGTAGTATAACCCACCTGCGCTATGCCCGCGGACAGTGGCAGTTGCAGGCGTTCAACATCAATGGCCACTTGCGCCGACAGGATATGCTGACATGGAGGTAATATGGATTTTTCCCTCTCACCCGGCCTGAAAACCGCCTGCGACGAGGCGTCCTCTCTGGTTCGGGAGCAACTGATTCCCCTCGAACCTCTGCTGCTCAGTCACGACTACGCCACCCTGATGGGCGAGCTGGAGGAGGTGCGCCAGAGCGTTCGCGAGCTTGGGCTGTGGGCGCCGCACTTGCCCACCGAACTGGGCGGTATGGGCCTGTCGCTCCTCGAGTTTGCTCAATTGGCCGAGGTTCTGGGTTACTCGCCCCTGGGGCACTTTGCCTTTGGCTGTCAGGCCCCGGATGCGGGCAATGCCGAACTGCTGCTTCACTGCGGCACCGCCGAGCAGCGCAGTCGCTACCTGGAGCCCCTGGCAAAAGGGGAGATTCGCAGCTGCTTTGCCATGACAGAGCGTCAGCTGGCCGGATCCAACCCGCTGATGATGAACAGTGAGGCGGAGTTCGATGGTGACTGTTGGCACCTGAATGCCCACAAGTGGTTTACCACCGCGGCCGAGGGCGCTGAGTTTGCCATAGTGATGGCCAAGACCCACCCGGAAGCGCCTCCTCATCAGCAGGCCTCCATGCTGCTGGTGCCCATGGATGCCCCTGGTGTCACTCGCATCCGTAACATCTCGGTGATGGGCGGCGAGGGACACGGCCCCTTCAGCCATGCCGAGATGCTGTTCGACGACGTCAAACTGCCGGCGGATGCCCTGGTGGGCAAGGCGGGGCAGGGGTTTGCCCTGGCTCAGGCCAGGTTGGGACCAGGGCGGATACACCACTGCATGCGCTGGCTGGGGCTGGCGCAACGGGCGCTGGATGAGACCACAGGCTACCTGAATCAGCGGGCGATCACCGCTCAGAAGACCCTGGGAGAGCAACCCCTGGCCCAGGGGATGCTGGCGGAAGCCGCAGCGGCACACCGGGCCGCACGCTGGTTTGTCCTGCACACCGCCTGGCAGGTGGACAAGGAGGACTTTGCCACGGTGCGGGCGGAGATCGCCATGATCAAGTTTCATACCGCCCGCATGCTGCAGCAGGTGGTGGATACAGCGGTTCAGCTTCACGGCGGCCTTGGCGTCACCGACGACACCATATTGGCCTTCCTCTATCGGGAGGAGCGTGCCGCTCGTATCTACGATGGCCCTGACGAGGTGCATAAACTGTCGGCAGCCAAACACCTGCTCAGGGCACATCGATGAGTGAGATTGCCTGCTCTTTGGAGCAGTTTCAGCGGCAACTGCGTTGGCAGCCAGACCGTTTGTGGCAGAGCTTTCGGGAACACTGTCTGCCTCAGCTGAAGCAGAAGAACCCCAAGCGCACCGACGCCAGGCTGGCGGCCATCATCAATGCCACCTTTGAGCTGGCAAACCTCAAGGGGTTCCATGCCATGACCCTGCGTCAGCTCAGTGAGGCCAGTGGCCTCAGCCTCGGGGGGCTCTACGGCTACTTCGACAGTAAGGAGGCGCTGGCCGCCTCCATTCACCGGTTTATCCGGGTTCAGTTCGAGCAGGTTCTGCTGCCGATGATTCGGGCTCTGCCCAAAGAGCGGCAACTTCAGGCGATTTGCCGCTATCACCTCTACCTGAGTGAGCTGATGCAGCCCTGGTTTTACTTCACCTACATGGAGGCCCGCCACCAGAGCGACGCCCTTCGCCGGGAGGCGCTGGCCCTGAGTGAGCAGGTGGATGATGAACTGCTTCGCAGCCTGACGCAGCTGGGGCGGGTGGAGCAGCCGGTGATCGCCGTCGGCTTGCTCAAGCATCTGCTCCAGGGCTGGTACCTGCGGCGCAGCCATTTTCGCAAAGCCGGTGTCAGTGTGGACGCTTACACCGACTACCTGCTCAACCGAGTTCAACTACTGTGTCATGGAGAGACCAGCAATGACCCAATCCCTCAACCTTGAAGCCCTGCGCGCCTATCTGGCGCAGCACCTCCCCCAGTTGGGGGAACTGGCGTCGGTGACCCCCTTCGAAGGGGGCGCCTCCAACCTGAGTTTCAAGCTGGAGTGCTCTGAACGCACCATAGTGCTGCGCATGCCCCCCCCGGGCACCAAGGCGGCCACCGCCCATGACATGGGCCGGGAGGCGAGGATGCTTTCTGCGGTGGCAGACCGCTTTTCCCAGGTGCCTCAGGTGCTCCACAGCTGTCAGGATGATCAGGTGCTGGGTTACCCCTTCTTCCTGATGAGCTATGAACCGGGAATCATCTTAAGGCGCTCTCTGCCGGGGAATCTGGGGCTGGCCAAAAGCCAGGCGTCTGCCTTGTGCCAGACCATGATGGATACCCTGGTGACACTCCACAGTCTGCCCATTGACGGCACACCTCTGGCGGATCTGGGCAAGCCTCAGGGTTATGTGGAGCGCCAGGTGACCGGCTGGAGCAAGCGCTATCGCAACGCCCTGACCCCGGGCGCCCGAGGCGGAGAGCGGGTGATGAGGTGGCTGGCAGACAACCGCCCGCCGGAGTCCGGCCAGGCGGTGATCCACAACGACTTCAAGTTCGACAACCTGGTGCTGAGCCCGGAGGACCCTACACAGATCCGTGCGGTTCTGGACTGGGAGATGGCCACTGTGGGCGACCCCCTGATGGACCTGGGATGTTCCATGGCCTACTGGGTGGAGGCGGGGGACCCGCCAGAGATGAAGATGCTCAGGCAGATGCCGACCCATCTGCCGGGCATGTGGAGCCGGCGCCAGCTGGTGGCCTACTACGGTGAGCAGACCGGCCTGGATGTCAGTGGTTTTGCCTATTACTACATCTTTGGCCTGTTCCGCCTGGCGGCCATTGTCCAGCAGATCTGGTATCGCTATGTGGAGGGCAGCCGTAAACACCCCGCTTTCGCCCGTTTTGGCGAGATGGCTGCGGTATTGATGGACAGGGCAGCGGCAGAGATTGATGAGCTGGAGCAGGTGGCCGGGCGCCCGGCGCTGTTGCAAAAGATTGAAGGCTCAGGCCTGCTCTCTCTTGAGGGTAAGGTGGCCCTGGTTACCGGCGCCAGTCGGGGCATCGGCGAGGCGGTGGCCCGCTTGTACGCCGCCCATGGTGCCAAGGTGATCCTCTCCAGCCGTGATCAGGACGCCCTGGACCTTGTGGCCGCGGACATACGCGAGAGTGGCGGAGATGCCAGGGCGATTGCCTGTCATGGCGGCGACAGCGCCCAGATGCAGCAGTTGTTTGAGCGCATCGACGCCGACTATGGCCGATTGGACATCTTGGTAAACAACGCCGCAGCCAACCCCTATTTTGGCCACATTCTGGATACCCCCAGAGAGGCGATGGCGAAAACCATCGAAGTGAATCTGGCCGGATACTTCCAATTTGCCCAGCTGGCGGGACAGAGAATGCGAGAGCAGGGGGGCGGGGTGATCATCAACACCGCTTCGGTCAATGGCCGCGTTCCGGCACCCGGACAGGGGATCTACTCCATCACCAAGGCAGCAGTAAACAGCATGACCGCCGCTTTTGCCAAGGAGTGCGCCCGCTACAACATTCGGGTGAACGCGGTCCTGCCGGGGTTGACGGAGACCAAGTTTGCGTCGGCGTTAACCGACAACCCGGCTCTGCTCAGGCAGATCCTGGGACTGATTCCCCAGGGCAGGGCGGCGCAGCCCGGCGAAATTGCGCCTGCCTTCCTGTTCCTGGCGTCCGATGCGGCGGCCTATATCACCGGCATCGAACTGCCGGTGGATGGTGGGTATCTGGCCTGATCCTCAGGCTGGAGTTGTACGTAAATCAATGGGCTGAATAGGAGAGAGTGATGAAGCGGTTGTTCTTTGTTTTTGCCCTGTTGCTGGCTGGCTGTTCGTCGGCTCCTGAGGGGATCGAGCCGGTGCGCCCCTTTGAGCTGGAGCGTTACCTGGGCACCTGGCATGAGGTGGCCAGGCTGGATCACAGCTTTGAGCGTGGACTGACGAATGTGACTGCCGAATACTCCATGCGAGAGGATGGGGGCATCCACGTGGTGAACCGCGGCATTCGCCAAGAGACCGGTGAGGTGAGCGAAGCCATAGGCCGGGCTTATCCTGTGGGTCAGCCCGATGTGGCTCACCTCAAGGTCTCCTTCTTTGGCCCCTTCTTCGGCGCCTATGTGGTGTTCGAGTTGGATCCTGAGTATCAATACGCCTTTGTCAGCGGGCCCAACCGGGACTACCTGTGGTTGCTGGCGCGTACGCCCAAGGTGTCTGAGGCGGTGATGACCCGTTTCAGGTCGCGGGCCGTGGAATTGGGGTTTGATCTGCAGCCGCTGATCGTCAACCCCTAATGCCTGTCAGTCTCGCCACTTGATGGAGCACCCCATGCTGGGGTGCTGCTCTTGTGGGCCGGCGCCGGTTTCAGCAATCATTCGCATGGCGTTGAGCAGTTCGGGGGTTCGGTTTGTGTCATCGCCCATTTTGGCGTCGTCCAGCCGCCCCCGGTACTGCAGCTCCCCACGGGCGTTGAAGCCGAAGAAATCTGGCGTACAGACGGCATCAAACGCCTTACCCACAGCCTGATCCTCATCCACCAGGTAGAGGAAGGGAAAGTCGTGTTTTCTGGCAAACTCCACCATATTTTGCGGCGCATCCTCCGGGTAATCCCGGTAATCGTTGGACATCACCGCCACCACGTTAATCCCTTCTTTCATCAGCTGCCTGGTGTCTGCGGCAAGCCGATGGGCGATCCGTTTTACATAGGGGCAGTGGTTGCAGATAAAGATCACCAACAATCCCTTGCTGCCCAGGTGGTCACTCAGGGTAAAGGGGATGCCGTGAGGGTCGCTCAGGGTGAAATCCGGGGCCTTCCAACCAAAATTGCAGACAGGGGTGTCCATTAGCATATCAAGCTCCTGTGGGCTGTTAGCCAATCTGAGTCATCTCATGAACGGTGAAGCTTTCGACGGCGCCTTCGACCGCGGCCAGGTATGCCTTAAGGTGATCGTTGGCCATATGGTCCTGCCACGCCTCCCGCGATGCCCAGTTTTCGAAAAACAGGAAGTGCGCCGGGTTGTCATTGTCCTGATGCAGGTCGTAGTTGATGCAGCCGGCTTCGGCGCGGGTGGTGGCGATAAGCTTAAGCAATTCGGATTTTACCAGTTCAATTTTGTCGGCATTGGCTTTGATGTGGGCGACTATGGTCAGCTTGGTCATGATTGTTGTCCTTGGCACTGTGTAGGACCTCAAGCGTAGCACCTTGTCCGCTGGGTTAAAGTGGCCGGGGGTTGAAGCACTATTAAAAGAATCTAAAGAATACAGTGCGGTTCCGCAGCTTGCTGAACGCCTGGTGGAATTTAAATGGCCGGGGCTATGGAGGCTCCGGCCGGTGGGCGTAAATCACTTCGAACGGGTGGATTCCACTTCACGAATCCAGTCACAGGAGATGCCAGCCTTGGCGTGGTGTTTGTGAATGGCTTCGGCGTTGGGCGCCTCCAGCACGCAGTAAATCAGGTTGTCCTTCTTGCTGAACAGGATGTCGTGGTGAGTGACACCGAATTCGTCTGCCGGTGCATTCTGCAGATCTCTCAGTTGCTGCTCGGTAAAGGGCTCCATAGGGTGAGTGTCGATGAACTTGGGCATACGTTGTCTCCTTCGTTCTTCTTGGATGAGAGGCCACCGACTTTGGCTTCAGCGGAAGCGCCTTAGTGGCCACCTTGGCTCACGATTGCGGAACGGGAATCAACCTATCAAAGGATAGGACAGATAGCCGATACCGTCGGCATTGGCCTGTGCCCTAACGCCCCTTTTATCCTGCTTTGTGCTGCCGACTCTGTCGCTCCCTGGCCCAGTCCACAACGTGTTGCATCGCCCAGCCAAACAGGCCGGGGCACAACCGGGCAAAGTGATAGGTCAGTTTGGCCTGAAAACCGGGGATGATCAGAAACTGCCGCCTCTCGAGCCCGCTGAGGGTCGCCCTGGTGACCGCATCCACCTGCAATGTGCCGCCAAGATCTTTCAGTAGCCTGGCGACCGGGCTGATGTAGGTGCGCTCCTGGGCCACCATAGGGGTGTCCACCTCGGGGGGACACAGCACCGAGATATCGATGCCTAAGGCGTGTACCTCCTGTTTCAGCGCCCCGGCCATCCCCAGCAGGGCAAACTTGCTGGCACTGTAGCCGGAGTAGCCATAGGGGGCGATAAAGCCGGCCAGGGAGCTGACAAAGCAGATCTGGCCGCGACCACGCGCCACCATCTGCGCCAGCCAGGCCTTGGCCAGGCGCCGGCACCCCAGAAGGTTGGTCTCCAGGATGGCGTCAAACTCCTCATCACTCTGCTCCATGAAGGGGATGCTCTGGACGATGCCGGCACTGAGGATCAGCAGATCCGGTACCCCCTGGCGGTCCTCGACCTGCTGCCGATGGCCGTAGGCTGACGCTGCGTCGGCAACGTCGACTTCGTAGCTTTCAAAGCTCTGATTGCTATCGATGGCCAGACGGCGGCACTCCTTCTGGGCACTCTCCAGCCTCTTGGGGTTTCGGGCCAGCAGGGCAATGCTCCAGCCCCTGGCGGCATAGGCCTTGGCCAGATCCAGCCCGATGCCGCTGGAGGCGCCGGTGATCAGCACCAGTTGTGGCTTTGCATCACTCATGCTTGGCCTCCTTGAACTTGGTCGGCGGGGATAAAGCGCCCAAACCCTGGGGTCTTACCCAGATCGGGCTGCACCACTTCCCCGTCCACAGCCAGCTTGCCATTGATGAACACCTGCTGGACGATGCCGGGGTTGCGGTTGACCAGCCTCTGAAGGCCGAAGTTCTCCATCTCGCCCCAACTGACCGACTCCAGATCCTGACCCAGCCCTTGCGGGTCCAGCACCACCAGGTCGGCCCTGTCTCCCTCTTTGATGGAGCCGGCGTCTACCCCCAGCCACTGGGCCTGTTCACCGGTGAGGCGCCATACCGCCTGCTCCAGAGTCATCACAGGCTGCTCCTGGTCGATGGCTTCTTTCACCAGTTTGAGCATGCGGAGGGGCAGGTTATAGAAGGCCATATTGCGGATGTGGGCGCCGGCATCGCTGAAGCTGATGATGGCGTGAGGATCGCTGACCAGTTTCTTCAGCACCCGGGGCCTGTGGTTGGCCACCGTGGTGTACCAACGCAGCTTGTTGCCATACTCCACCACCAGGTCGAGGAAGAGATCCACCACATGGATGCCGCGGTCTGTGGCGACCTGTTGAAAGTTGCGACCCACCAGAGCATTGTCCGGGCAATCGATGATGGTGGCGTCCCCCAGATCCCGCTGCCACACCCTGGGGCTGAGCTTTTCACCGTAGAACTTGCGAAAATCCCGCCGGTAAGCCTCATCCTTGAGCAGGGCGTTGCGCTCCACCTGGTCCTTGAGGTCCAGGGCCATCTCTCCGGCGCCGAACTCCTCGAAGAACACCACATCGATGCCGTCGGCGTAGACGGTGAAGGGGGTGGGCAGCACCTGCCAGCGAAAGTCTCCCTTGAGCAGGTTGGTGAAGCGGGAGGTCAGCTTGGTGAGGTTGGTCAGGTAACGGCTGCCCTTGAGATCCATCTGACTGATGAGGGTGGTCTTAAGGGGTTTGCGCCACCAGCCGAGACTCTCTTTGACGTAATCGAAGATACGCAGTGGCGTGGCCGCGTTGGGCGCTCCCTGGTGTACCCGGCCATAGCGGCGCACCAGTTGGTTCAGGCGAGCGATCTCCCGCCATTTGGCATAGGTGCTGGGCAGGCTGCGGGACCAGGCGCGGTCGCCGTCTATCTTGTCCCACTTCAGGCGCATGGTGGACAGTCCAAGAAAGCCTGCCTGCAGCGCCTCTTCCAGCAAGGCCTCCATCGCCTGCATCTCACTCTCGGTCGGGGTGATGCCATGGTCGGTGGCGCGCTCCAGGCCCATGACGCTGGCTCGCAGGTCGCTGTGGCCGAGGAAGCTGATGAGGTTGGGCCCCAGGGGCAGGGCATCGATGTGTGCCAGCCACTGTTTCGGTGTCTTCCAGCACTTCTTCTCCCTGAGGATCGGCAGCACCTTCTCCCGGGGCACCGTCTCTACCCGGGTAAAGATGTCGGATGCGTCCTCGTAGTCGCTGCAGATCATGCTCAGGGAGCAGCTGCCCACCAGAGCCGTGGTTACGCCATGGCGCACCGATTCGGACAGGCTGGGGCTGACCAGGAGTTCGGCGTCGTAGTGGGTGTGGGTATCGATAAAGCCGGGCGTGATCCACTTGCCTTCTGCGTCGAACACCCTGGCGGCCGACTCTGGGGCCAACGGGTCGGCGCTGACTCTGGCAATGCGCCCGTCAGTGATGGCGACATCGGCGATGAAGGAGGGGCTGCCGCTGCCGTCAAAGTAGCGCCCCTGTCGAATCAGAAAATCGTACTCAGCCATGGTTGCCTGTTCCTTAAGCAGTATCCCTATAGAAATGCATCCTACTCCCATTCTCACTTTGTCGCTTGTCATTTGGTGACAAGGGTTGGATGATGATTGCTCACAGGGAGAAAAGGCATGACAGACGGGTTTCGCATTAGAGTCAGCGCCCTGGTGGGTCTCGATCGCCTGATTGAGGGGCTGGGGGGGCGTGCTCAAGGATTGCTGGCGGATTTCGGACTAACCGCAGAGCAGCTTCACAGCGAGCAGACCATGGACATTGAGGAGCTGGCCAGGTTGTTGGAACACTGCGCCGCTCAGCTCTGTTGTCCTGAGTTGGGACTCAGGCTGGGTGCCCGCCAGGACCTGACCATGTTGGGTGAATTGGGCATAGTGCTTCGTCGGTGTGACACCCCGGAGCAGGCCCTCAAGGCGGTGCGCAGCCTGATGGCGTTTCATAACCAGTCAGAGTACTGGGACCACCGCCTGCACGGTCAGTTGCTGGCCATCCACCGGTTCGACAACTTTCTCGGCGATACCGATTCCCGCCAGTACAAGGAGTTGGCCATCAGTGCCTGCTACCGGCTGTGCCAGGACCTGATTGGACCGGATTTTCGTGCCGCCCGGGTCGATTTTGCCCATGCACCACTCTCGCCACGGCCACACTACCGTGACCACTTTGGCTGCGAAGTGATGTTCAACCAACCCCAGGACACCCTGTGGATTCCCGGGGCTTTCCTGCGACGCAACTTACACGGTTCGCCGGTCGGGGAGCGTCAGCTGATGGCCCGACAACTGAGCCAGCGACTGGCTGAGAACGGGCAGGGGAGGGTGGCCCAGGTCGGTGGTCTGATACAGCAGACCCTGGGCAGTGGCCAGGCCAACATTGATCATGTCGCCGGTCTGTTGGGGCTCAATCGCCGCACTCTGCAGAGGCAGTTGAAGGCCCAGGGGACGGAGTTTCGGACCCTGCTCAGCGAGCTGCGTATGCAGTCTGCCTGTTGGCACCTGCGTTACAGCAATATGGAAGTGACCCTGCTGGCGGAGATCCTTGGCTATCACGATCTCAGCGCCTTCTCCCGTGCCTTTAAGAGGCGGATGGGAGCGTCGCCCCAGGTGTGGCGTTCCGCCAATCGGCGTGAATCACCTCATTCAATCTGAACTACATCACAGAGGTGGTGCCCGTGGAAAAACACTGGCAGATCCCTTAGTAGCCCCATAGACGTGCTCGCCTACTCTCGTTTACGCCCCCATCGGGCTAATAATGGAAAACGAGAGATATGATGATGAGCAGAACCCCCCTTTCTGCGCTGCTGCTGGCTGCCCTGCTGGGCGGCTGCGGCAGTGACGATGGCGATGTTGAGGTGCCACAGCCGGAGCCGCAACCACCTCAATCCCCCTATTTGACGGTGGATGTAACCCCTCAGGCCGTGTTCGAGGGGCAGTTTCAGGTGTTCCTGGGACGCTATCCGGACTTGCTGAAGGATTGGCTTCAGAGCGATGCGGCGCGGGATCTCAATGGCGATGGCCATATCGATGAACGCGACGCCCACTTAGACGGTGTCTACAACCCCGACGAGACCCCCATCATTGTCCAGGCGGCAGAGATGGACAGGGTGCTGCGCACCAATCCCGACGGTCTCGGCGCCGGCAGTGCCCGTCCCGATATCTTTGTCGACGGCCACTACTCGGTGTTCGACGCCCTGCGTTACCTGGCGGCCACCCGCGCCGACCTCAAACTGGAGCAGGTGCAGGGGCCGGCTCAGACGGGCCGTGATACCCATGATTTTGTGGTCTCCTGGGATCGTAACGGTGACGGTGTGTTCGATGAGAACGACGACGACATCTACGCCAACTTCCAGGGCGCCCATTGGTACAGCCGGTTGAAATACGACGGTGGTGAGCTGATCAAGCTCAATGGTACCCTCACCGGTCTGGGACCTCAGGGGGAGGCGCACTATGAGCGCCTGGACCAGATCTGGGTGCAGCCTCAGATGACCATCCGCTTCCAGCCCTTCTCTCCGGAGATGACCGCACGACGCTACTGGGTGCAGCAGCAGGAGATGGCGCGTCTGAGCGCCGGCGGCGGCAAGGTGGTGCTGCCTCAGCTACAGATCATGAAACCGGGGGAGCCCAAGCCAGTGGTGATCCCCAATCTGGAGGTGACTGCCCACAACATGCGTCCGGACATCTTCCAGCCCGGGGTGATCACCAAGATGGACATCTTCCTCTCCGCCGCCGATGCCGGCCTGGATGTGGCGTTCAACTACTGGCCGTCGCTGTCCACCGGTGCCAGGGTGGAGCACTTTGCCCTGTTCCGGGTCGACGGCATCGCCTCACAGGTGGGGCGCGGCTGGGCCACCGTCTACGGTGATATGGCGGTGCACGGCGACTTCTCCCCCACCTCCCAGTGTAACTTCTCCTCGCCTCAGACCGGCGGCATGGATTTGCTGGTGGACCCGGAGCATTGCCGTCTGGACTGGAACGCCAACTTCGGCGGCAACATCATGCACATGATGTCGGACACCTGGGTGATGAACCAGCCGGTGCAATTCACCATGCTGGTGTACAAGAGTCACTACGAACTCTTCGGCATGGAGGAGTACAACGGCAAAACCAGTGCCCAACGTGACTTCAGCGAGGCACAGGACGGCTCTGACATCATGACACTGCAGACGTTCAGTTTGCCCGGGGATGGCCCGCTGCTCACCGACAGCCACTTCGGCTGGGGCATCGCCGACTGCACCGAGTGTCATAATGAGCAGAAGCAGCCCATGGGGCACGGCGGTCACAGCTGGCCGGTGAACAGCGCCGATGGTTTTGATCAGACTCAGCCCTACTACTGTGCCACCTGCCACGGCAGTAACGGTGCGCCGATGGGCCATGAAGAGACCGCCCGCTGTTTCTGGTGCCACGCCGGGGAGAGCAATACCCCCAAGCATCACGGCGAAGCCTCCACGCGCAGGTTGTATCAAGGGGAGCAGATCAAGAGTAACGACAAGATTTACAACGATCCTAACGAGCTCAATGCCCTGCCTAGGGATAAAGATGGCAACTACCAGCCCTATGAGAAGGTATGGAGCTCGGTGAACTCCGATTGGGATATGAGCCGGGTGTTCCCCGATCCCTACTCCTGCATGACCTGTCATCCAAACGAGGACTAACCCCTGGGCCCGCGGCGAGTTGTCGCGGGCCACTATGAGATCTGCCAGTATTGTCAGGGAAGGGTCGGTATATAATGCCTCGCACGCGGCATAAGAGAGAGTTCCCACACTATGAGCAGCACCCTAAGTCAGTCCTGTGACATCGATCCCGAGGTGGTGCAACAGGCGCGCAACTATCTGGCCCGCTTTGGTATCACCGAGTTTTTTTACGGCATTACCACCAAGGTGATGATCCCCAGCCTGCACCAATTCAAAAAGCTGCGCCGGCGGATTCCTCAGGAGATGATCAAGGCCAAGTGCGGCGTCTACTCCAGTGAGGCGATTTTGCGGTTTCGTCATCAGTACCTGCAGCATTTTGCCAGCAGCGATGAAGCCTACTTCAATAAGCACCCCATGGGGGTGAGTGTCTGGCAGGACCCGGATCTCAGCGGCGCCAAAGGGGAGCAGTTCGGCCGGTTGCTGGCCGAGTACGGCATCCGCAGCCGCGGCGTCTGGCATCTGCCGGTGCGCTACCATCCGGATTGGCTGGCGGCCTTTGTCTACTTCTCGGATCTGCCAAGGGAGCAGTTGCTGGCAAACCTGAAAGAGCATGAGGCTGAAATAGAGCATCAGCTGACCCTGTACGCCAGTTACTTCAATGAGCAGTGCATCGCCAGCATCAACCCCATCGCCAACTTCAACTGCCTGTCTGAACGGGCGCTGCAGATCCTCCGGCTGACCGCCGAAGGCTTCTCCAGTGAGGAGGTTGCCGAGCAGTTGTCACTCACCGAGAGTGGGGTCAACTATCACCTGGACCGACTCAAGGAGCTGCTCAATGCCCGCAACCGGGCGCAATTGATCAGCATGGCCCATACCCTGGGGCTGATTGATTGACTTTATTGAGAGTCTCGGCGATTTTTGATTTGAGATTCAACAGGGTTTGCAAGGAGTGCGACCATGGCTCAAATGTGGTGCCGCGTGTTTTTTCTGATAATGGTGTTGGCCGGGTGCACCTCCGCCCTGCACGGTACCTTTGTGCCCCACAGTTATAAAGGTGACTCAGAGAAGGCCTCTGCCCTGGGGCCGGTTGAGGGGCGCAGCTGCCAGGTCCAAGGCTTGTACATCCTGCCCATGGATGAGCCGCCCTCCACCCAACAGGCTTTGGAAGCCGCCAGGCTGGTGATTCCCGGCACTCTGTATCTGGCTGACATCAGTATCGATGATGAGACCCTGTGGCACTTTGGCTATGCCAGGCAATGTATCGTGGTGCAGGCAACCGCCTGGGGGAAACCGACCCCCTGATTCCCTTTTCTTTTCATTTCTGTTCCACTGAGCCCCTGAGTTGTGAGTCAGGGAAGCGCCATGAAACTGGAAGTTATTCAATCGCCCACAGAGAAGCTGGTGGAGTCGCTGCGCTCGCGCATCCGGGCGCTCAACCGGGCCAACTGGCCCGAAGTGGAGCGTCAACCTCTGGCGGTGGCGCTGCACGATGAGCGGGGCGAACTGCTGGCAGGGGCCAGTGGCAGCAGCTTCGGTCATTGGCTGCACCTGGACTGGCTCTGGGTGGATGAGGCTCTGCGAGGGAAAGGCTGGGGCAAGCAGATTCTCGAAGAGTTTGAACGCCAGGGAAAGCAGAGAGGGTGCCGGTGGTGCTTGCTCGACACCCTGGAGTTTCAGGCCAGGCCCTTTTACGAAGAACATGGCTATCAGGCGGTGTGGGAGCAGCAACAGTACCCCCTGACCGGTTGCCGCGCCTATATGACTAAGAGCCTCTGACTCACCAAAGCAAGCCTATGAGCAGGTTGTTCAGGGCGAGAGTGCAGCTCACCCGCAATGGGAGTTAGGAGCCGTTCCCCAACTGCTCAAGCACATAGTCGATGAACACCCGGGACTTGGCAGGAAGCTGCTTACGGCTGGGGTAGTAGATCATCATAGCCGGCAACTGGTTTTGGTAGTCGGTCAGTATTGGCACCAGTTTCCCTTGTGCAATCAGCTCTTTGGCGTAAAACAGTGGCCCGGGTGAGATACCTATGCCTTCGACGGCCATCTCCAGGCCGAGCTCCGGATTGGTGACTGAGATATTGGACTTCAGATTGTCTTTGACGATCCTCTCGCCTTGCGGCGTGCAGAACTGCCAGGGCTTGCGTCTAAGGGTGGTTGGCGAACGATAGACGATGCAATTGTAGTGCTCGAGATCGTCCGGATGTTGCGGGGTACCATGCTTCTTCAGGAAACAGGGAGAGGCTAAATAAACCAGATTGATCTCGGTAATGGGCCGGGCCACGATACTGGCATCCTGGTTGATCTGATTACCGATGGCCAGATCGATCCCCTCCTCGAAGAGATCCACGATCCGATCTTCAAACCTCATATCCAGCTCAATATGCGGATAGCGCTCAAGAAAGCCCTTCAACAGGGGCACGACATATTGTCGGCCGTATTGGTAGGCCAGGCTGATTCTGAGCTTGCCCGCCGGGGTACCACTCTCATCCCGGGTGGTGCCCAACACCTCTCGAAGCTCATCGACGACGGGACAGATGCGTTTGTGGAAGGCCGCACCCTCGTCGGTCAGGGACAGGGCGTGGGTTGAGCGGTGAAACAGCCGGACGCCGAGGCCCTGTTCCAGGGTTCGGATGTTTTTACTGATGGCTGCAGGGGTGACGCCCAACTGACGGGCGGCCGCTGAAAAGTTGTGTGTCTGTGCGGCGGCGATGAAGGCGGGCAGGTGACGACTCAGTTCAATGTCCATGCTTTAAACTTTTTGTTGAAGCAGTTTCTACTGGTTTGATACTACAGGTTTCCGACGATCACAGTAAACTTTGTTTCTACTTTTTTGGAATTCTGTCGTAGAGGTCGTGTGAGTAATCTTTTGTCTCGTTGGATGGAGCGTCTTAGCGATCACCTGGTTCATCTGTTTGCCCCCACCCTCGCGCCCTGTTCCGAGGAGTGCTGCGACGAGTAATCGCTTTCATCAACCTTTGTAGGCAGGATGCCACCTATACAGATTATTGTTCGGATATCCCCCCTTTACCCGCGGCGGTGCTATGGAAAGCGCCGCTTTTTTATGGGCGATCGTTAGGGGTTAGTTTGAAGATGGCAGTGACAGTTCTCATATCCCAACATTGCTACCCGCGGCGGTGCTATGGAAAGCGCCGCTTTTTTATGGGCGATCGATAGGGGGCTAGTTTGAAGATGGCAGTGACTGTTCGCATATCCCACCATTGCTACCCGCGGCGGTGCTATGGAAAGCGCCGCTTTTTTATGGGCGTCTGACAGAGGTACGTTTTTGCGGGGCTCTACAGGGCATCCAGGCAGTGTTCAGGCAGGGCCTGTTGACTGAGAAGGCCCTCCTTTTGGCGGCGGGTTAGCTGCTTGACCCGGTACTCCACTTTTGAAGCCTGGGAACGGTCGCCGATGGGGGTATGAAACTCCAGCGTCAGCGGCCCCTTTCCCTTGAGCGCCTTGGCGCCTCTTCCGCTGTTGTGTTCCTTGAAACGACGCTCGACGTCTGTGGTGATGCCGGTATAGAGACGGTCACAGGCGGTGCGCACCAGATACAGAGACCACATCAGAAATGCACCACATGGTCCTGTTTCTGCCACAGGTGGGGACTGCAGAAGGCGTATTGATAGGGGGGGTGCATCAGCACCAAAATGGCGGCAAAGATCAGGACAAACTCCACAAGGTGCAACAGGTCCGGGTGTTGATAGACCATGATGACGCTCATCAGCAGGATAAAGGCGAAGCAGAGGATCACCAGTCCGGCATTCAGCCGTGCCAGCCACAGGCTGCCGATGGGCACCTGATAGGCGTAACCGAAACTGGGGTGGATCAACAACACGGTCAGACTGAGCAGGGTCCACAGGGCGAAACTGGGGGCCGGAATAAGAATGACCGCCATCATGGCGCCGATGGCGACCGCCAGGTCAATCCAGAACAACCACTGCCAGCGTGACATCTTCCTCTTCCCCTCATTCTGCTTGGGATATCACTAGGATAAGCAGTTCTTTCAATGGTGTAAATTGATGAACGGCTGGCTGGGGGAGATCTCGGCAATCGCAGCGTGACATCTGGTTGCCGATGGCGCTGTGGGGTAGACTGGGCGGTTATTGCCTTGCTGAAAACCGCCTGGATTATGTCAGTCACTCTGCCCATCGACCCCCTAAAACCCCGCTTCCTGGAATTGCTGGAGTCACACCATATGGTGGTGGAGTCTCAGACCGGCTCGGGAAAATCGACCCGGCTGCCACTGTGGGCGTCGGAAAAGGGCAGGGTGCTGGTGGTGGAACCCCGGCGGGTGGCCTGCCTGGCCCTGTCTGATTTTCTCTCCTCCGGGCAGGGGCCTAGGGTGGGCCATGCCATACGTTTCGAATCCACGGTCGACGAGCAGACCCAGGTGGCCTTTGTCACCCCGGGGGTGGCCCTGCGCTGGCTCAGCGAAGATGGCCTGTCGGGCTTTAATACGGTGATCATCGATGAGTTTCATGAGCGCCGCTGGGATACGGACCTGCTTCTGGCTCTGCTCAAACGGCGCAACCGACATCGCCTGGTGCTTACCTCGGCCACCATTGACGGCGAGAGGCTGGCTAGCTATCTGGAGGGGGAGCGTCTTATCGGCGAGGGGCGTCAGTTCGACGTCAGTCTTTACCATCTGGCTAAGGAGAGCCGCCAGTTGCCCGATGAACGGGGGCTGGAGGGCCGGGTCAGAGACGCTGTGCTCAGGGGGCTTGAAGAGAGTCCCGGGGACATTCTGGTGTTTCTGCCCGGTAAGCGGGAGATCAGTCAATGTGCCGCCCAACTCAAAGATGTTGATGTGCAAACCGTGCCCCTGCATGGCGGGGCCAGCAATGCCGAACAGCGTGCGGCTCTGCGCAGCGGCGAGCGCCGGCGGGTAATTCTGGCCACCAATGTGGCGGAAACCTCGTTGACCATTCCCGGTATCACCTGTGTGGTGGACTCGGGGCTGGAGCGTCGTACCCACCAGAGAAATGGCCGCACTGTGCTGGGGCTGCACCGCATCTCCCTGGCCAGCGCCGCCCAGCGAGCCGGCCGGGCAGGGCGGGTGCAGGCCGGGATCTGCTATCGGCTCTGGGGGCAGCACGCCCCCATGGAGGCGCTGACGCCGCCGGAGCTCAAGCGTGAGGAGTTGGTGGAGCCGATGCTGGCTGCGGCCTGCGCCGGAGAGCGCCTGCAGGATCTGGAGTTTGTGGACACTCTGCCGGAGAAATCCTTAGGGATAGCCCGGGACAAACTGGAGCAGATGCAGGCCATCGATGCTCAGGGCAAGGCCACCGACCACGGCCGGCGCCTCTATCCTCTGCCCATCGATACCCTGTTTGCCCACCTGATCACCGCCATGGAGGACAAGGCCTGTCGCGAGGCGATGGTGGACCTGTCCGCAGCCCTGAGTCTGGGGGCCAGGTTGTGGCAGCCGCCGACCAGTGAGGATGGCCTCAAAGCACTCAAGGCCTGGCAACCCCTGGAGTGCGATGCCATGACATTGCTCTCCCTGCTCAGGGATAAGCTGCCCGAAGCGCTCAGTTGCGACAAACAGATGCTGGCCGAGGCCAGGATGCTGGCCAATCAGATCCGTGACGCCCTGGCATTGCCGCAGCTCTCTGTGGCCACACCGGTCAGCCGCAATGCCTGGCTGGCGTCGGTGATGCGGGCCCAGCCGGATCTGGTCTATGTGCGCCGTCTTAAACGTTCCCAGGCGCTGGGCAACGGTTTCAGCGAGGTGCAGCAGGGGCGGGACAGCCGTGTCCCGGAAGAGGCTGCCGGGGCCGTGGTGTTCGATCAGTTCTCCCTGCCCGGGCGCGGCGTGAAGCAAACCCTGAACCTGGCCACCTGCATGGCCCCGGTGACCTTCAAGCAGATGCTTGAGGCGGGATTGGGTGAGCTTCAGACCGGCGTGTTGCAGGAGGATGGCCACACCCTGGTGTCCAAGGTGGTCTATGCCGGCCGGGAGCTGGGGGAGGTGACTCACCAGGGCAGCAGTGACCAGGTGGTGGCTACCCTGGTGAGGGAGATATTGGCGCAGCAGCGCCTGCCAGGTGTCGCCGAGCGCCTCAGGTCGGATCTGGCCGCCTGGGCCCTGTGGTGTGCCCTGGGTGAGGGGCAAGGTGAGACCCCGGAACCTGAGTCATGGCTCATCCAACAACTGACGGATCTGGGGGTAGAGAGCTTCGACGATATGGAGCTCATCGGCGAGGAGGAACTGACCTTCGATGGTATTCCCGACTGGCAACGGGCAGAGTTTGATGAGCGCTTTCCCCAGCGTCTGACCCTGGCGGAACTCAAGGTGACCGTGGAGTACGACATCCGCAAAAAAAGCATCGATGTGGTGTACCACTCAGGGACCCGAAAGGCCGGTCCCAAGCGCTGGGAATTGCCCCGCTGGACGGGGTGGCGGGTGTTCTATCGCAAGGCCAGTAAGCGGGTCGCTTTGAGCTAACTCATTGATTTATATGGCGTACCCATTTGTGGGTAGTTCTTGATCTAAGTTTTTGATAAACACTGGTAAAAATTTTCGGAGATCCGTCAAAATATGGCCAAAAAGTTGATCTGAAATAACTTTCCCGAGGAATACCCCCAAAGGGATATCCCTAGCCTTTCATCACTTCTCTATGATTTGCCTTGAGAGATAAAAATAAGCCTCGGAGAGGATGAGATGAAACAATTGAATAAACTGGCTATTGCTGTTGCTATCGCGGCTATCAGTGGTTCTGCGTTCGCTAAGAACAGCCCTGAAGACGCCAACAACATCACTTGGAAAGAAAAGTATCCCGATCAGTACGCCTCCTGGGCGAGCACTGAAGAGTCCAACGCTCTGGATGACATCCTGGCTGAAGACCCAATGGTTGTTCTGATGTTTGGCGGCTACAGCTTTGCCAAAGACTACAACAAGCCTCGTGGTCACCAGTTCGCTGTTATCGACAACATCCGCAGCCTGCGTACCGGCGGCCCAATGACCGACTCTGAAGGTCCTATGGCGGCTTCCTGCTGGGGCTGTAAGACTCCTGACCTGAAGCGTATGTACGACCAGGTTGGTGAAGGCAACTTCTCCGAGAAGAAGTGGGGCGCCTGGGGTCACGAGATGGCCAACTCCATCGGCTGTGCTGACTGTCACGACGCCGAAACCGGCAAGCCTACTCCTGCCCGTCCTTTCGCTATGCGCGCTTTCGCCGCCAGCGGTCAGAAGTTCGAAGAGCAGGAATCCAACATTCAGGCTGCCATGACCTGTGGCCAGTGCCACGTTGAATACTACTTCGACGGTACCGACCACAAGAACGTGAAGTTCCCATGGGACGGCGGCATGAGCGCCGACGCCATCCTGGCTTACTACGATGCCCTGGGCTTCAAAGACTGGACTCACA
The DNA here is from genome assembly GCF_030296015.1 of Ferrimonas sp. YFM. NCBI lineage: Bacteria > Pseudomonadati > Pseudomonadota > Gammaproteobacteria > Alteromonadales > Ferrimonadaceae > Ferrimonas > Ferrimonas sp. YFM. The sequence goes on from NZ_AP027368.1 coordinate 1,787,056, forward strand.
AGATCTCCAAAGCGCCTATGCTGAAAGCCCAGCACCCTGAGTGGGAAACCTGGAAGCCTTCCGTACACGCTGAGATGGACGTGACCTGTATCGATTGTCACATGCCTAAGCAAGAAAACGCTGCTGGCAAAGAGTTCTCCAAGCACAACGTAGCTAACGCCATCGACAACTTCGAGCAGACCTGCTCCAACTGTCACGACACCAAGGCTGAGCTGGTTGACGCCCTGGCATCTGCCAAGAAAGAAGTACACAAAGCTCAGATCGCAGCCGAGAAAGTTATCGTGAAAGCGCACTTCGACGCTGGCGCAGCTTGGGAAGCCGGTGCTACCGAAGCTGAAATGAAAGACGCTCTGAAGCTCATCCGTCACGCTCAGTGGCGTTGGGACTACGCGATTGCTTCTCACGGTATCTACGCCCACAACCCTGAACTGGGTCTGGAGCAACTGGCTCAAGCCAAAGAGATCGGTATCGAAGCTCGCGCTGCCCTGAAGAAGATTCTGGCCAAGCACGGCGTAGATAAGGTGACCTACCCTGACTACTCCACCAAGGCCAAAGCGCAAGCCATCGTAGGTCTGGACAAGACCAAGATGGACGCCCAGAAGAAGAAATTCCTGGAAGAGCGCGTACAGAAAGAGTGGCCTACCAAGGTACAGTTCTAATCTCGACCTCTCACACGCACGAGATTGACTGAAACCAGGTCCGAAACGCCCCCGCAAGGGGGCGTTTTTTTATGTCTGTCTGTTACAGATTGCCCGTCTAGGTAAATCTGTTCAAAGGTGCTTTGTCGGCTCCCCTTATGTCCATACCCTTTTCCTCAGAGAATTCAGAAAAAGGTTGACCCATGAAACGATGGTTATTGGTTTTGGTGCCCGTGGCGATGGCAGCAGGGGCCTGGGGCCTGACGGACAAAGCGCCGAAAAATCGCTATCAGTATGACACCCAGCTGGCGGACCGCGGCGTGATTCGCAAACAGGTGGCCGCCACCGGCGCCCTGGCGGCGGTGGACGATCTGGTGGTGGGCGCCCAGCTCTCTGGCCAGATCACCGACATTCTGGCGGACTTCAACGACCAGGTGAGTCAGGGACAACTGCTGGCCAAGATAGACGATCGCAGCTTTGCCGCCCGCGTCGCCCAGTACCGGGCTCAGCTGGCACGGCTGGAGTCTGAGCTGACTCAGCAACAACTGGCCATCGGCATTGCCGAGGTCAACCTGGACAAGGCCCGACAGGATCTGGTGCGCGGCGAGGGGCTGGTCAGGGGCAACAACATCTCCGAGGAGGAGCTCAGTCAGCTGCGCACTGACCTCAGCCTGCGGGAACTGGAACTGGGTCAGGCCAGGGGCAAGGTGGCCTTGCTGGAGGCGGACAGCGCCGCCACCAACGCCCTGCTGGAGCAGGCGCTCATCGAACTGGCCCGCACCGAGATCCGCTCGCCCATAGATGGCGTGGTGATCAACCGCACCGTGGAAGCGGGCCAGACCGTGGCCTCCAGCTACAACACCCCTGAGCTGTTCGTCATTGCCAAAGATCTGACCCAGATGGAGATTGAGGCCTATGTGGATGAGTCGGACATCGGCCTGATTCAGGACGGTCAGAAGGTCAGCTTCAAGGTGGACGCCTACCCGGACAACCAGTTCCATGGCAAGGTGCGCCAGATTCGCCAGTCGCCGACGGTGGAGTCCGGGGTGGTGACCTACCGGGTGATCATCGCCGTTCCCAACCCCAATGGACGCCTTCTGCCTGGGATGACTGCCGACCTCACCATAGAGATTGCCACCGCCCGCGACGTGGTGCGGGTGCCCAACTCCGCCCTGCGCATCGGCGCCAGAGAGGCGGCCAAGCAATCGAGCGGCGTCAGCAAAGGCCGCCAGGGCGAACTGTTGAGTCAGCTGAATCTGACTGAGCAGCAGCGTGAGCAATTGGCCCAGATGCGCGACGAGATGAAGGGGGACCCGGCCGGGCGCAACCGCGAAGCGATGCGCCAGCGCATGGCCCGGGCCCTGGAGCAGATCCTCACCCCGGAACAGCAGCAGCGGATGAAGGCACTGCAATCGGGCAACCTCAGGCTGGGCCACCTGCTGCTCAGTCGCAATGGCGAAACCGAGTTGGTGGGGGTGGAGCTTGGGATCAGCGACGAGGGCCATACCCAGGTCTTGGGGCGGGACCTGGCGGGCAGTGAGGTGGTGACCCAGGTGCGGGAGGTCAGCCTATGACCGCCGCCATAGTGTGCCGCAACCTGAGCCACAGCTTCCCCATGGGGGAGGAGGAGTTTCAGGTACTCAAGGACGTGGATCTGACCATAGAGCAGGGGGAGATGGTGGCCATCATGGGGCCGTCAGGCTCGGGCAAGTCCACCCTGATGAACCTCATCGGTTGCCTGATGACCCCCAAGCAGGGGCAATTGACCCTGCTGGGGGAGGAGACCGGCGGCCTGGCCAAGGAGCGCCTGGCGACACTGCGTTCCCGCCACATCGGCTTCGTGTTTCAGCAGTTCAACCTGTTGCCCCGCACCAGTGCCCTGGACAACGTCAAGATGCCGCTGATGTACAACCCGGACCCGACACGTGACGACGACGCCCGTGCCCGGGAGTGCCTGCAACTGGTGGGATTGGGAGAGCGGATGCTGCATACCCCGGGCCAGCTCTCCGGCGGTCAGCAGCAGCGGGTGGCCATCGCCCGTGCCCTGGTGAACCGTCCCCAGCTGATCCTGGCGGATGAGCCCACCGGTGCCCTGGACACCCGCACCGGCGAGGAGATCATGGGGCTGTTTCGCCAGCTTAACGAGCAGGGGATCACCATAGTGCTGGTGACCCATGAGCCGGAAGTGGCCGCCTGGGCCAGTCGCACCATAGTGGTTCGTGACGGCGAACTGGAGGCGGCGTCATGAAACCCCTGCAACTGACCCTGACCGCCATCACCTCCCTGAGGCGCAATCTGCTGCGCAGTGTGCTTACCACCCTGGGCATCGTCATCGGCATCAGTGCGGTGATCATCATGTTTGCCCTGGGGGAGGGCGCCCAACGGGAGGTGGATGCCCAGATTGCCGCCCTGGGCACCAACCTGTTGATGGTAAGGAGCCAGTCGGTCTCCAGCGGTGGCGCCGCCGGCAGCGCCGGGGCGGTGGAGACCCTGACCATGCGCGATGTGGACGCCATTCGCGATCAGATCCCCCAGGTGGTGGCGTCGGGCACCTCCATCTCCTCCCTGGCCCAGGTGGTGTGGGGTAACGCCAACTGGAACACCCGGGTGGAGGGGATGAACCTGGACATGCTCAGCGCCATGAACTGGCACATCAGTGAGGGCAGGGCTTTTACCGAGCAGGAGGTGAACAGCGCCGCCAGAGTGGCCCTGATTGGCGAAACCGTGGCCAAGGAGCTGTTCGGCGTACCGGAGATGGCCCTGGGAGAGTCGGTGCGCATCAACCGCACCACGGTCACCATCATCGGCCTGCTCAAGGCCAAGGGGGAGGATATGCGCGGCAACGACACCGATGACACCCTGTTGGTGCCCATCTCCACCGCCCAGCGGCGCATCCTCGGCGGCAACACCGCCTTCCAGGACAGGGTCAAACGGATCATGGTGCAGGTGGACCAAGTGCAGAACATGGACTGGGTCAGTGACGAGATTGACAGCTTGCTCAGGCAGCGTCACCGGGTGAAGAGCGAGGCCACCCAGCCCTTCGTCATCCGCAATCTGTCACAGATGATGGAGACCCGGGCCAACGCCTCCAAGGTGTTCTCCTCCCTGCTGGCCGGGGTGGCGGCAGTCTCGCTTCTGGTGGGCGGCATTGGGGTGATGAACATCATGCTGGTGACCGTGACCGAGCGGACCCGGGAGATTGGCCTGAGGATGGCGGTGGGGGCCAAACCGGCGGACATTCGCAACCAGTTTCTGATTGAGAGTGTCATCCTCTGTCTGCTGGGGGCGATGCTGGGGCTGATGCTGTCTCTGGTGTTGCTGGCAGTGGCCGAACCCCTGTTTGGCTGGACCATGGTACTGCCGCTTTCAATCGTGGTGCTGTCCGTGGCTGCCACCGCCCTGATTGGGGTGGGCTTTGGCTACTACCCGGCCAGCAAGGCGGCGTCACTGGATCCCATCGATGCCCTGAGGTTTGAGTAGCCAGGATTGGCAAGGGTGAGTGGGCAGGCAACAGCTGTCGCCCCAGGGCCCTTATCCGGGCCCGACTGATTGGGGTGTTCATTCGCAATGAATCTGGGGAGCCATCAAACAGCTTGATTCGGAAGGCCTTAACACGCCGAGGCCGGTTGCCAGTCGAGGGTGTTACGCATCACCATATTCAGTCGTTTTCTTCTCGATTGCTGCCTGAGTATTCGGGTTTGTTGGGAAATGCGCTGCAGCAGCTGGCAAAGGCTGATGTGCTCGTTGGTCAATTCCGGCTGTTGCAGCATCTTATATGCCCACTGCTCTGCCAGGGTCATCACCAATTGCTCAGATTGCTTGAGCTCTCCGCCTTCAACCTCGCGGATGAACAGCAGCCGGGCGCTGTCGAACAGGCAGTAGAGAACGATGTCGTCGTCCAGCGGGGTTTCAGCAGGCTTAACCTCGGGTAACCACTTGGGTTGCCCCTCTGCAAACACCAGAGCTGCGATCACATGAGTGACCTCGGTCAATCGGCAATTGCCGGTGAAGTACTGCCTGAGCTGAGCTGAGGGCGCAATGCTGAGTCTGAGCTGGTGGGCCAGACTGGCCTTCTGCCATTGATGACCGACTGCGCGAACGAATGACATAATCCCCCCTTACAAATAGAGTGATACAGGTTTGGCTTCGGCGTGAACAGCGCCACTCAAGTAGAGCAGATAGATCTCACACAGCAGGCTGACCGAGCGGTAAAAGTCGGTTTTGGCATGCTCTGCAGCCAGTTCGGTGAATCGACCGGACCAGGGCAACAGGTGCGTCTCCAGCAGTTCAGTGAGTATCTTATGGGTGGTGTCGGACGAGCCGGGTTGCGCCAGGCTCTCCAGCAGGTAGGAGATGACTGCCAGGATGGTGGCGATGTGGTCCAGCGGCTCGTTGCTCTGCTGATGCACCTCTATGCCGTGCTGCCGCAAAAAGGCGCTTAATTCGAGGGTGGATTGGTCGTTGAGCAGTTGCGATGGTCCTGTGTAAACCGAGCCCCAGGGTGGCGCCTTGGGGGTATGAGGCCCATAGAAAAGCTCGCCAAAATCCAGTTTGAGCTCAATGAGCTGCTGTTCTGTTCCGCGCCAGTTGTCCAGGAAGTGATGCAGGGCATCCAATGCTTGCTGTTCCTTGGCGGAGTGGTCCAGCTTGGGCCAGCACAGGGCCAGCTCGTTGGCTTTGAATTCATCAATCGACGCCTTCTCCGGATAGATAGACAGCAGCGAATGCAGCAGATTGGCCAAGGCCATTAGATCGGGCAGTCTGTGTTTATCAAGCGTCATCTTGCTTTCCTTTCCATTGGGCAGGGGGAGGCGGGATGCCTCCCCACAGCCGTTACTGGTTAAACTTCACGAACGTTGAGGATTCGACCGGTGGACCGGATCTTTCTCGGTGTCTTCAAGATCAGGTTGGGTGAAGTCACCGAGCTTGATGGCAGTGGCGCTATGTGGGCGTCACCCTCACCATACTTGGCAATCAGATTCTCCATGGTGTCGAAATCCAGGGCGCGCAGTGGGCAGCCCTCGACGCACATGGGGACCTTGCCCGCTTCCAGTCGGTCCAGGCAGCCGTCGCACTTGGTCATCACCTTGCGCGCTTCGTCCAGCTGGGGTGCATCATAGGGGCAGGCGCGGGAACAGGCGCCACAGCCAATGCAGATGTCCTCCTCAACCAACACCAGGCCATCTTTCTGGCGCTTGTGCATGGCGCCTGTGGGACAGGCTTTTACGCACACAGGCTCAGAGCAGTGGTTGCAGCCGATGGACATGTAGTAGGCAAATACATCCTGCTCATAGCTGCCATCGGCATTCTGCAGCCAGTCACCGCCGCCGTACTCGTACACGCGGCGCCATAAGATGCCGGGCAGGGCAGCGACACCGCCGTTCACCACATCGTCACCGCCGCGGATGTTGCCCACCAGACGGTCTTTGCAGGACACATGACATGTTTTGCAACCGGTGCATTTGCTGCTGTCGAAGTAGAATCCGTATTGTGTTTCTTGAGTCATTGTCATTTCCCCCTTATGCCTTTACCAGCTGCACACGGTTGGTATGTTGTGGGTTGCCCTTACTGATGGGTGAAGGGTGATATTTGGTTAGGGTGTTGATGCAGCCGCCGGCGTCAATCACGTGACCGGAGGGTCCAACTTGCCCATCTTTGTGCGGAGCGTACCAGGCGCCCTGACCCAGAGAGATAACCCCAGGGGTGACTCGTGGTGTGATCTTGGCGGGAAGCTCGATGGTGCCCCGTTCGCTGTAGATTTGCACCAGATCGCCGTCGTTGATGTTGCGGGCGGTGGCGTCGATGGGGTTAACCCATACTGCATCTTCTACGGCTTCTCTGAGCCAGGGTACGTTGTGGTAACTGGAGTGGGTGCGGCCCTTGGTGTGGTAGCCACACAGCTGCAGGGGATAGCCGGCATCGATGGCCGCCTGGTCTTCATACCCTTCCCAGGTGATGACGTATTGAGGCAGAGGCGTGATGCGATCTCCGGGACGAAGTGTCCAGGTGGCGGCTTTGCGGGCCAGCGACAGGGAGAAGATCTCGAACTTGCCTGAAATGGTGGGCATGGGGTTGCTCACCGGATCATTGATGAAGCTCTGGTAGGCGATGACGGAGCTCGGCATATATTTGCGGAACACCCCCTCTTTCTGAGCCTCTTCGTAGCTGTCTGGCATGGTGAGATCAGGGTGCATCGCCTTGGTTTCCTGATAGAGCTTCTCACACCACTCTTTGCCTGTGCGGCCTTCGGTGTAGAGGTCTCCCTTGCCCATCGCTTTGGCAATCCCGGCACAGATGTCGTACATGGACTGGGATTCGCCCAGAGGCGTCAAGGCGCTGCTCATAAAGGTGGCGTAGGCCATCTGGCCAGAGGCGTAGCTGTCGTTGGCGTAGTCGTCGGACTCCAGCCAGGTGCTGTCAGGCAGCAGGTAGTCGGCAAACTTGGCAGAGGGCGTCATCCAGCAATCGCTGACCACAATCAGTTCACACTGAGTGTCATCCGCCAGGATCTCAGCGGTGCCGTTGCTGTCGGAGTGCTGGTTCACCAGTGCATTACCGGCACAGTTGATGATCGCCTTGAGGTTGGTCGAGAGCTTCGCAGGATTATTGTCGACTCGCTCGTAGGCGCCGGATGCTTTGAACCTCACCCCGTCGCTGGTGCCGGTGAACTCTTCACCACGGACCACGGCGTCAGACCAGGTGTACACAGGAATGGTAATGTCTACCGGGTTGGTGCCGGTAGGCATGCCGGAGATGGCGAAGCTGAAGCTGGTGGGCATGGCGCCGCTGTTGACGCCGGGCTGGCCAATTTTGCCGGTCATGATCGCCAGGGTGTAGATGGCCCGGGTGGCCTGATCTCCATTGGCATGGCGGTTGACACCGGCCCCTGCGCTGATGTAGGGCGCTTTGGCCGACATGATGGCGTTGGCCAGGGCGACGATGCGCGCTTCTGGAATGCCACAAATGGCGGCCGCCCAGGCGGGGGTTCTGGCGCCCTGGCTGGCATAGGCGCCTACTCCCATGATGTAGTCGTGGTAGTTTTGGTCCGGATCCACGTGCTGGGCGTGGGAAGCGATGTAGGGGTCGCTGTCGGCGGCGACCTGGGTTTTCGTTGCTTCCAGAGAGGCGCGATCGTAGCCTACCGCGTACTTGTCCAGAAACGCCTTGGCGTTGGCATCCACCCAACCCGAGCTGATCATCTGATGAATTACCGCCTCCACCAGCGCCGCGTCGGTGCCTGGACGAATGGGCAGCCAGTGGTCTTCATTGCCGCGCATGGAGTCGGTGTATCTGGGTTCAACCATCCAGACCTTGATGTCCTTTTTGTTGGCTTCCAGGGCCTTAACAAAGTCGTAGCCCTCACCACTGCCGCTCATGCGGATTTCGTTGGGGTTAAAGCCAAAGCCAACAAACAGATCGGAGTTTTCAATTTCGCTCAGAGAGGAGCCACCGATGCTGTCCCACTGATAGCCGTAGGTGGCCATACAGGCGGCGTACACCCCGGCCCAGGAGTAGTCCCAGTGATGGTCCAGGAAGCCGCCGTTGAGGTTCAGCAGTCGACCCCAGGTGGCGACGTTGGAGGAGAAGCCGTAGTAGGCCCCGGTGCCGTAGTGCATGTAGATGGACTCGGCGCCATGGGTTTGCTGAATGTCTTGCAGCTTGGCGGCAATCTCGCTGTAGGCCTGCTCCCAGGAGATGCGGACAAATTTCCCTTCGCCGCGCTTTCCGACGCGCTTCATGGGTGAACGCAGACGGTCGGTGGCGTAGGTGCGCTGGCGCAGAGCGCGGCCTCGGGGGCAGGCGCGGGCGTGGTGGTTCACCCCATATTGATCCGTGGTTTTGTTGTCGGTCTCGATGCGGGTGATCACCCCATCTTTACTGAATACCTGAATCGGGCAGTTTGAGCCGCAGTTCACCAGACAGGCCGACCAGTTGACCTGCTCAGCACTGGGGGCCGGCGTGTTGTCATCTGGGCGAGATTCAATATCGTCCGCACTGCTCTGACATCCAGTGATTGTCGCTGCGGCACCAGCCGCTGCACTTATTTTCAAGAAATTCCTACGTTCCATAATCATAACCTCTGTTTTCTAAGGCAGTTTATAGCTGGCGCTGAGCATCAGCAGGTGTGCGTTATAGTTATGTTCCAAAGTGCCAAGAGTCACGACGCCATTGATGGCTTCAGGCTCAACGGCGGTGTTGTCGGTATCGAAGTAGCGCTCGTAGCTGTATTTGAGAGACAGGGCCAGGCGGTTGTTGACCTGGTAGTCGGTGTAACAATCCACGCTGTGACTGAAGGCGTAGTCATCACCGTAACCACTGCCATCAACACGGGTGTCGCTGTCCGAGTTGCTGAAGCGGTAGTCGATGCCGAAGGAGAGTCGCCCATCCATCAGTCCGCCATACCCCATACCGGCGGCCAGGGTGATGAATTCATCCTGGATTTCGGTGTTCCACAAGGGGCTGCCGGCGCTGCTCGCCCCAGCCAGATCCGAGTCGATCCACTGCTGAGAGCCGCTGCCATAGAGATGCAGTTGTGGAGAGAGGGAGACAGACGCCCTGGCTTCAAACCCATAGTCGTCGGAGCCGGTTAACCCCAGAACGGTGTCGCTGTAATCATCATTGGCAAAGTGACCGCTGAGATTCAGCAGCAGCCAGTCCGTCGGCTGATGAGCCAGAGTCAGCTGGCCATACAGGCGCTCCCGGTCTGCGAGGTGGTATTTGCGCAGCAGTGGATTGGTGTCCGGTGAGGTCCAGCGGCCGCTCTGATAAGCAGAACCGTCGCGTTCTTCATAGCGGCTCAGCAGCTCGAGCGTCAGTGAAGGCACCAGCCTGGCTTTGAGCTTTGCCCACACCTTGCTTTCGTCGGTGGTTTCTCTTTCGGAGAAATTACGATCCGTGGTGCGGAACTCAACGCCGCCGCTCAGCCGGTAACTGGCATTGATTCGGTAACTGGTGCTAAGCTTCGCGGTCTGCTTGTTGATGTCCAGAGGACGGTTCTGGCGCAGTGCGCCGGAGACCTCGTTGACCTCAAGCTGGGTCCAGTTTGCCGATGTTCCCCTGTTGTCGCGATCCTGATAATCCCACTGACCGGTCAGCCGCCATTTCGGGGTCAGTACGCTGGTGAACCCCAGTTGAGCATTGAGGGTGTCCACTTCGCCATCCCAGTTGAGCAGTGTGTTGCCAATGCTGGTTGCCAACTGATCATCCTGAATCATCCGTCCGGCAGCGATGTGGCCGCGAATGGCGGTTTGATTCAGGCGATATTGCCCTTTGAGTTGAACCTGATGGGCATCATTGTCCGGCGTGGCCGCGTACACATCGGGGAACGCGGGCAGAGACAGGTGATCGATCTGATTGCGGTAAAAGCTGCCGTGGTAGCTCAGTTCACTGAACCAGTGTTCTCCGGAGAGCCTCAACCCTGCATCAATGCTCTGGGTATCACTGTCCACTGGCAGGGCAAAGTTGGTCACGCCATTGGTCAGCAGGCTGGCTGATTGCTGCCCCTGCTTCTCCTCATACTGGTAGTCCGCAAAGGCAGACAGACTCTTGGCCAGATTGGCTTCAAGCCCCAGGCCCAGTTGCTGGCGCTGACGGTACAGTTTCAGCTCCCGGGTTTGATCCGAGGGAAGCAACTGATCATCACTGAACCAGAGGTTGCTTTGAGCTTCGGACTCATACTGAGTCATCCGCCGGTAACGGCCCGTGGCAGCGTAATCATCCCCATGGGAGAGCCTGACGGAGGCTGAGCCATTGTCGAGCCCCAGATCTGAGGCCCGGGCCTGGGTAAGCAGGGCGTTGTCACCGCGGTAGGCCAGGTCGGCGTTTACACTCGCCAGAGCACCTTCGTCATCTCTGCCAAAGCGGTTGCCTGCATGGATGTCGTCGGCGTCTGTCCAGCCGATGCCGACGCCGGCCTCACCTTGAAGACCTGTGTGCTGTGCACAGCGTTTGCACTGGTAGTTCTCGAACGCCACCTGCTGGGTGTTGGCACCCTGCACCGAAAAGTCCGCCGCGAGCACTGAGCCACCCATCGACATCAGTGTTAGGGTGATCAGGTTTAACTTAAATCTCATGACTGTCTCCTGGTTAGCGGCTGAAGTTGCTGCCGGCGGGGTGGTTGGAGCCGTGAATCTGGCTGTGGCAGTTCAAACAGCTGCGGCCTGCGCCAAAGGCGTCGGCTCCGGGCTGACGGACCACCTTGCTGGCGTGGCCATCATCCAGGTGACACTGCTGACAGAGCTGAGGGGCATCCTGCTTCAGCAGGGCTTTATTGACGCTGCCGTGAGGGTCATGGCAGATGCTGCAATCCTCGGTAACCGGTGCATGCTCCCATAGCACTGGGCCCCGTTTTTCGGCATGACAGCTGTAGCAGTTGTCATTGACCGAAAGCTCATTGAGGGCAAATTCACTGCTGCCTCCGTGAGGGTTATGACAGCTGATGCAACTCATCTGGCCCCAGGCCAGGGGATGGCTCGAACGCTTGTGTTTGTCGGCGGATTGCTGAGCGTGGCAACTGCTGCATTGGGCGTTGATGTCAGAAACCGTGGATAGGTGGTTGTCCGCCTGGTGAACGGAGTGACAGGAGGTGCAGCTTAACTCCTCCATCTGGTGGGTGCTGCCATGCCAGTCATGGGACTGAGAGTCGCTGTGACAACCCAGACAGACACTGTTCTGGCTCTGTGCACTGAGCTGGCTGTCCGAACCGAAGGTGATCATCGGTTCTTTGCCGCCCCGGTTGTGTTTTCCCAGTGGGCCGTGGCAGGTCTCGCATTGTAGCTCGGCCATGGGAGAGCCGGGTGAGAAGGTGTCACCATGGGCACTGGAGAAGATCGCCATGACCTGATCACTCTTGCGGTGACATGTCAGGCAGGTATCTGCCCCCTTCTTGGAGTATTGCCCCTGTTCGAATTTCTTAACAAGCAACTCTTCCAGTTGGGCAGAGCTCAGGTCTTGCCAAGGTGCAGCCTGTGCGGACACAGGCCCTAAGGTTACACCCGCCAAGCTGAGATAAATCAATATTTTTGGCCAGCCATGCATACGAATTATTGCTCCCGATATGGACTCAACAGGTCCTTCTTTCGTAAAAGTGCTCTCAATTTCCGCGGGTAAATGGTTTCAATAGGACCCAATGTTCCGGGCCAACTCAAACCCTGACTCAGTTGCCTTTAGGGCAATCTTCCTCGGTTAAGTGACAGCTCCCCCAGGTAGCCTTTTCACTAAGCGTTCTGGTTAGGTTCATTGAAACAAAGTCAGATGTTGAAAACCTTTATATGGATATAAAAGAGCAATGAACAAAACGTGATCCGGCCAACATAAATGTGAATCTCTTTAACGATATTGAGACCGTTTATCAGTAAAGACTGCCCGGCCACATCGCTGGCGCATATTAGTCTGAATCTCTATGCGCGCAGGACATTATGGCTCGCAAAGCCAGGTGTGGCCTTAATGTGTGGCAGCTCAAAAGTGAAGAAATTAGCTCAAAAACTTTTTGTTTCATGGCCGGTTGGCGTGTTAGCGTGAATTTGAGTTGTGGGCAATGGTCAACCATTGAAACCTGGCCTGGCTGTTAAGCCATGCCCATGCAAGACTTTGAATAATCTAAAAAATTGGTGGTTAAGATGGTCCAGGCCCTGTCACTAGATAACACGATGAAGCGAAGCACCAGCTTGTTTTTTCCTCGCTGTGTTAGTGAGGAACTGGAGAGGTTTATATTAGACAATGGAGAACTTCGAACGCTGTCAAAGGGCTCCGGTGTCTCTAAGCAAACTCTTCTGAATAATTTTATCTATGTGAAGAACGGTCTGGTGTTTTATAAAAAACGAACTAATAACTACACCAAGCCAAAGTTTTCAACCATTATCCCCTCTGGCCGACTCACTGATTATCATCTCATCCTGGAAAATAGCTGCACTTGTTGTAAAGGTATTGAATCTGCCCGTGACAGTGATGTATTGATCATCAATAAGGCCGTTATAAAAAACCTGATGAAAACTGATGTAAATCTTTTCTCTCAATTTATGATGGATGCCGTGTATCACACGGAAAGACAGACGGCATTAGCAGTGTTTCTGTTGACGGCATCACCAAAAGAGAAGTTGGTTAAGTTTCTATTTGATGCGTTAACAACATTTGGCAACCAGTTTAATTCCGCCTGGATGGAGGTGGACATCAAACTGACGCGAGAGGAGATCGCCAACGCCCTTCACGTGAGTGTGATTAAGCTGGACCTTATGCTGGGTGAGTTGAAGAAGGAGCAAAAGTTAAAGCGGGTCAATAACAAGCTTTGCATTCACCACTCGGTGTTTGAAGATCTGTCCCCCTGTCCTTTGGGGCGAGAGGATGCAACCGGGTGTCAGTCTAACAACCTGCTTAAGTACAAGCAGAAGAACATGATCTCTGCCATCAACAGTGTCTCATTTGATGAGTGACCGCCTGAACATTTGTTGCATGTTAACCGCATGATTTTAATGGGAACGATGAGCAGGGAGGCAGGCTATCCAGCTCCCGAGGCATTGAGCCGGTAAGGGGGCTGTTGGGGATTGCTGTTTAGCACCCGTCAAAGTCAGGCTGAGGCCGGGTGATTTTGACGGCGATACGCTGAGTCGTAAGAACGGCTTTGGGTCAAAGTGGCCTTGCAGGGCGCAGCCACCTTTATGACTAGTCCCATTCACTCGAAACGTCGCCAATTTTGTGGCGTTTCATTCGTCTTTGCTCTTTCTGTTTATGAAAACGTGGCAAGTGTTCTTCGTCGTCCCTCTTTCGGTTTTGGCGTTTCTGGCTTGGAGGGTCAAGCCACTCCTTCGGTAGCGGTTTCATGAGTATCTCAACTTGGAGTCATTTCGCCGTTATTGTGGCTGCTCAAGTCTAAAAAACAAACAAAGTTATTTTTGTCGACAGAACAAAATCTGTTTGTCTTAATTGAGATCTGCAGCCGCTGTGGTATGTCCCGTCACTTTATGACCCGGGTTTGCGGTTCGCCGGGTTTATGAAACAACCCGGGCTAGCCACAAGAGATCGGTGCACCGCGCAACTCAGTCATGAGTGTATGGCAGATGTGAAGAAAGAGGATTTATCCATAACATGGTAAATTCGTCTGTTTAGTTGATTGTTATAGGAAAACTCTATGCTGCTTTCTCCCCTTTCCCTGGCTAATGGCGGTGTGGCAGTGATGGTCACCTTGATTGCCAATATCGTCATTCACATTCTGTTTGCTGCGGGAGTGTATCGTTTTGCCCAGAAAGGAGAGGTGGAGGGCCGTCGCACCTGGTTTGTCGGCCCTCAATCAGCCTAGGCGATGGGATAGGCCCAAAGAGCCTGGACCCTATTTGCGGTTTCGTCCCACCAGAAACGCCAGTTCGGCGGCATTTTTAACACCCATCTTCTTCAGCAGGTTGGCGCGGTGGATCTCTACGGTGCGCTGGGCGATAAACAGCTTGTCGCAGATCTCCTTGTTGGTTTTGCCCTCCACCACCAGTTGCATCAGCTGGTTTTCCCGCTCGGTCAGCTGGGCCACCCTGGTCTCCCAGTCACCGGCTAGGCTGTCCTCCTGCTGACGCTCCCGGGAAGCTTTGAGGCCGCGCTCGATCAGCGGCAGCAGTCGCTCTCCCTCAACCGGCTTTTCCAGAAAATCCAGTGCGCCGGCCTTGAGGGCGGCGACGGCCCGAGGCACGTTGGCGTGACCGGTGAGAATGATCACCGACAGCAGGCTGCCACGGCGGTTAAGCTCCTGCTGCAGGGCCAGGCCATCCAGGCCCGGCATCTCAATGTCCAGGATGGCCACGCCCACCTGGTCCGGATCCATGGCGTTGAGAAAGGCGTCGGCGCAGTCGAAGCCCTCGGCCTGCATCCCTTTGGCCTCCAGCATCCATTGCAGGGATTCTCTGACGTCCCTGTCATCATCAACCAGAAAGATGGCGCTCATGGTGTACTCCTAAGGGGGAAATGGCAGATAAGGGCCAGGCCGGGCTGTTGTCGCTGGGCTTCGATGCGACCATGGTGTTCCTCGACGATGCGTTTGCAGATGGTCATGCCCAGCCCCAGGCCTTCCGGCTTGTCGCTTTCAAAGGGCAGGAACAGCCGGGCCAGCTTGTCGTCGCTGAGTCCGGGCCCGCGGTCACGCACCGACAGACACAGTTCATCGCCTGAGTGGGTGAGGGCGATCTCAAGCTGCCGCTGCTCCTGTGGCAGGCTCAGCATCGCCTCCATGCCGTTACGCATCAGGTTGACCAGCACCTGCTGCAGCAGGGTGGGGTCGCCGGTAATTACTCCGGCTGAAACGGGCTCCCTGAGCTCAATCTGGCAGCGGTTATGGCGGCAGTCCGGCGCCATCAGCGCCAGGGTTTCGTTCACCAGAATGGATAGATCAACCGGTTCCTGGCGGCTGGAACGGGCGCAGAACTCCCGCAGTTTGCGGATGATCTCCCGGGCGCGATCGGTCTGATCGGCGATGCGCTCCAGCCCCTGGTTAAGGGCGCTCTTATCCAGAGGATCCGAGTCCAGCCGGTATTGGCAGCCCTGGGTGAGGTAACGGATGCTGGCCAGGGGCTGGTTCAGTTCGTGGGCGATGCCGGAGGCCATCTCGCCGGTCAGCAGCACCCTTTGAGCCTTATAGAACCCGCGCTGTTGTTGCTCAAGCTCCTCCTGGGTTTGGCGGTGGTCGGCCATCTCCTGTCGAAGCTGCGCCGTTCTGCGGGTCACCATGGCCCGCACCCGCAGGTGGTGAACATAGCCGAGCATCAGCAGCGCCGCCAACCCCAGCAGGTAAGGGGTGACCTGGGGCCAGAACTCTCGCCAGTCGGCGTCGAATGGCCACAGGCGAATCTCTTTAAGCAGGGCATAGACATGGCTGTCGTCCACCGGCACCGTCCATCCCTCGTAGCGGCCGGCAATGGCGGCTGGGTTGGTGGGGTAGAGATCCAGTAACAGCCGGGTGACCTGGGCCGCCAGGCGATTGCTGGTGTGCCCCATCTTGGACAGAGAGGAGTAGGGGTAGAGCTGAGTGCTGCTGGCGCAGGGACCGTCGGTATCCCGGGCCAGCGCGACCGTGAGTTCTCCCCTGGGCAACTGGCCGCTGTTTTCCATATGTTCCAGCAGGCAGGTGGGCACGATGGCCGCATCGGCACTGCCGCTGAGTACCTGATGCAACAGCTTGGACTGGGGAAAACCGACGAACTTGAGGTAGGGGAAGTCGCTCAGTGGTGCCAGACCCTGTTGGTCCAGCTCCCGCCAGAAGGCGATAAAGCCGCCAAACGCCTGTTGGCTCACCGACACCAGTTGTTTGGATCGCAGGGCCTGTAGGCTGCCTATTTGCTGACTCTTGCGGGTGACGATGGCCGAACCCACCGCAAACGCAGGGTCGCGCCCGCCAAGGGGTTTCAAGCTCAGCAACTGACTGGAGCCATGGCGCTGCTTGAGCTGCAACGATTTGACCGCGTTACCGATAAAGAAGTCGAAGGACTGATGCTGTACCAGCCGGTCCACCTGGTGGGGACGCAGGGCCAGCAACACCAGTTTGTGCTCCTCCAGATGGGCATTGAGGTAGTCCACCGTGGGCTGCCATCTTTGACGCACCTTATCGGGGGCGTCGAATGCCAGTACCGCCAGGCGCACCTGCTCTCGGGCCAGGACCTGGGGCGCAGTCAGTAACAGGGCAAAACAAACAAGGGTTATCAATCGGCTAATCACGGTATCTCGCTGCAGTATTTCGACAGGCACAGTGTAGTTGCAGCCAAGGGAGGGGAGTGTGAGTTGGCTCACCTAAACGGGCGACATACGGAAAACCACTATATCGACTCCGGGAGGCCTTTGTTGAACTGTTAACAGGCCCAGGGCGCCGCTTCCAGATTCGAACTCCGGGAGGGTGGCCGCTCCAGGTAGGGACGCCAGGAAGCCGTTTTTTTACAGTCAAATTGCAAACAGATAATTAAATGACCCAAGCCCGGGCCTGGCGGCCCGCTGAGGAAGAGTGATGAAACTAACACCCGTTGTACTAGGTATGCTGGCCGGTCTGGCCAGCGTTGGCGTTCAGGCGAGCGAGATGCAGTTTTACGGTCGTATCGACTACTCTGTGACCAACAGTGATTCCGGTTCCGCCACCCATGATGGCAAGTCCGGCACCATCCTGGAGAACAACTTCACCCGTGTGGGGATTCGTGGCGAAGTGCCCGTCAACGATGCACTGGCGTTCTTCTATCGGATAGAGCTGGGCGTCAATGGTGATGACCAGGATGGCAAGACCGTTTCTTCCCGTCCTACTTACGCCGGTTTGAAGCACAGCACCTTCGGCTCCCTGGCGTTCGGCCGCATCGACCCGGTATTCAAGATGTCCAAGGGCTTTGCCGACGCTTTTGACAACTACAGCCTGAAGCACGACCGTCTGTTTGCCGGTGACAAGCGTCACGGCGACTCCCTGGAGTACCGCACCGCCAAGTTCAGCGGTCTGCAGTTTGGCCTGAGCTACCTGCTGGAAGATGACTACTACAGCGACGACGATCCCCGTAAAGACAACGGTAACTACCAGCTGGCGCTGACCTACGGCGACAAGAAGTTCAAGCACGGTAACCTCTACCTGGCCGCGGCCTACAGCGACGGCATCGAAGACATCGAAGCGACCCGTGTTGTGGCTCACTACAAGATGAACGACTGGACTTTCGGCACCATCATGCAGCAGTCCGAACTGGTGAACCCCAATGCCGCCGGTTACGGTGACCGCGAGGGTTTCGGCTACATCGTCAGCACCACCTATCAGATGGGGGGCTGGAAACTGAAAGCCCAGTACGGTGAGGATGACTCCGGTACCGGTAAGATCGCCGGCCGTGTCTACGGCAAGCTGGGCGGCCAGGCCGACGTGGTACCCACCGTCAGCCAGTGGGCCGTGGGAGCGGAGTACCGCTTCACCAAGCAGCTGAGACTGCACACCGAACTGGGTCAGTTCAGCGTAGATGAATACAGCGAGTTCGACGACACCATCACCAGCGTCGGCCTGCGTTACGACTTCTAACTCCCTATAGTTTCAACTCTGAAGGTCCTCGCCGACTCCTGCGACGGGGCCTTTTATTATTTGCCAATGCCACTAGCCCATCATCAGTTGGCCAGGTGAACGAATTCATTACCTGTACTCCAACCTACTCATGGATGGTCATCGCTTGTATGATGAAATCTGATACTCAACCACGTTGAGGGAGAGGTTATGTCAGGCTGCTGTTCGTCACCGCGCCAGGAAATTTCTTATCCGAAAAAGCATGTTTGTCCAAAGAACGGACAAGCATACGGTCAGGTATCAGCAACTACCATTAAGCACCATATCAAGGCGCCATGGGAGTGGCAGGCTAAGGAGCAGGGCTACTACTTCTGCTCTGATCCTGCCTGCGATGTGGTGTATTTCGGCCAGGATGATTCATTCATTGAAGCATCAGCGGTTCGCACGAAAGTGGGCGTTAAAGATCCATCAGGAGATGCCCTGATTTGCTACTGCTATGGCGTGACCAGAGAAGAGGCTGAGAACAACCCTCAGGTTCGGGACTTTGTGTTAGAGGAAACGAAGCAGAAGCGCTGTTCCTGCACGACCAAGAATCCTGCCGGCAATTGCTGTTTGGCCAATTTTCCAAAGAACTAAGGGGTTGCAGGGCATCTCTATGACAGGAAAAGAGAGTGGCACTGACCAGGCTATGGCCCAAGAGGATAACCCGGCGTCACCGAAGTTTTGGGATGTGCGATTTCGAAACAGGCGCACGCCCTGGGACGCGGCATCGACGCCATTGGCTTTGGAGCAATTCTTACAAAGTACTCAGCAGAGAGGGCGGGTTCTTATCCCGGGATGTGGCGCAGCCTATGAGGTTCGCAGCTTTATTGATTCAGGATTCAGTGTCACTGCCATCGATTACAGTGAAGCCGCTGTAGAGCGCGCCCAAAGCGTATTGGGCGAGTTGAGCAGCGCTGTTGTCTACGGCGATTTCTTTTTGCATGAATACCCTGATCCTGTGTTCGACATCATCTATGAAAGAGCATTTCTTGCCTCTTTACCCCGTAGCCTTTGGCGGCAATATGCTGAGCGTGTCGCAGACCTGCTTCGTCCAGGCGGTTTGCTGCTTGGCTTCTTTATCCACGGCGATCAGCCTGGAGGCCCTCCGTTTTGCCTTCGCAACGAGGAACTGAACAGTCTTTTGGGCCAATGGTTTGAGCAGGTGGAAAACACCAAGATGCACTCTTCAGTCCCGGTTTTTCAGGGAAAAGAGCTCTGGGAGGTGTGGCGTCGCCGTTGAGGGATAAAACTGATTCAGCGACTTCTAACGCCACATTCCGGTCATTAGTCTCCCCCCGGAAACGGGTCAACTTCGGTCCGCCCTTTAAGGGCTTTATTAAGTTACTAATATTCTAAGCAATATACTCCTGATTCACTAGCCCACTTTTTGATTTCAGCTATGATGCTATCGTCTTGAATGTAAAAAACATTCGTGTAATCCCAACTCTCAAAATAGACAGCATTAAATTCAGGTATAACCACTTTGCAGAATTTCTCTGATGAATCATTATCCCCTGCTGGCTGCAAGTAATCGAACATAGCTTCTTGAGAATTAAACTTCCTAAAACACGGGTAGCACCTTTCCCACTTGCCTTTGAATTTAAAGTTAAGCACTTCCGTCTTTGAGGCCATGATTTTCGCGAAATTGTGTAAAGATTTATTTCTCCGCAAATGCTCTTCTTTTGAAGGAGAGTCATTTTGAAACTCTTCACGAGTGAGCCAGTGATCAAAAACCGATATTGCCACTTTTTTATAGTGAGATGAATCTTCGATGCAGTAAATTTTAAATAATTCAGGAAATTTGGAGGTAAGCTCCTTTTGCCTATCTTTGCTTAGATTTATAAATTTACGCATATACTATCCTAGTAATTTAACAGCTATTTTTATGCGGCAAATCGCCGCCTTTCACTCGGAACACTCTTGCCGCATATCTGAAAGCCATAGCCGTGAATTGGTGAGAGCACTTTAGAAATGTATCAGTAGATTCGGTCATGCTCAACGCCCTTAGGTGGTTGTTCATCAGCACAAAAGGCGGATCTGATCGGCAAAAAAGGCGGCAAAACCTTGTGTGGTAGAATTCACTGACCGGTACTGGCGCCGAAACGAGCACAGCGCTGCAGGCACGCTTAGCGGACTTGGCCTCAGGGACTCCTGCCGCCACAAAGGGGTCATTCAGAGTTGAGAGGTAACGCCTTGCTAAGGTGCGGCTAACACCACGAAACCCCAGCAAAGCCACCGTAAACACTAAAACCAATCGAACTAAAAATGCCAAAGGTTAGCAGTCACTCTTAAGCAATCTGTTAGGCAAAATATTTAACACCGTACTTTTCACTGTTTTTTTGCATGCTTTCAAGCGTTGAAATCTCTGAGTAATACTTATGTCCATTGCCCATTTCAATTTCCTGACAAATAATCAAACGTTCGTATGGCTCACCACTTGGTTCTGAAAAATGACAAAAAACATGTGGAAAATAGTCATATTCGTCGCCATCGAAATTAATTGTGACTATGTTAGAGAATGGTATTTCTCCTATAAGGAAAACCCTCTCGTCACCCTTTTCACCTTTTGAGTGGTCACGGAATCTATAAGTCCCATCCTCACAAAGAGAAATTGCACCGGCTCTTAAAAAGACTTGAACCCCTTTGTGGTACAGTTGGGCTAGCTCTACTTTAAACCAAGGTGAAGTCCCCTCATCTTCGCCCACTTCGGGATAAGATTCGATACGATCAACATCTCGAATAATCACCCTACGTCGCAACCCTTCATTATTTATGTTTTGTATGTAATCACCCAGTTTCTTTCTGAACTCTTCTTGATGCTTTATCTTTTCAACATTACTTCCAAAACTTGGCTTTGTGATCTTGCGTTGTTTTGCAAAAGGCTTAATAGCCTGAACAAGCGCTGCAACAAGATCCCGTTTAACTTGAGATTTTTCGGATATATTGTCAGAGTTTAGGTTATATGTGATAGGCCAACGCTTATGCGCCAAATCAAATGGGATATTGCCCTCAGGCTGACCGAAAGCAGTATTCATAATATTAATAACTCTAACGCTACCAAGTGCATGCATGGCATAACCTAATTCAATTAATACGTTGGGATTTGAAAGGGCTCTTTTACGCTCAGAATGACAAACGAAAGTAATGTCTGCCAGAAACACTTCGCAATTTTCAATTTTGCTAAGAATCGTAGACGCTATATCTGGAGAACCAGTAACTCCCTTAGTATCATGATCTTCTCGAAGTGGTTCGTTTAATTCAAGTTCACGGTTAATTTGTTTAACAGCAGCCTTAAGACAATCAAGCTGAAAATGACGATTGAACTTTGCTTCTGTATCACTTTGCCATGAATAAAAAATTTTCATACTACTTTTCGTTATCCTATTTTGCCTTACAGTGTATTAGTGCGAATTCGAACTAAGCCCGAAATCCACCCCTTAGCAATTGATTTACCCTACTCTATTTTCTCACATACAAACAATAGGTTAGCAAAGAGTTGCCGATATTTTCAACTGGCAATTAGTGTGGAAAGTGCGCATGAATACAAAGTGGGGTCTACATAAACACAGTTAGCTAGGAATTTTTCTTCCTTAATCATATTGATACCAGGTGGCTGTAGGTAAAAGTGAGAATTTTTACCGGTAAAAGTGCGCATTCGTAGTTACTGACGTTTTGGGTATGGAGCCAACGACCGGTACTGGCGCCGGACTGAGCGTTCGCTGAACGCCTCAACCAACGGACAGTACCATCACCAGGTGACGGGCTACGAGCGCCACGAAGCGGTCGTTCGCGACTAAATCCGATCCGCCCTAACTCCTATGGTCGATTCAGGCTGGTATCTTGAAATCCGCTAGGACTTTGCTGAAGTCTCTCACCCGAGTTGCCCTTTCCATCTCTCGGGTTTTTTCTTTGCTGTTTAGCGCTATCCCTTTGGTACTGCCTATTGTCTGCCTGTTGTAACCATCTGCTCTTGGGAGTGTCGATCTGTAGAACTGGCCCAGTTCCTTGTCTTCTGTCTCTTCGATACGACCAACAACCTCCATGATTATAGAATGAACATTTTCACCGAAGGCCAGCGCTTCTTTTACGGTAGGGATGTAGCCTTTATGGATAACCTTATTCCGAAAAGAGGCCTTCTGGTTATTAAGTAATGCCGGTGGCTCGCCGTACTTCGTAAAATATCCGTTGATATAGGCCCCAAGCTGTCGCTCAGACTGGTTCGCCATTGATTTCCAAACGGCTTCAAAGTGCGATGCTTCGAGGCCCTGGCAATAATGTGTGAATCTAATAAAAAACTCGTAGAATCGCTCTAGTGAGGAGGCAAACGAGGAAACTGCCTCGCGCGGGTATCCATCTCGAATGGCATACATAGCGATGTCGAAAAGAACCTCAAATTTCGCAGAGCTAACCACTACTGCGCTCTCATGGCCTTGGCTGCAAGTTACGGGATGGATTCCGTTATCGCGTATGAGCACTGTCTCTTCCGCCATAACTACTGGTTGTCCATTGCTTTGAGTTAAGGCATCTCTGAGACATTGATTGCAATGTACTCGAACTTTCATGTTGCTCCCAAGCCGACTAAGTACGTCGGCGATGACAAATCCGAAAATTGTAAATCGATTACCAAGGCTTCCGATGAGTGGATAGCTTAAGGCTGCCAACGCTCTTTCTCAACACAAACACAAGTAAGTTACCGACGGGTGGCTCTTAAGGGTAGTAGAGCACTTAAAACTCCGGATGACCATAACTGGAGCCACATCTCATTAAAGTTGAGCTTGCTGTTCATCGACTACTCAATGGCTCCTGTCACTCCTAGCTCTACGATAGGGTGTTGCGCTCACCGATTGAATCCACACCAAATAGCTGTCATTCAGGGGCTTGAGGTGTAACGCCCGCGTATTGGGCGCGAGCTTGCGAGCGTCCTAATTGACGCGTTTGTTATCTGATACACAAGCCAACTCCATCTACGTCGATATATGTTAAAAAATCATCTGCATCGTAGCCTGAGCGAAGGTCATTTATCTCCTCCCATATACCTTCGACTATCGACTTATGAAGCAATAGGTACAACGAGCCCGTCGGAAATAGAAAGGGAATGCGATA
Organism: Ferrimonas sp. YFM; assembly: GCF_030296015.1. Lineage (NCBI taxonomy): Bacteria > Pseudomonadati > Pseudomonadota > Gammaproteobacteria > Alteromonadales > Ferrimonadaceae > Ferrimonas > Ferrimonas sp. YFM. The sequence goes on from NZ_AP027368.1 coordinate 1,809,817, forward strand.
GGCTACAAAGCTTTGCGGAAAGTCTTCAACCTGATTGGAAGGTTGCAAACCTAACTGCTCTACAGAGTCTAGAATTGAGCGATAGTAAATCGCTATTAATTTTCGATTGATATCTTCAGAGTATTCAATGTCATCACCTACCGGATCGTGAAACTTAACAGTTGGGGACTCATATAAGTTGTAAGCAACGCTAGCCACCGAAAAATGGACTGGTATTGGTCCTTGTCTTGACTGCGATTTATGGTCAAGCATCTTGTTAGCTGACACCGATGAAACCTTATAGCCCTTTGCTTCAACGGCAAATTGTTTTGTCCTCGTGTCACAGTATAGATCTGGTCTCTTACCCTTTATAGGATGACCATGTTGAACCATAGCATCCTCATAATTATGAGTGTATTTCGCACCATAGATTTTTTTTGCTAGAAAATCTGCAAGCCCTTTTCCAATTCTATTGGATATCTGACCAAGTTCAGTCGGGTCATGAAAAATGACATCTGGCACCGAAAAATAGTCAGCGCCATACCTCCAGTATTGAACGAACTCAAGCATAAACCCGGAGAACCTAAACAAATTGTATAGGGACCGATTAACTCCCATACCTGCAAAAGCTAAGTGCTTCGTAAACTGAAGATACGACAAATCAAATTCTAGATCTGTAAAATTTCCTTTGTCATCTAAATGCTGAACCTTTAGCTTCATGGTGTTCCTTTCAGATAGCAGCTGCTTTTATGCGGCAAGTCGCCGCCTTTCACTCTGGACACCCTTGCCGCATATCTACACACAGCAGAAGTAAACCAACGAGAGAATTTTTCCAATATATCAGTAGATTACCGCAAGCTCAACGCCCTTAGATGCTTACACTTCAGCACGAAAGGTGGCTCTGTTCTGCAAAAAGGCGGCAACGTCGCGCATGGTAGAGTCCAATGACCGCTACTGGCGCCAAAGCGGGCATTCGACCTGCATGTTTTGGTGACCTAAGTCCTCTTTGGCAAAGCGCTTGAAGTAAAAAACTCCCCAGTGGCGAACACTGGGGAGGTGGAGAGGGGACGATCAACTAAGCCGCCGTCGGCTAGTGATGATTGAAGCGCTCAAACCCCGAGCTGTAGACTCGCCTGCCATCTTCATCCAGGAGCCAGACGCCCTCCAGGTAATTGAGCTTTTCGGCCAGGGCCTTTGCCCGGTCCAGCGGCATCAGGAACAGGGTGGTGGAGAGCACATCGGCATAGATGTGGTTGTTTGAGAGCACCACAGAGGTGGCCACGCCGCCCTGTTTGGGATAGAGGGTGGTGGGGTCGATGATGTGGTGGTACTCCTTGCCACCCACTTCAAAGTATTTGAGGTAGTTGCCGCTGGTGACCACGGTAAGGTTTTCGCCGGTTACCACCTCGGTGTAGCGCCTTTCCACCTGGTCACAGCCGGGAAGTTGGAAGTCGTGTTTGCGGCACACCGGGTCCTCGATGGCGGTGACGAAGGGTCGACCCTCTGGGTGACGGCCGTAGTGACGGATGTTGCCGCCGGCGTTGATCACCACAGCGCGCATCCCCTGTGCTTTGAGGTGGTCCAGCACCTTTTCCACCATCCAGCCTTTGGCGATTCCGCCGAGATCCAGGCTCATCCCCTCGGTCATGGTGACGCTGTGGTCAGCGGGGTCCAGCTGGATGTTGGCGATGCGGGTGTGTTCGGCGGCGGCGCGCAGTTCGGCATCGGTGGGCAGGCTGCACTCCCTCTCGTTGCTGGCACCGGTCGTGCAGCGAAAGCGGTGCTGTCGCCACAACTGCACCACGGGGCCGATGGCGATGTTGAAGTAGCCTTCGGAGAGGCGGTGCCACTCCACTCCGGTCTGAATCAGCTCGAACAGCTCGGGGTCGATCCTATGGGTGGCAGTGGGATCCAGGTTGATGGATTTGATGTTCACCAGGCCCGGATAGGTGTCGTAGTCCGAAGCCAGTTGGTGGTAGTGCTCGATGAGTTTGAGCGACTGGCACAGGGCGGTTTTCGCATCTTCGCCGCCATCATCCAGGATCTCGATGCTGATGGAGGTGCCGAAGTAGTCCAGGGTGTAGAGCACGCTGCGGTTCGGTTCAGACTGGATCAGCCCATGTTGCTGGCAAAAGCCATTGCTGGGGTCGGCATCCGATGCGTCGGCCCAGACGAAGGGAGCCAGCAGCAGGTGGGCAAAGATAAACAGCTGGGCGAGGCGGTCGATAGGGGAGTACATGGTGAGCCTCTCTGGAGAAAGAGCAGCCGAAGCCCGTGCAGGGCTTCGGCTATGGGGTTAGTTGTGGGTGCGCACCACCTGGTCAGCACGCATCTCCTTGTAGAGAAGGTCGGCCTGCTTCAGGTAAGTGTCCCAGGAAGCGGAACGCTTGGTGAAGCCGGTCTGGGCGTAGCTGCCGGTGTCGCCAGTGGCGGGCAGGTCGTTGATGTCGAAGATGGAGCCACCGTTTTTCACATGCTCATTCAGGGCATCAAACATGACGTTGAAGCCGATGCGGGCGGGCTCGACGTAGTACACCGAGTCGTACTTGGACTGGCGGTAGTGCTTCTTCAGCGAAGCGTCGCGGATCTCCTGCTTGGAATCGGCGAAGATCTCGTCGTAGTACACGTTGACAATCTCTTTGCTGTTGGTGTCCACCACGAAGCGCAGCAGTGAGGTAACGCCGGTCCAGCGGCCCTTGGCGTCGATCAGGCGCTCGGCGTTCTGGTACATCTTCAGCTGGGTGCCTTCGCCCTGGATGCGGTCATGGATCTTGGCGGTCAGGGGAACCATCGACTGCTGGATGGAGTTAGAGGCGCCGGCCACGATATCCAGTCCCTGGTACTTGAGACGGTTGGGCTGCTTCAGCTTGTTGGCCAGCTTGGGATCGTAATCCGGGTTGGGCTCGAAGGTCAGTTTGTCCTTCTCCACCATCAGTTTTTCCATGGTCAGGGCGGATTGCACCCAGGCGGTGCCCTTCTTCTTGCCCATGGAGAAGTTGTACTCGGACATCCGCTTGGGTACGTCCTGGTAGATGCGGGTGTAGTAGTTGGGACGGCCACTCTCGTTGAACTCCGCCAGGATGACGTCGCTGGTGTTGGCGCTGTCCAGCACGATGATCATGCTGCCCATGTGCCCCTGACGGAAGCGGGCTTCCTCGTAGTAGTAGTCGCCCTTGAGCAGGCCCAGCTTGGGCTGAATGGACCACTTCAGTTTAAAGTCCTCGCCCTTGTCCTCGGTGGAGCCCACGGGTTGGTATTCAGGCGCTGACCCGTCGGTGCGCGGCAGGCTGTTGATCGCCTGCAGGATGCCGTTGGAGGAGAAGGTGGAGCCGGAGACGGCATCGATGCCTTCGTGGCCATTGTTGCTGACAATCTTGGGGAACAGGCGCTCGGCGTTGAGGTAGAGGGACTCGGTTTCCTTGTGGGACTGGGTGGTGATCTGCTGAATCTTGCCCTGTTCAACCTGCACCTGCAGGGTGATGTTGCTCTTCTTTCCCTTACCGGAAACCTCGTGGGTGCCGTCTACGTATTTGCCCTGGGGCGCCTGGCTGGCGCAGCCTGAAAAGGCCAGGGCAACCAGGGTTGCGGCGGGTAGTGCGTAGCGGCGTGTCTTGTTATGTGCTGCCATCGATGGCTCCTAACTCGTTTGTAACTCGTTGACCGGGTCGGAGTTGACCTTTGACTAGCAGACTAATTAAACGCCGTGAGGGGCAATATAGTGGTTTTCCGTAGCGCGGGAAGAAGGGTGACCGGCTTCACACTGGGTTGAGTGGCCTGGAGTTTGGTCGTAAATCAGTTCTGGCAGAGATGGGGCAGGGGCTGCCATTGGGGCGCCCGCTCTATGGGGTGTTGCCCCAGGAACTCGCTGAGCAGTTGGAAGAGCGGCGGGTAGGCCAGGTTCAGGGCGATGGGGTCGGTGAAGAACGCCTCCACACAGACCGCAAAGAACTCCGCTTCGTTCTCGGCGCCATAGGGGTCTATCCACAGTCGGTCCCAGGCCAGGTTCGCCTGGGCCGAACCCTCGGGCAGAGACTCGGCAATTTCAACCTGACGGCAGTGATTAACAAAGGCTGCGCGGAATGCTTTTAGCCACCGCTTTTGCAGGGCCGTAGGCAGAGCTGGCAGGCCGTCGGCGATGCCACCGTTGGCCATATCCAGCTTGTGGGCCAGTTCGTGGATCACCAGGTTAAACCCGCTCCACTGCCTGCTGTAGCCCAGCTCTGACAGGGACAGGATCACCGGCCCCTGTTCCCACGCCTCGCCCGACAGCTCCTCCACGCTCTGATGTTCGACGCCGTTGTCGTCCAGGTAGTGGCGATCGCTGACAAACTCCTCAGGATAGATCAGCAGCTCATGGAACACTCCATAGGCCTCCAGCCCCAGATTGAGCACGGGCAGGGCGGCCATCAGGGCGATGTCGATGCAGTGATCATCGGTGAGCTTGGCCCCCATCACCGGGGTAAAGCGTTTGTCGTGAAGAAAGCACCAGCCCAGCTCCATCAGGCGGGTCTGCTCGCCTGCGGTGAGACCATGGAGAATGGCCAGGGCATCCAGGTTCTGCTGCCAGCGGGCCCGGCGCTCAGGGTCGAATCGAGCCAGCAGTCTCTGCCGCCGCCAGTTGGAGAAAAAGTCAAACATGGCCATAGCTTAGCTGCAGAAGCCAGGGAAGGGAATGGTTGGGAAAATGACATTAAAAAAAGGCGACCCGAAGGCCGCCTTTGCGTGTGGGGGATTACTTGTTCTGCCAGTGCAGCATCTGGGCCCAGGCCAGGTAGGGGCGGTACCAGGTGACCTGACCATACTGACGCAGCACGTGCTTGTTGATCTCGGTAACACGGGCGTCCCAAGGGGCCAGCTCAGACCAGTCGTAACCGGTGGCGATCTGGTCCCAACGCTTGCTGATGCCGCCGCCGGCGACGTCGTAATGCAGCATGCCAGGCGCCATGAACACCTTGTCGGTCAGGGTCTTGGTCAGACACTTCAGGTCGCTGTCATCGGAGGCATAGCCTTCGTTGTAGGCGGTCACCATGAAGCCTACGTCCAGGTGGGCGTGGTTTACGTCTTCCAGCTTGTTGTCACCGCTGCTGTTGAAGGCGTAATCCCAGGTGCAGGTGCCATCACTGTTGTAGCGCATATGGTCTTTGAAGAAGCCGTGGATCTCCCGGACCCGCTGCTCCATCACTGGCTCGCCGCCATCCAGCCACTTGTTCACGTAGATCATGGCGATGCCCATGGTCATGTCGTGGTTGTAGGGCATGGGGTTGGAGAACAGCCCAGAGTCGCCATAGTCACTGTTTTTGTAGTTAACGTAGAAGTAGGACCCCTGAATCGCACTGTTTTTGGTGGTGCTGTAGGAGGAGTCGTGGCTGCGGATGATCCGCGCCGCTTCCGCCAGGTACTGGTCCGCCTTGGCGGTGTACTGGGTCTTGTTCTCAGACTTGATGTAGTCCGCAACCCGGGTGATGGCATTCAGGATCTGGCCATCACTCAGTACCTCAATACGCCAGCCGTTGTAGGGGCGACGCCATCCTGGAGCAGGTTTGCCAGGGTTGTTGAGGAAGTACTTGGGAGCCAGGTCGTAGGGCTGGCTACCCAGGTTCAGCTCGCCACGGGCAACGCGCTTCTCGTCGGTGTAGTTGAACATGTGGTCAATCAGTTCAACGGCGTAGTCCAGGTACTTGTCGTCGTTGAAGGTCTTGGCCATGGTCAGGTAGGAACGCAGCCAGTAGTGGCCTTCCCAGGCAAACTTCTTCTGATCGTTACCATTGGTGGTGTTCAGCAGGGGACGGCCATTGCCATACACCTTGTTGAACTGAGCGTCCCACTCTGCCTGTGTGGCCAGCAGAGGACGGGGAGCAACCACGTTCTGGCTGATGGTCAGGAAGTCGCCGGAGCCGACACCGGACAGATAGCTGGCGTCGGTGCTGTTGCTCTTGGTTTCGATCACGCCCTGACTGGCGTTGAAGGTGTAGCCGCGAACGTTGTCGTCGTTGCTGTAGTCAATCAGAGCCAGAGCCTGCAGGGCACCGGTGCTGTAGTTGCTGCCGTTACGGAAAGCGGCATCGTAAGTGGCGTTGGTGGACACCGCACCGTTGTTGGTGGAGACCGTGGTTTGGCCGTCGGAGGCGGTCAAACGTCCGGACTTGACGTTGATCTCCACGTAACGGGTCTGGTCGAAGGCGAACTGACCCTCGATGCGCACGGTGGAGCTGCCAAACTTGGCTTCCACACTGTCGTGGCTGAAGGCCAGGTAGTTGCCATTGCCACTCACCAGATAGGTCAGAGCCGCGGCGTTGCTGTCCAGCTGATCCAGCCAGCCAACCACTCGGTACTCACCGCCAGGCTGCCAGGTTTGCAGGTCCAGGTAGGCACCGTTGCCGTTGAACTGCACTGCCTTGGCGTCGGCAGGCAACAGCAGGTCAGCATCTGGGTTGGTCACCGGAGGATCGGTGGGATCCGTCGGTTCGGTGGGATCCGTCGGCTCGGTTGGATCCGTCGGCTCGGTCGGGTCCGTTGGTTCGGTTGGGTCAGTCGGATCGGTAGGATCCGTTGGCTCAGTCGGTTCCGTAAGCTCGTTGCTGTCACCGGCAGGGTAGAGCGCATCCCACTGAGTCTGGTCAAAGTGAGTGGGCTCAGGATTGGATACAGTCAGGTTGCCCTGGAAGTAATCAGAGCTGCTGGTGTTGTGCACAGTACCGTTGTTGCCGCCCAGCTCCACCATGCCTTGCTCGGCATCGAAGGCGTAGGTGCGAGAATTGGCGGGATCGGCGTAATCGATCAGGCTGATGGCCTGCAGAGCACCCTTGGAGTAGGTGCCGTTGCGGCGGTAGAGCCAGTCGAAGGAGACCGCGGTTGGATCAAAAGCCGTGCTGCTGGCAGAGGCGGTGGTGACACCGTCGCTGGCGGTCAGCTTACCGTAGTCGATGGTCACATCGATGTAGCGCTGACCGGCGAAGTCAAACTTGCCCCAGATTCCGGGGAAGTCACTGCCGTACTTCACCTGCACATCTTTGTGGGTGAAGCCGATGAACTCTGAAGTGCCGGAGTTGCTCAGCAGGTAGGTGCGGGCGCCGCTGTCGCTGTCCAGCTCGGTCAGCCAGGCCACAACCCGGAATTTACCCTTGGGCTGCCAGGAAGCGATCTCACCGAAGTTGTTGACGCCGTCGAAGCGTACCGCCTGACCTGTGGTTGCAGGAGGCGTGGGCTCAACGGGGTCGGTGGGCTCAACCGGATCAGTCGGTTCAACCGGATCAGTGGGTTCAACCGGGTCGGTCGGCTCAACGGGATCCGTAGGTTCTACCGGATCAGTGGTGTCAGAACCACCGAATACGGCTTGCCACTCGGCGTCGCTGAACACACTGGTGTCGGGGTTGGTTACCTGGTGAGTACCCACGGAGTAGTCACCGGTCTGTACGCCGGCGAGGGTGTTTACCCCACTGCTGCCGCCAACCTCTGCCAGACCCTGGCCATTCTCAAAGCCATAGGCACGGGAGTTTTGCGGGTTGACCAGGTCCATCAGGATGATCGCCTGAACGCCAGCCAGGGAGAAGTCTTTGCTGCCACGACGCATCAGCCAGTTGTAGCTGACGCTGGTGGGATCGATGGCGCTGTTGCTGATGCTGTGTGTCACCTGGCCGTCGGTGGCGGTCAGTTTGCCGAAATCGACGGTCAGATCCAGGTACTTGGTGGCGTTGAAGCTGAATTTGTTCCAGATACCGGGATACTGGCCGTTCCACTGCCCCTGAACACTGCCGTGGTTCAGGCCGATGAACTCCTTGGACTTGGAGTCACTGATCAGGACGGTGCGCTGGTCGGCAACGGGGTCCAGTTCGCTCAGGTAGGCGATGACACGGAACTTACCGGTGGGCTGCCAGGTGGCGATCTCACCGTAGGCGTTGTCACCGTTAAAGCGGGCAGCGGCAGACTCGCCGGAAGGAGCGGGCTCTACAGGGTCGGTGGGCTCAACAGGATCGGTCGGCTCCACGGGATCAGTGGGCTCAACGGGATCGGTTGGCTCCACGGGATCAGTGGGCTCAACGGGATCGGTTGGCTCCACGGGGTCAACACCGCCGTTGCCAAATGCGGCATTCCATTGGCCATCGTCAAAATGGTCAGGGGCGGGATTGCTGATGGTGTGAGGGCCGGTGCGCCAGTCGCTTGTGCCAATGTTCACCAGAGGATCAAAAGACGCGCTGCCGCCTACCTCGACCAGGCCTTTGCCTTGTTGAAAGGCGTAGGCTCGGGAGTTGGCAGCATTGCCAAGATCGATCAGGGCCAGGCCCTGAATCGCACCTTGGGAAAAATCGCTGTAACCGCGGCGATAAAGCCAGTCAAACGCGACGGCGTCAGGCTGGATGCTCTTATTGCGCACGCTTCTGGTGGTGCTGCCGTCAGACGCGGTCAGCTTGCCGTAGTCCACCTGGATCTCCAGGTAGCGAGAAGTGGCAAAGTCCAGCTTGTTCCAAACGCCTGGATAGTCGCTGCCCCACTTACCCTGCACGCTGCTGTGGGTAAATGACAGGAAATCGGTGGTTGAGGAGGAACTCAGAAGAATCGTCCTGTTACTGGACGTTGGGTGTAGTTCGGCCAGCCAGGCGACAACCTTGTAGGGGCCGCTGGGTTGCCAGGCATCAATCTGGGAATACGCGTCATTGCCATTAAAATGAACGGCGTTGGAAGCGTTTACGGTCGTAGGAAAAAAAATAGATAGAAAGAAAACAAAAACAAGGGCATGCGATAGCGCACCACCTTGTCCAAGTGGTCTCCCCCAAAAAAACTGCCGAGCCATAATGACAAGCCTCAATTTAGCTGGGCAGACAAAATGGCGACGTCAGTGAGGGACTGCGACTACAAGACACAACCTCCATTTTTATAAGGAGTTGTGTGTCCACAGTACACCATCGACATGAGGTAATCCCGCTATCATGGACCGAAGTCTTTAGACCGGAGATATTGCGTCCTCAGCTTTCGCTGAGTTTGCCTTTGTCTGCTGTCGTGGTTACAACTGCCGGGCGCAACATGGATGTAACATTCCTTATGGGTTGCAAACGGCGCGTATGCCCGAAGGCGAAGGTAGAATGCCTAATCGATGATCGGAAAACAACCTAATGTTTGGATTATTGGGTTAAAAATGGCGCAAAGTGATGTTTATATGACCTTAAAACAGACACTTCCATGAGTGGTAAAAATTTTGTTATTTACTATGCGCAAAAGGTTCTTTGTCAGTAGGGAAAATTTATTTTAGGTGGCGCTTGTGTGTGGAGTGAGTCCCAAATGTGAGCCCTCTGTGAACGAAGGCCGTGCCGGACGAGCGATTTTCTCCGCAAGGTGGAGGGACCCGCACACCCTGCCTAAACTTAGAGCTGTTAAAAGAAACAGGGAGTTGACTTCGTGGGCGAGACAAAGGTGCTAGTCAACGATGGTGAGCAAAAGAGCGAAACGGTTCCCTTTCTGGTGCCGCCTGACGAGCTTGTCGACAGTTTGAGGGCCTGTCCGGAAGGGACGCCGCTTTTTATTGATGTCGACGATACCCTGTGGCTCAGTAACTCTACCGAGCAGTTCATTGCCTCGGTGCAGCCCTCTTTGTTGGTGGCTCTGTTTCTGCAATTGATGGATTTGCTGCAACCCTGGCGCTGGTTCAGCGGCGCCGAGCACCGTCACTACCGGGATCTGTATCGGGTCAAGGCGTTGCTCATGTTGTTTCCCTGGTCCAGAAAAATGTGGGCCAGCCGAGTCAGGCAGTTGGGGCCCGAATATCTCAATCACAAACTGATGGCGCCGCTGCAGCGCCACAAGGGGCCCATCTATCTGGTGAGTTATGGCTTTGACTTTATACTCAAACCCCTGCTGGATGCCGCGAAGGTTCCCTGGCCCTTGCTGGTGAGTTCAACCCTGCACAACGCCGTCTATTTTCGTCAACAGGGCAAGGCGCAGTGGGTCAGACAGTCTCTGGGTGAGGAGGCGTTTGAGGGGGCCTGGAGTGTCACTGACAGCATGCTGGACAGGGATCTTCTCGAAGCCAGCACCAGGGGCCTTCTGTGTCGCTGGCCCGATAGCAGGCCGGTGAGGGCGGGTATCGACCCCATGCTGCCTTTTGTTTACACCAAGAAGGTGAAGCGCCCCACCGAAAGTTACTTTACCCGGGCGGTCATCGGTCATGACTACCTGACCATGGTGTTGGTGTTTGGTTTATCCAGTCCTGAGCCGCTGCTCGCCTGTGCCAGTCTGTTCCTGTTTCTGCTCTCCTATTTCAGTGCCTACGAGATTGGCTATGCGGAAAACGACAGATTGGGTTTGCTGTATGAGGCCAAGCCCAAGGTCAGTGAGGCGTTTCTGAGGCTGGGCAGTGCCTTTCGCCCCTGGTTTGCCTGGATGAGTGCCATGATTCTGGCACTTCCCGCTGCCTGGCTGGCGAAAGAGTTAAGCTGGGTACCTCAGGTGTCGGGTCTGCAAGGTATGGAAGCTGCGCTCGCCGTCTGGGCCAGCTTCATGGTGTTGCTTTTGGGGGTCAGAGCCACCTTCTATTGGTTCAACCGGATCAGGGAGAGGGGGCGTTCGGTGCCGATGCTGTTGCTGCAACTGGCCAGGACGGCGGGGTATTTCGTCGTGTTCAGCTCCTCCCTGGTTGGGGCACTCTTCTGCTTTACCCACGGCCTGTCCAAGTGGATTCCCTATGTCACCTACCGGTTTGGCGGTGAACGTAAAGGGATGCCGCTGCACCTGTTCAATGGGTTGATGCTGTTTTTGGTGCTGGCGATCTGCTGGGCTGCCGGTGCGGTGACCTGGGCGCAGTTGTCCCAGTGGCACACCCTGGTCATTCTGCTCTATGTTGTCGCCAGGGCGGCCAAGGATGTGTGGGGGTTCCGACAGGCGATGGCGCCTCTTAAACCTGCAGGCAGGGAAGCGTCTGGGGTGCTATCGTCCGGCATCAAGGAGGACGAGCGAGCCTGATAGTGAGCCCGGGCAAGTGGTGCTCTCTGGGCAACTTGGGTCAGGTTGGCAGTTTGGTCAATGGCAGCAGCTGAAAGTCGCGATTGTAGCCATCAATGTGCTGCTTCCTGCTGAACTTCTCGGCCAACAACTCCTGATGGGCCAGCAGCCAGTCACGGTAATCCCGCTGGTTTAGCAGCAGCTGCTCCATCGCATCGGCCACCGAGTCATCGCTGTAGGGGTCGGCGACCACCCGGGCGGGCACATCGTCAAGAAAGCCATCTATGCCGGTCTCTTCGGAGTGCAGTATGGGAACGCCACTGAGCAGGGCTTCGACGTACACCATACCAAAAGTTTCATCGACGCTGGGCAGCACCATGCCGCCATACTGAGGCAGGGCAGACAGCAGACTGATGTTGTCCATCTCCCCCTTGAGGATCACCCTGTCTTCCATGCCAGCGGCTTCGATCATCTGCTTGGCCTCGTTGAAGGCTTGTTCGGTCCCGCCTCCGATGATCTCCAGTACCAGGTCGGGATAACGGGGTGCCAGTCGGGCCACCACTCTAACCAGGCGGGCCAGCCCCTTCTTCTTGAGCACGTTGAGATCCATGATGGAGGCCAGCCTGTTGGCCTGAAAATCCGGGGTGGTGTTCCAGTGGCGCTCGGCGACGAAGTTGGGCAGGAGTTTTTGCTTCTCCGGTGGAAGGTCAAACCTGGCGTTGAGCAGGGGTTTGAACCAGGCGGACACATAGTAGATTCGCGAGGCGTCTTTCAGCTGGCGTTTGAAAAACAGGTCATAGTGAGGCTTATACTTCAGTATCTTGGCCTCTGCTTCTCCCCTTACCGACAGCGCCAGGGGGATGTTTAGCCAGCGCGCCAGCCACCAGCCCGCGATCCCTTCGAAGGCAAATTTGTGGGCATGGACCAGGTCGTAGCTGAGCCCCTCCTGGCGCAAGATGCGGCGGATGCGCCAGGCAAGCAGGGTCATGCTGAAGAACAGCAACAGGCCGTAGGGCAACCCCCAGTACTTCATTGAGGTGACATGTGGGTCTCCCTGGTCGTCTCCTTCAAGGGCGTTGACGGCGAAGGGGTTGGCGGTGCGTCTCAGGGCGAAGACCCGATAGTCCACCTGTGGGTTGGCGCGAATGAAGTGCCTGACCGCCGGTGTGTTGGTGTCCCGGTTCAGGGAGGGGTACTCCACCGCCAGATGAAGCACTCTCTTGCGTCGATCACCCCCTTGGGGGGCGGGTGTGCCAGTCATGACTGATCCCCCCAGGCGTTAAACAGGAAGCTCAGGTTGCCCAGCAGATAGCGGCGCCACATGCGTCCGGGCTCCTGCAGTAAACGGTAGACCCATTCGGCTCTGAGGGTACGGATCCAGTTCGGCGCCCGGTGGACCTTGCCGGCGGTAAAGTCGAACAGAGCCCCCACGCCGATGGCCAGGGACGCGCCCGTCTGGGGGAGGTATTGTTCTATCCAGCGCTCCTGCCTGGGGTTGCCCATGGCCACGATCACCAGGTCGGCCTCACTGCGCCTTATGGTGTCACAAATCCCGGGCTGGGCCTCTTCAGGTGCAAAGCCATGGTGATAGCCCACCCAGTGGTGCTGGGGATAGCGGTCACGCCAGATGGAGAAACAGCGCGACACACTGGCCTCATCGGCACCGAGGAGGAAGACCTTCAGTTGATGGCGACTCTGGGCCAGGTACCTGGGGGTGAAGTCGGTGCCGTTGAGGTTCTCATTGAAGCCGCGACCATACTTCCAGCGACTGGCGATCTCCACGCCCACGCCATCGTTGACCACCAGAAAACGGTTCAACAGGGATTGATACTCGGGATCCCGCCGTGCCAGGTTGATGGTGTGGGCATTGGCGTAGGCCATCTTCAGCGGGGCGTGGTGTTCGACGGCGTTATCCAGCAACTGAATCACCTCTTCGCCGCAGCGGGCATCCATCTGCACCCCCTGAATGACTCTGGGTGATTCGAGCTCCTCTCGGTAGGCACGAATAAACTGGCGGGTGACGCCAGGCCAGGCGTAGCGCTCCGCAGCCTGAATCGCCTGGGTGCGCCGGCTGGTGTAGTCCTCCCGGCACTCCTCCATATAGCGGTGGATAGCCATCGCCGCTTCGCCGGGATCGTCAAAGTCCACCACCCGTCCCACCTGGGCTCTGTCTATGATGCGGCGAAAGCTGGGAATGGGGGAGGCCAGGGGAATGAGGCCCGCAGACATACCCTCCACCAGGGTGAGGCCGAATCCCTCATACTCCGAGGCGCTGACGATAAAGCTGGAATCGCAGACGTGTCGGCGGATCTGTTCATCGGTAAGATCCGTTTCTATGGTCACGTTGTGCTCCAGAGACAGCTGGGTGATCAACTGACTGAGGCGCTCAAGGTTGTTGTCCCAGTCTCGTCCGACAATTCGCAGCCTGGCCTGGGGCTGGAGTTTGCGCATCTGCTCCATGGCAAACAGCAGTTTGTCGATGCGCTTGTTGTCGGAAAAGCGTCCCAGGCACAACAGCTGGGGGCGCAGATCATGGCTGCCCAGGTCGGCAAATTTGCCAATCTCCACACCGTTTTCCACCAGTTCCAGTCGGTCCTGGGTCAGAGGCTGAAACAGCTCGGCATCGTTGATGCTGCAGGCAAACACCCGGCTGTAGGCGGTCAGGGTACGCTTGGTGACCGTATGAAAGTACGCTTGCTTAAAGGCCCGGGCGTAGTTGGTGTGGAAGAAGCCGCCGTGCGTGGAGAGAAACATCGGTTTCTTGTGGCGCCGGCGAGTCAGAGCCAGATAATCGGCAAAGAAATCGACGCCGTGCACGTGAATCAGGTCGAAGCTTGGCAGATGTTTCAACACAGAGGGGGCAAAGGGGTACTTGTAACTGCCCCGGTAGGGGATGCGGATGACCGGAATCCCCTCCACCAGTTCCTGGTCCGGCAGGGGTTCATCCTGTTGATGAAACACCCGGTCTAACGTCAGCACCCGGGCGTCCAGCCCCTGGCGGCGCTGTTCGGTGACCAGACATTTGACGAAGTTCTCCAGGCCGCCAATGGCGGGGGCGAACTGGCGGACGACGTGGAGTATGCGCATCCTGGCTCCTACTTGTAGATCTGGACCGGAGGGGTGTTAAAGAAGAATCGCACCTTGCCCCAGTTGGCGCGCATCTTCATCAGGTAACGAAAACTGCGTTTGCTGCTCAAGGGGCCGCAGGCCAGGGCCAGGGCGCCTGCAACACCGGCCTGCGCCGCGGCCCGGCTGCAGTGCCAGACGCGGGCGGGCAGGGGCAGGGCGGAGAAGAAGATCACCGCGTAGGTTTCACCGATGCGGGTCGCCTTCCTCATCAGGTAGTCCTTATTGAGCCGGTTCTCTTCGACGGTTTCCGACACCAGGGCTTCCCGGCAACTGACAATGCGGGCCCCCCTTCGGTGCATGCGGTTAAAGAACTCGGTGTCGCCGCCACCGGTGATGCCAAAGCGGGGATCGAAAGGGGTTTCCGGGTGCGGCAGCACCTTGCGGCTGACCAGGGCGTTGCAGGTGGAGCCGACGCTCATTTCGGTCCCCGTAGGCGGGGTGTATTTTCTGAAGAAGTCGCCCTCGAGAATCCATTTGGGGGTTTGAGGGGGGTAATCGATGTGCACCGCCCCCAGCACCACGTCGGCGTTGTGGTCCCGTGCGCATTGGAGCAGGGAGGCCAGCCAGTTGGGCTCGGCAATCTCATCGTCATCGATGAAAGCCAGCCAATCGCCTTTGGCGTTTTTCACCGTGGTATTTCTGGCACAACAGATGTTCTTCTCCGGCTGAATCTCATAATGGACCCGGAAGGTGGTGCTGCGACGAAATGCATCCACCACCGCCTTGCCGGACCCGTCGGCATCGTTATCGGCGACAGAGATCTCCATGGCCACACCCGGCGGCAGTTTCTGCTCCTGGAGGCTGCTTAACGTCTCCATCAACTGGGGGCGTTTGTAGGTGCACAAGCAGACACTGATGGTCTCTGTCATCGGGTTCTCTCCTTGTCCATATAGAGCCGGGCTACAAGAGCCAGCATTAGAAGCTGTATCACCCAAAGGGAGTGGCTTCCCCTGAGAAGGCTGCTTTCGGTAATGTTATGCAGCAGGGTTAATAGTAGTAGGATCCAGCTGAGGATGAAGAGTCCCGGGTGCTGATCTTTTATGGCACCGGACTGGCGAGCAAACTGAACGATTACCAATAGATAGACCGACAAACCTACGACGCCCAGCTTGGCCATCAGGTCCAGGTAGCCGTTGTGTCCCTGGTTGAGCAGGGTCAGGAACCCTCGGCCGTGGACGATGTTGGGTGAGCTCAGCCCTATGCCCCAGAATGAGCCATAGCCGTGCCCCAGCAACCAGCGTTTATCGATCTGCTCCAGCAGGAATGCCCAGATATAGTCCCGCCCGGTGAACCCGGTGTCGGACATGAACAGTGCCAGGAACTGCTTGATGTGCCAGTCGTTCCAGGCCAGGAGCACGAACACGGTGAGCACACTCAGGGTGCTGATCACCAACATCAGCAGTCCCAGGTTGAGCTTGAAGGTGCGGGCCAGGGACTGAGCGCCGAACACCATGCCCGGAACCAGGAAAAACAGGCCAATGGAGGTCTTGGAGACAGACAGCAGCAGTAAACCAAACCAGAGCAGCAGGTAGAGGTTGTTGTAGAAGCGGCTGATGCTCTCCTTATTGAAAAAACGCACGGCGATGCCAATAAACAGCGCCTTGAGTGCGACTGCCCCCATGACGTTTTTATGGCCGTGAATGCCGTAGAAGTAGCCCTCGATGTCGAAGCTGCCTAGGCCGACGGCCACCAGGTTCAGGCCCAGGGCCAGAGTGCCCATGCGATAGACAACCAGGGGCAGCAGATAGGGACTCCTGAGATAGCTGACACCGACAAAAATGGTGGTCATCACGAAGATCAGCAGCACAGTGCGGCGAAAGGCGATGCCGGGAGCCAGGGCCCAGAGCACGCTGAACATCGCCAGAGCGGCGATGACAACCAGGGGCCACTGAGAATAGAGCATCCGTTGGAAACGCTGTGGCTGACGGGCGATGACGTAGACGGAAACGCCCATCAGGGCGATCCAGAACAGCTGATTGAACCGGTTTCCCGTCGACGTGCTGGCCGAGTGTGCCCCCACCTCAAGGTCTTCGAGCTCCACCGCCGCAGTCAGTTGGGGGGTGAGCACATCGAAGGAGAGGGCGGTCACCAGGGCGATGATCATCACCGCCAGGAGGTTATTCTGGGTGAAGACCCGGCTGTCCCGACCCACAAACCAGCTTATCAGCCCTCTAGTTATCATTGGTCACTCCTTGGGCGATGGGCTGTTGTGCCGGCCTTTGCAGCAGCCTTAGAACATAGCCAAAGGCCACCGCCTCACCGATGTTCACCGACACCACCACCCAGGCACCGCCGCCGGTCAGCCCGATCAATGCCAATGAAGAGAGCGCAAACAGGGCGCCCCAGAGCGTCGCCTTAGCCAGGGGTTTAAACCGGTTCTGGGCCTGAATGGCGGCACTGCCGGTGGCGCGCAGATGGAACAGCAGGGTGACGATGGCCCATTGCATGGTGACCCAGCCAACATTCTGGTAGTCGTCAGAGAACAGGTGAGCCTCCAGCAGTGGCCAAAACAGGAACAGCGCCAGGCTGAACAGCAGGTTGAACAGCAAAAAACCAATCAGTCCCTGACGCACCAGCTTCTGAAAGGCATCCTGCTTGCCTTCCGCATTCAGCCGGGCCAGGGTGGGCTTGGCGACCCGGGTCCAGGCGGAGGTGATGATGTTCAGCGGGCCGAAAAACACCCGGCCCGCCTGGATAAAACCCACCATGGTGGAGCCAAACAGCAACCCCACCACGAAGATGTAACCGCGGTTTTGAATCTCAGTGGTGGTCACCCCCACCAGTGACCAGCGTGACTGTTGCCAGACGGGCGCATAGTGAGAAGCCAGTTGCCGCCAGTTCATGGGTTGAAGCAGGGGCACCTCTTTGACGAGCATGTAGCCCAGGCTCAGCAACTGGCTGATGCAGAGTAGCCACAGCAGCTGATCGAGAGACACATTGGCCCAGCCCAGTTGCCACCAGAGCAGGCCTGCGCCCAGGGTAAAGAGACTGACAAAGGCCAGGTCGGCCCAAAGGACCGGCATCAGCTCCAGCTCGGCGGACCAGCGACAGCGGAAGTACTCCCGCAAGAGCCGGATCACAAAGAACAGGGTGACCAGGGCGGAGGAGGCGTAGGGCTGGCTCAGTCCAGGCACCATCTGCAACAGGGTACACAACACCGCCAGGGCGATGAGGAAGAGGATGTTACTCCAGGAGAGGGTGCGCCGCAGTGGATCAGGGTTTTCTCTGGCCGGAATCAAGACCGAGTAGGGGGTGTTGATCAGGGCATTCTGAAAGCTGATAAACACAAAACTCAGGGTAAACAGAATGGAGTAGACGCCAAACAGAGCCGGAGTCCAGAACTTAATCAGAGCCAGGTTGAGTCCGAAATTGAAGGCGCTCAACAACCCTTGGTCTATGGCCGACACCACCACCTTGGTTTTCACCCTGCCTCCAGTTGCATTCCCACCCGTCCTAATCAGCCTGTGCAAGCGTCTGATTTTCAGCTTAGACCCAGATTCAATTTCCTGCGCTCTTTCTGCTACTTGCCGGGCGCCTTGGCGAACCACTGCTATCCTTTAGCCCATGGAGCTACGGCGCCTGTATGTGTTGGCGCACAAATCAGCAATGGAGCAGGCACTATGGCGACTCTTCTTCCCGTGGTACTGGCCGGTGGCGCCGGGACCCGACTCTGGCCCCTTTCCCGGACTCTGTTTCCCAAACAATTTCTTCCTCTGGCCGGCGAGCACTCTATGTTGCAGGAGACCTTGTTGCGGCTCTCCGACGTAAAAGTGTCGCCGCCGACGGTGATCTGCAACGAGGAGCACAGGTTTATCGTTGCCGAGCAGCTGAGAGGCATCGACCTTCTGGGCCGGATACTGCTGGAGCCTGTGGGACGAAATACAGCCCCGGCCCTGACCCTGGCGGCCCTGGTCCATCAACAGGAGGACCCCTTGTTGCTGGTGCTGGCGGCGGATCACGTCATCAAGGATCAGGAGGCATTCACCGAAGCGGTGGAGGCGGCCATTCCCCTGGCGGAGGAGGGCAATCTGGTGACCTTCGGCGTGGTGCCGGACTCCCCGCACACCGGCTATGGCTACATTCGGCGGGGAGACGCCCGAGGTCAGGGATTCGCCGTCAGCGAATTTGTGGAAAAGCCGGATACCGCCCGGGCCGAGGCCTACCTGAAAAGCGGTGAATACTTCTGGAACAGCGGCATGTTCCTGTTTCGGGCCAGTCGCTTCCTGAAGGAGCTGGGGCGTCACCGGCCGGCCATTCTCGACGCCTGTCGTCAGGCCACTCAGGAGCTGAGCCAGGATCTGGATTTCATCCGGGTGGCGTCGGAACCCTTCGAGGCCTGCCCGGACGACTCCATCGATTATGCGGTGATGGAGCACACCGAGGACGCAGTAATGGTGCCACTGGATGCGGGGTGGAACGATGTGGGGGCCTGGTCGGCCATCTGGGATGTGCGCCCGCACGATGAGCAGGGCAACTCCCTGAGAGGGGATGTGTTGACCCACGATTGCGAGAACTGCCTGATTCAGGGCCAGGATCGCCTGGTGGCGGCGGTTGGCATCGAGGATCTGGTGGTGGTGGATACCCAGGATGTGGTGTTGGTGGCCCATCGTGACCGGGCCCAGGAGGTCAAACACCTGGTGGAGGAGCTCAAGGCTCGGGAGCGCCAGGAGGTGGTTTGCCATCGCAAGGTGTTCCGCCCCTGGGGCAACTACGACTCCATCGATCATGGTCAGCGCTACCAGGTGAAGCACATCACGGTGAAGCCGGGGGCCAAGCTGAGCGTGCAGATGCATCACCACAGGGCGGAGCACTGGGTGGTGGTCAGAGGCACCGCCAAGGTGACCAACGGTGAGCGCACCTTCCTGGTGACCGAGAACGAGTCGACCTACATCCCCGTTGGGGTGGTCCATGCCCTGGAGAATCCGGGCAAGGTGCCCCTGGAGTTGATTGAGGTCCAGTCGGGGGCGTACCTGGGCGAAGACGACATAGTGAGATTTGAGGACAACTACGGACGGACCTGACTTATGGACAAGTTAACCTGCTTTAAAGCCTACGACATCCGCGGCCGGCTGGGCGAGGAGCTCAATGAAACCATCGCCTGGCGCATCGGCCGGGCCTTTGCCCGCTATCTGAACGCCCAGACCGTGGTGGTGGGCGCCGACATGCGTCTGAGCAGCGACGGTCTGAAGCAGGCACTGGCCAGGGGACTGATGGAGGAGGGGTGTGACGTGGTGGACATCGGCATGGTGGGCACCGAAGAGGTGTACTTTGCCACCCGATACCTGGAGGCCGATGGCGGCATCGAGGTGACCGCGTCCCACAACCCCATGGACTACAACGGCATGAAGCTGGTGCGGGAGCTGAGCAAGCCCATCTCCGGTGATACCGGCCTCAATGAAGTGAGGCGACTGGCGGAAACCGGTGACTTTCCCGAGGTCGAGCCGGCGCGCATGGGGCGCCTGAGGCACTGCAACCCCCTGGATGAGTACGTCGATCACCTGCTCAGCTACATCGACATCACCACCCTTGAGCCCATGACCCTGGTGATGAATGCGGGCAATGGCGCGGCCGGTCATGTGGTGGACGCCATCGAAGAGGTGTTTGAGCGGGGAGGGATTCCGGTGACCTTCGTCAAGGTGCATCACGACCCCGATGGCCACTTCCCCAATGGCATCCCGAACCCGCTGTTGCCGGAAAACCGTGCCGCCACCAGCGAGGCGGTGCTCAAGCATGGTGCACAGATGGGCATCGCCTGGGACGGCGATTTCGACCGCTGCTTCCTGTTCGATGAGCAGGGACGTTTCATCGAGGGTTATTACATCGTTGGCCTCCTGGCCCAGGCCTTCCTGTCTCACCACCCCGGTGCCCGCATCATTCACGATCCCAGACTCATCTGGAATACCCAGCAGGTTGTCCAGCAAAGTGGCGGAACGCCGGTGCAGACCAAGACAGGGCACGCCTTTATCAAGGAGCGGATGCGGGCCGAGGATGCGGTCTATGGCGGAGAGATGAGCGCCCATCATTACTTCCGTGATTTTGGTTACTGCGACAGCGGCATGATCCCCTGGTTGTTGGTGTGTGAGCTGATGAGCCGCAGCGGTCAGGGGCTGTCTGAGATGGTGGATGAGCAGATCCGCGCCTATCCCTCATCCGGAGAGATCAACTTTAAGCTGGCCTCTCCGGCCCGGTCCATCAACCGGGTGGTGCAGTTCTACCGGGAGGGGGCCCAGGAGCTGGATGAAACCGATGGCATCAGCATGAGCTTCCAGCTGCCGGAGGGGGAGTGGCGATTCAACCTGCGCAGCTCCAACACCGAGCCCGTGGTCAGGCTGAATGTGGAGTCTCGGGGCAATGCCGAGCTGATGAGGCGCAAGACAAAAGAGATTTCAGCCCTGCTGAACGACAGGTCCTGAAGCCCCCAATTGTTGGGCCTGGGGTCGGCTTCGCCGGATATAAGGCTTGAGATGGACCTGTAATCTCTTGGTTTCTACTGAAAATATTCGTCTACGCTTTAAAGGGTAACAAGAGTCGTACCTCAAGGATGAGCTGAAGCGATGGGCGTCTAGCCTGCGGGATAACTTTGAAGCGGAATTCGGGGATATGCATTCAGCATCACCGCAACACAAGAGTCTTAGCTTTTCTCGCTTCCACGGGTTCGCCGTGCTCTTTCGGCTGGTCGATATCGGCATAGTGCCTTTCTCCCTGCTTCTGGCTCAGCAGCTCGTGGGCCGTCAGCTCAGCGATCCTTTGATGACCTCCATCCTGGCCATCCTTGGATTTTCCTTCTTTGCGGAGTCGCTGGCTCTTTATCGCTCTTGGCGGTCCACCCGGCTTATTGAGCTGTTGATGACCAACTGGTCGGCCTGGTTGCTGGCGGGGCTATTTGTTCTCGGGTGCTGTTATCTGATGCCCGCCAGGCTGTCCATGGACCTTCCCATTCTGATGGCCTGGGCAGTGATAGGGATGCTGGTGTTTGGCGCGTTCCGAATTTTGTGCCGCCAGATGATCTTCTCCCTGAGACGGCGCGGCTTCAATACCCAGACCGCGGCCATCATCGGGCTGACCCGCTCCGGCATGGCCATGGCCAAAAGCCTGGAGGACAACCCTCAGCTGGGGATCCGGATGATCGGCTTTTTCGATGACCGGGACCCGGAACGCATCGATGGTCAGGAGGAGAGCGAGCGGCCCCCCATACTGCTAGGCAATGTGGATCAGGCGATAAAACTGGCGCGCAGCAATGCGGTGGACGTGCTCTATATCGCCATGCCCATGAGGGCGGAGGAGAGGATCACCGAGATCCTGATGATGTGTGGCGACAGCACCGCGGCGGTGCACATTATCCCGGATTTCTTCGTGTACAACTTGCTCCATGCCCGCTGGTATGAGGTGGGGGATGTGCAGTCCCTGAGCGTGTATGACTCGCCCCTGGACGATCTGGCCAGCTGGGTGAAGCGGGTGGAGGACATCATTCTCTCCACGGTGATCCTGGCCATAGTGGCCCTGCCGATGGTGCTCATCGCCGCCGCCATCAAGCTGACGTCGCCAGGGCCTGTGCTGTTTAAGCAGCACAGGTATGGCCTGGATGGTCGCAAGATCAGGGTGTGGAAGTTTCGCTCCATGACCACCATGGACAATGGCGCCGAGGTGAAGCAGGCCACCAAGAACGATCCCAGGGTTACGCGGTTGGGGGGCTTTCTCCGGCGCACCTCTCTGGATGAACTGCCCCAGTTCTTCAATGTACTCAGCGGGCAGATGTCGGTGGTGGGCCCCAGGCCTCATGCCGTGGCCCATAATGAGCAGTACCGGGCCCTGATCAATGGCTACATGCTGCGCCATCACATGAAGCCGGGGATCACCGGCTGGGCCCAGGTCAATGGCTGGCGCGGGGAAACGGACACACTGGA
Source organism: Ferrimonas sp. YFM (assembly GCF_030296015.1). Classification (NCBI taxonomy): domain Bacteria; kingdom Pseudomonadati; phylum Pseudomonadota; class Gammaproteobacteria; order Alteromonadales; family Ferrimonadaceae; genus Ferrimonas; species Ferrimonas sp. YFM. The sequence goes on from NZ_AP027368.1 coordinate 1,831,758, forward strand.
AAAGATGCAGAAAAGGCTGGAGTTCGATCTGGCCTACATACGCGATTGGTCGGTCTGGCTGGACATCAAGATAGTCATACGGACCGTGTTTCAGGGTTTTACCGGCTCTAATGCTTACTAAGGAAAGGAAAACGATTATGACAACGCTCAGGCCTATGCTGGTTGCTGTTGCGGCGGTTCTGCCCTTCAGCGCTTTGGGGAACGACTATCAACCCGCCGATATGGAGATGGGGGGAGGCTGGAACTTCATGCCTCAGGTCGGAATCGGGCTGGGATACGACGACAACACCACCCACTCCAACACAGGTGCCATCGACAGCTGGTTCTGGGAGTTGAGCCCTGAGTTCCTGATTCATGCGGGTAATGATGTGAGGAGCTATCAGATCAGCTACCTGCTCACCGACGCCAATTATGAAGACAGCAGTGAAGATGACTACACCGACCACAGGTTCAAGATTGATGTTCACCATGAGTTTACCCGCCGCCACAGGCTGGACTTCAACTATGCCTATTACCGCAATCATGAGGCCAGGGGCCTGGGCATCACCGAAGGCTTTGGCCAGAACTTCAACGAAGTGGCGGAGTTCGACGTTCATGACGTCGGGGTGATTTACGGATTTGGTGTGCCATCGGCCAAGTTCAATATGGACCTGGAGCTGGGTTACTACGACAAGGATTACACCAATCTGGAAACCATCTCCCAGTTCCGTGATTACGACAGTGTCATGGGTCGGGCCACGGTCTACTGGCGCCTGAGCCAGAGAACGTCACTGCTGGCGGAATGGGTGGGTGAGGACAAGACCTACGACCGCAACGCCATTGGCGAGGCCTCCAGAGACAGTTTCGATCAGAAGTATCTGGCGGGTTTGCGCTGGGATGCCACCAGCAAGACATCGGGCACCATCAAACTGGGTTTCGAAGACCGCAGCTTTGATTCCAGCAGCCGGGAGGACTTTGACGGCTTTGCCTGGAGTGCCGCCCTGGACTGGAAGCCCAGAACCTACTCCACCTTTACCCTGGAAGGGGGCAGCCGTGCCAAAGACCCGGATACCCTGGGTGACTACGTAGAGGAGAACAGCCTGGCTGTGCGCTGGAAACATGAATGGCGCAGCCGTCTGTCGACTCTGGCGTCCATCCGCTATCTGGATGAGAGCTTCACCGGCATCAACCGAGATGATGAGCTGTGGGAAGCCACGCTAGGGGCCACTTTGGTATGGAAGCGCTGGATCTCCACCGAGTTCGAATACCGCTATGCGGATCAGAGCTCCAACATCGATAGGCTCAACTATGACAAGAATCTGTTCCTGGCAACTGTGCGCCTGTCTCTGTAGCGCGCTGTTTGCGCTGATGCTCAGCCTGCCGGTGGCGGCCGCCGCTGGCGACTACCAGCTGAGTTCTGGCGACACCATCTCCATCCATGTGTATGGAGAGGATGACCTGACCCTGCAGACCCGCCTGGGGGAGTCCGGGGTGATCAACTACCCCTACCTAGGCGTTATCAAGGTCAAGGGGATGACAGTCGCTCAACTGGAGAGCCGCATCGTCGGCGGCCTCAAGGGGGACTACCTGATCAACCCCAGTGTCCACGTTAGCATTCTGGAGTACCGACCGTTCTACATCTACGGTGAAGTCAAAGCCCCGGGCGGCTACCCCTATCAGCCTGGCCTGACCGTGGAGCGTGCGGTGGCCCTGGCCGGTGGGTTGACCGAGCGGGCGTCCACCAAGGATATGACCATCAATCGAGTGGTGGGAGGCAGCGAGAGGAGCATCAAAGTCTCCATGTCCACCTCGGTCTATCCCGATGATTCCGTTCTCATCAAAGACAGCTTCTTTTGAAGGGAGAGCCGATGTCCAACATGGCCATTCAGATGGAAAAGGACAACTTCGCCGCAGAGCGGGATGTTGACCTGACTCAGTACTTTAGGGTGTTGTGGCGCTTCAAGGGCCGCATCATCCTGTTTTCAATGCTGGTCACCGCCATCGCCGTTGCCGTGCTGCTGAATGTCGAGCCCATGTACAAGGCCAAGTCCAGGCTGCTCATTGAGTCTGAGCAGGCCAAGGCGGTATCCATCGAAGATGTGTATGGCCTGGACTCCTCCCGGCAGGAGTATCTGCAGACCCAGTTTGAGATCATCAAGAGCCGGCAACTGGCAGAGCGGGTGATGGATCGTCTGGAACTGGTGCGCCATCCGGAGTTCATCGTTCCGGAGCGGCCCGCCTGGCAGGAGAAGATTCTCAGTTATGTGCCCACCGCCCCCAACCAGGACCCCATGGAGGTGGTGCGCGGCTGGTTCGCCTGGTTGCCCATAGATCTCACCCCGGACCCGGTTGATGAAGCCAAGAAACTGGCGACCCGAAAAGTGCTGCTGCTCAATGAGTTTTCCCAGCGTCTGTCGGTCTCCCCGGTGCCCCAGACCCAGCTGGTCGACATCGGCTTTTTCGCTCACAGCCCCCAACTGGCGGCGCTGGTCTCCAATACCATGGGCGAGGTCTACATCGAAAATCACCTGGAGGCCAAGCTGGCGGTAACCCGCAAGGCTTCTGAGTGGCTCAGTGCCCGCTTGGATGAGCTGCTGGTGGGGTTGCGAAACTCCGAGGAGAAGCTTCAGGCATTCCGGGAAAGAGAGGGACTACTGGAGCTGGATGGAGCCGTGGGCACCGCTTCCAAGGAGATCAATGAGCTGACGGAGCAACTGGCCATCGCCCGCCAGAAACGGGAAGAGGCACGCTCGCTGCTCAACCTGGTGCGCCAGAAAGGGGTGAATGACATCGACAGCCTGGAGGGGCTGGCTGAGATCAGTGGCCATCCCCTTATCGAGCAGGTGAAGCAGGCCGAGGTGACCGCCGCCGCCAATGTGGCCGAACTTTCCCGTCGCTATGGTCCCAAACACAACAAGATGATCGCCGCCAAGGCGCAGCTGACCGAAGTGCGTTCCAACATGCGTACCCAGGTGCGGCAACTGGTGCGAGGGATTGAACAGGAGTTTCAAGCCTTGGCCTCGGCCGCCGCGGCGTTGGAACGTCAGCTCGGTGGCATCAAGACCCAGTATCAGGAACAGAGCCGGGTGGAGGTGGAGTACCGCGAGTTGCAGCGTGAAGTGGAGTCCAATCGCAGAATCTATGAAACCTTCCTCAACCGGATGAAGGAGACCGGCGCCGTGGCCGATTTTGACGCTGCCCACGCCAGATTTACCGATAGGGCGGAGCCGCCTCTCTACCCCTCCAAGCCGAAGAAGAAGATGATAGTGGTGATGGCGGCCTTTATGTCCGGCCTGTTCGCCTGCGCCTTTGCCCTTATCTACAACACCCTGACTGACACCATCACCGCGGGCGATCAGGTGGAGAGCAAGCTTTCTTCCAAACTTCTGGGGGTGATTCCGGAGCAGAAGACTCGTAAGCGACTGAAGGCGGATCACTTCTTCTCCAAGGATGCCCACAGCTTCTCCGAGGCATGGCGAACGGTTCGAACCGGTTACTTGCTGACCCACGTGGAAGATGGGGCCAAGACCCTTTGCGTGACCTCGACGGTCCCCGGGGAGGGGAAAACCACCAGCTCCTACAATTTGTCTCTGGCCCTGTCTCAGCTGGAGCGGGTCTTGCTGATTGAAGCGGACCTGAGAAAGCCGGTGGTGGGGGAGATGCTGAAGCTGCCCAACTACCAGCCCGGGCTCTCCAACCTGCTCAGCGGCACCCATAAGCTCAATGATTGCATCTATACGGTGCCGGATACCCAGTTGGATGTGATGGTCGCCGGCACCCGGGTGTCGACGCCTCTGGAGCTTATCGCCTCGCAGGGGTTCAACAATCTGCTGGAGCGTCTCAAAGGGCACTATGACCGGATTCTGGTGGACACCGCACCTGTAGATGTGGTCAGTGATGCTCTGGTGATCTCGCGGCGGGTCGATTCCGTGGTGTATGTGGTGAAATGCGGTAAGGCGCGCCGGGAGCTGATCTCCAAGTCCCTCGGCAGGCTGTTTGCCGCCCACGCCAGGGTGGATGGCGTGGTGCTCAACGGGGTGCCCAAGGACCTGGCCACCTATAAGCGCTATCAGAGCTACTACGGAACGGGCACCGCGTCATGATTGACCTTCATTGCCATCTGCTGCCCGGTGTTGATGATGGCGCCCGGGACATGGACGAGGCCCTGGCCCTGGCCAAGCTGGCGGTGGAGCAGGGCATTACCCATTCGGTGCTGACGCCGCACATCCATCTGCGCCACTACCCCAATACCCTGGAGTCGTTGACACCCCACTACCAGAACTTTAAGCGCACCCTCAGGGAACGGGGTATCCCTCTCAACATCGCCCTGGGGGCGGAGGTGCGCATGGCGCCGGAACTGCTGCTGGGAAACGCCTGGAAGGCATTGCCGAAGTTGGGGACAACGCCCAATGGCAAGCCTGTGCTGCTGCTGGAGATGCCCTACAGTCATGTGCCTGCTGGCACAGAGCAACTGCTGCGATGGCTAATTGGGCAGGGTGTTCAGCCTGTGGTGGCCCACCCCGAGCGCAATCGGGATGTTATCGCCCACCCCACTTTGGCAATGACCCTTAAGGGCACCGGCGCCTGGTTGCAGGGCACTCTCAGCGCCCTGGGCGGCAGCTTCGGCGAGGACATTAAGCGCGTTGCCTGGGAACTGCTGAGGAAAGACGCGTTCTATTATCTGGCCAGCGATGCCCACCGCATCGATAAACGCTCTACCCGGGTGGAGCACGTCCTTAGTTTGCTTACCGAAGAGGTGGGCGGCGAGTTGACGACCGCTTTGACTCATGACCGCCCTTGGTCATTGGTGGCGTCGAGATTCTAGCACCTTGAATGATTGTTCATCAGGCGCTCGAGTGGTGGTTGCTAGGGTGTCAGTATTTCGGTGAAGTGTAGCTCTGGAGAGTGACGCAGGGCCAGTGATACCAGCATTAGTTTAAGACCGGGGGCCCAGCATTGAAGTTAAGCCCCCAGTGGTGTACCAACAGCGTGTGGCATCAGGCACTGACTCTGTCGATAGAACTCTTTGGCTTGAGGTCCTCCTTATCCGATGCGGTCGCCAGGTTCACTATCACAAAGACACTCCTAGTCTGTGTTGATTACCCAAGCCCCAGCTGCTCAGTCAGCTGGCGGATCTGGCTTTGCCATTGCTGCTGTTTTGACGGCTTCTGATGCTTGGCCTTACGGGCAAGATCGTCAGCCAGCAGTTGCTCCAGCTGACACAGTCTTTGCAGCAAAGCCTCGTCATCCAATGCTGGTTTTGGTTCGCTGCTATCAGCAGGCGATGGTGTACTAGCAGAACTCTCCCTTTGCGAGACTGACTGCAGCCGCTGGTAGGCCTGTTCGGGATCGTTTATCTCGATAAGCTCCTGACCGTCGATAAGCCAGAAGCGGTTGCAGCAGCTTTCGATAAAGTCCCGATCGTGGCTGACCATGACGATGGCCCCTTGGTTGTGACTCAGCACGGTTGCAAGCTGAGCTTTGCCATCCAGGTCCAGGTGGTTGGTGGGCTCATCGAGCAGCAACAGTGGATGGTGCCCCAGGTTTAGGCCAGCCAGCAGCAGGCGAGCGCGTTCGCCGCCACTGAGTCTGGCCACCGTCTTCGAGTGACTGCCGTAATCAAAACCTGCCCTGATCAGGGCCATCTTCAGGGGCTCGCTCGGCAAATCGACATTGCGACCGATGGCGGTCAGCAAGGTATCGTCATCATCAAGCTGCCGTTGCTCTTGGTCATAAAAGCCGATGACGCAGCGGGGGTGAATGGTCAGCGCTGGGCTGTCGATGCCCAACTGGTGTTGGCGCCACAGCTGTTGCAGCAAAGTGGTCTTGCCACAGCCATTGGCGCCAACGATGGCGATGCGATCGCCGCTTTTCACCCTCAGGTTGTCGACCTGATACAAAAGCGTTTCCGTAGTCGGTATCACCACGTTGAACTCGGTCAGTTCAATCAGTCGGTCAGCCGCCAACGGCTGGGTTTGCAGCTCAATGGACCAGGGCGCTGTCTGCGGTTTATCGGTTAACTCCTGTTTAATGCGCTCGGCGCGTCTAAACATGTGCTTTGCCTTGCGGGCAAAGTCCTCATTGTCGTACACCTTGCCCCACTGAGCTTTCTGAGTGGCACTGGCTTCAATCCGCGCGATCTCGCGCTCTTGGCTGAGGCGAGTCTTCTCGGCGGCAACCGCCTGCTGCTTAAACTCGCTCAGAGCTTCAGTGCAGGGCAACTGGAACTGGTGCAATTGCCTGTCCTGCATGATCCAACTGCAATTGGTGACAGAGTCCAGTAATCGCCGGTCGTGGGAAACCAACACGAAGCTGCCTTTCCAGTTCTGTAAGAACTGCTCCAGCCAAAGGGTGGTAGGCAGATCCAGGTGATTGCTGGGCTCATCCAACAGCATGAGATCGGGTTCTTGCATCAATGCGCGCGCCAGCATCAGGCGAGTGTGTTCACCGCCGCTTAGGCTGCTGACGTACTGTTGGTACTGCGAGGCATTGAACCCAACACTGGCCAGGTGACTTTCGGCCAGCCACAGGTGTTCTTCACGTTGACTCTGCGGCAACTGATCAAGCAGAACTTCAGTCAGTGGCATCTCATTGAACCTGCATGGCAATCGCTGCTCGACGTAGGCAATGACGCAGCCATTGGCTTGGGTGACGATACCGGCTGCCGGTTGGTTGTGGGTGGCTAAAACGGACAACAGGGAACTTTTGCCGCAGCCGTTAAAGCCAATAAGGCCGATGCGGTCGCCCTGCTTTAGGGTGATGTTGGCCGCATCCAGCAAGCTATGGTTGTCTGGGCGAAGCGTAAGAGAGTGAGTGGTTAAAAGAGTGGTCATTACTAGTTCTCGATTTGCAGACACTTCTGTGCCTGTCGTCAAACACAATGCTGACAACAACCGAACTAGCTAGAGGGAAATGCTCTATTGGTGGTTTATCTGGATTTCGCTCAAGCTCGGTTATCGCAGCGCGATAAAACGGTCTTGAGCGTTTGGATTACCAAAGAAATAGGCAAAAGCGATTTCGCCGTTTTTCATCTTGGGGCTCCTTTGTTGGTGAATGGAACGTTCAGTCTATCGGCAAGCGGCGATTCGGGCAATCCGCTTACCTAGTAGTGGGGCACTGCTTTATGCGAAGAGTTAACCTGCGGCGGTGGACCTGTCGCCGAGTAGTAGCAGGCACAACCGATGCTCTTCATATCAACTTACAATGTCTTTGTCCCCTTTGGTGGCAGTATAGGGCTGGCACGCTAAGCTTTTATGCCGACCCTGTTCGCAGTGTTTACTGAAGAGGACTGCATTATGGTCGAGACACTGAACCAACTTAAACTCCTGGCCAGAGTAATGGCTGCGTTTCTGCTGTTAAGCCTCAGCTCAGTGACCGCCCGGGCTGAAGCTCCCTCTCTGTATGACCGCCTGGGTGGTCTGGCCCCCATCTCGGTGGTGGTCAGCGACTTTATCGACGCCTTGATGCCCGACCCGATACTGAACAGCAACCCGGCCATCGACGCGGCCCGCACCGCTGTCCCTGCTTCTTATCTTAAGTATCATGTCACCGCCATGATGTGTCAGGCGACCGGTGGCCCCTGTCAGTACCATGGCCGAGATATGTATCAGGCTCATGCACATCTGAGTATTCAGGAGGCGGAGTGGCAGAGGATGATTGAGGTGTTCGATCAGATTCTGGCAAAACACCAGGTGCCCCAGCAGGAGGTCGATGAGCTAATGGCTATTATGGACTCCACCAAGGCCGACATAGTCGCCTCAGCGAAGTAATGGTTCTGGGGGGAGGGCCTTCTTCCCCCTTTCAATACCCCGTCATCTCAATAAAGCCCTCTCCCTGAATGTTGCCTTCGGCAGCCACCGGTCCCTCCCAGTAGGGGATGGACAACTGGTTGCGCTGGTCCCGGCTCAGGGTCTGAATGCTGCCGGACAGGCCGTGGTTGGGGATGTCCAGTTGCCAGGCCACGGGGTAGGTGGCCCCATCCAGGGTGACCTTGTCCAGCTCGCGCCACTGAATCTCTCCGTTTTGAATCGGGGTGACCAGACCTTCGGCGTCGATGATGCTGCCGGAGAAGTAGTGGTTGTTGTGCCGGCTGCGCATGCGGAACAGCATCAGGGCGCGGCCGTCATCCAGGTGCAGAGACAGCCAGTCCCACCCCAGATACTCCTTGTCCATTAACTCACTGGACCACTCTCTGTCCATCCAGGCCAATCCACTGAGCTGACGGGGTGTCTTCCCCTCCTGAGTCAGGGTGCCTGAGGCTTTCAGGTGAGGCAGGCTGTAGTAGAAAGACGCGTGCTCAGGATCCGGTGTTTTCTGGCTGAATCCGTTGATCCCATGTTTGATGATGGGGCTGTCACTCAGCGTCAGAGACAGCTCGCCCAGTTCGCTGTCTGCGCTCAGGGTCAGGGGGAGAAACCCCTGCTGGGTGCCGGTCAGTTGCCATTGGTCTATCCAGGCATTGAAGGGGTGGGCGATCACCCCAGCCTGACCGCTGCCGCCTCTGGCCCAGCGCTCCAAGGCATGGTGCTCGCCGTCTGCCTCGATGGCCAGGTGCGCAAACCACAGCTGGCCATCATCCCAGGGGTTGTCCCTGTGCTTGCCGATGCGGCTGCGAAACAGCGTCCACTGCAGGGCTACCGGCTCTCCCTGGTCATCTTCAAGGTTGGCGGTGAGATACCACCACTCCAGTCCATATTCCGGGTGGGCCCCATGATCCTTTGGAAATTCTATGGGGGTTCCCTGGGTCACCTTGGCGGCGCCTTCGGCAACGTTTTGCTGCCAGGTGACCCCCTGAGTCTTTTTTGGTGCAGGGCCGGGAGTGCAGGCACAGAGCAGCAACAGCAGTGGCATCCAACGCATTAATCTCCCTCCTTCATCAACTGGCTGACCGGCGCCTTAGACAGTCGCCAAAGAGGCCAGAGGGCTGAGAGCAGCAGGGCAAGCAACAGGCTTCCCAGTAACGATGGCCAGTCCTCCATCAGGTAGTACACCGGCATGGTCCAGCCAAAGGCGACCCGGTTCACCAGATCCAGCAACAGATGGCCTAGGGCCATGCCCAGAGGCAGTGCCAGGATCAGCGCAAACAGGGCGATGACACCCAACTGTGCCAGCTGTGCCAGTAGCAGTTGTTTGCGGGTGATCCCCAGTGCCAGCAGAGTGGCCAGTTGGCTGAGCCTGTGATGCTCCACCGAAGAGAGTGAGGCAAACAGCCCAACGGCGGCCACCAACAGGGTGAGAATGTTCAGGGCGGTGGTGACCGCAAAGGTTTGATGGAACATGGTGGTGGCCAGGTTGCGGATCCGTTCTCTTTGGATGATCTGTGCCGGTGACAGCCACTCAAGCAGTGACTGGTAGACCTGCTGACGGGTCGCCTCAGAAACCTCCAGGCTGTAGCCTGCCAAGGGCACTTCGCCGAGTTTTTCCTGCATCAGTTCAGGGCTGATGAAGGCCTGGGCCTTGAGGTTACCGTAATCGTAGTAGACGCCCACCAGGGTACAGTTGAACTCCGTCTGTCCTGTGTCCCCAATGGAGATGCGTTGCCCCAGTGTCAGGTCGGCCATCAGTTGGGTGCGCTCGTTGACCAGGCAGCCGTCGTCGAATAATTTGTTGCTCCAATCTTCTGCAGCCACCTTAATCGGCAGGTGACGGTAGTGCTTGGCACTGTCGCCCAGACTGGCGATGCTGCCAGGCTCACCACCGATGTCGGCGCGCTGGTGTCGAAACGGAGTAATGGTCTCGATGCCGGGCAGAGACGCGAGGCGGGATTGCCACAGGGCATGGTCATCACCGCCGGTTCGAACGTAGAGGTCGGCGCTGATCCTCTGTTTAAGGTAACCCTCCAGGGCCAGTTCGAAGCTGCCCACCACCATCCTCATGCCCACGGCGGCGGCCAGGGCCAACATCACCGCGATCATCGCCACCCTGGTGGTACGCTGCTGTTCATCCAGATCGGTCAGGGCCCATTGACCCAGGGCCGATTTCAGCCTGAATCCACCAATGGCGCGACAGCACAGTTGCAACCACTGCGGCGTGATGGCAGCACCGGCCAGCAGCAGCAGGCCACATAGGGCCAGTGCCATGCCGGTGGTGGCGACCTGTGTGGCACCAAAGGCGACCAGCAACAGCAGTATCAGTCCCAACGCCAGAAGTCCCAGGCTTTGAGTCTGCTGCCGCTGCTGGCGTGAACGGAAGCCCAGGGACAGCGCTACTCTGGGATCCAACAATAATGAGCCCAGCACCATGGCGATGGCTCCCAGGATCACCAGAGTGGCCAGGCCCAGGGGAAGCAGCAAGCTTTGAACGCTCAGCAGGCCGTTAAAACCATAGAGGGAGGAGAGGGTCATCTGCACCTGAGGCATCCAGGCCCGGGCGAACTGGCTGCCGGCCAGGGCACTGATGGGGATGGCGACGATACCCACCAACACCAGTTCGGTTATCACCGCTTTGATCAGCGCCGGCTGGCCTATGCCCAGACTGCGAAGCTGGGCCATCAGGCCGCTCCTCTGGGTCAGGCTGAACCTCAGCGCATTGAAGGCCAGGAACAGAGAAACCGCCAGGGCCATCAGCGCCAGAGCGGTGAGGTTAAGGTGAAAGGAGGCGGAGAGTTGGCCAAACTGGGTCGATTCCCCCTGGGACATCAGTCTTGCCTGTGCTGGCAGAGACTGGCGAATGGCGTCGAGTTGGGTCTCGCTCAGCGCAGGCAGGTTCAGATAACTGAGGCGAGTATCGCTCTGGGTCAGCTCCGACAGGGTGGCAATGTCGGTGTGGATCCAGGGCCCAAGATCATCGATAAGCTGAAGTGGGCCCAGGGCATGGCCCTCTTTGAAGACCAGGCTGTCGCCATTTTGCCATCCGAAGGAGGCGGCCACACGGGTGTCGACCCAGGCGCGAGCTTCGGTACTGCCGCTAGGGCGTCCCAGTTGGCTTACGTAAGCCAGGGGATCCACCCCTCTGACCAGCAGTGGCCGGTCCTGGGCATCTACCATGCGCATGTCCAGAATCGGGGTGGCGTCGATGCCGGCGCGGCGCAACTCAACCCACAGCGTTTGGTCGAGAAACCCTTCTCGCTGATGGGGCTGAATTTGCCAGCCTTCCCCCTGCGATGCCTGGGCTTCACTGGCGGCGTAACGGGCCCTGGCTTCCTGATTGATGGTTTCCACCCCAACCAGCAAGCTGGCGCCCAGCACCATACCCAGCAGCAGAAACAGCAGTTGCCAGGGGTGTCGCCGGTAGTGGGCCAACAGGGTGACGACCGCCAAACGCCACTCAATCATGAAGCTGCCCCTGTCTGAGATGGAGCGTCTGACCAAGCACCGCGGCCACCCTGGGGCTGTGTGTCACCAGGATCAGTGTCTGGTTCAGGGATTTGGACAGGCGGGTAAAGATCTCCATCACCTCGTCGCCGGTGGCTTCGTCCAGGTTGCCCGTGGGTTCATCGGCCAGAATCAGTGGCGGGTGGTGCGCCAGAGCCCGGGCGATGGCGACCCGTTGTTGCTCCCCCCCGGAGAGCTGGTCGGGGTAGAGTTTCCACAACGAGGAGAGGCCCAGAGGCTCCACCAGGGTATCCATCACCTCTTCGGGGTTGGTGAGCCGATTCAGCCGATGCTGAAACAGGATATTGTCGCCCACCGTCAGGGTCGGAAGCAGATTGAACTGCTGAAACACCAAGCCGATGCGGCGGCGATAAAGGGGGAGCTGGTCCGGACCCAACTGGTCCACACGATGGCCATTGACCTGAATGCTGCCGCCGTCCGGCCGTTCCAGTCCGGCAATCAGGTGCAGCAGGGTGGACTTGCCTGCACCCGACTCGCCCATGATGGCCAGTTGTTGGCCCGCTTCCAGTTCGAGGTTGCAGTGGCGCAGAATCTGCCGTTTGGCCCGTCCCTGAGTTCTGAATAGATCCACATCCTTGACGCTAATCATCGGGCCTCCTGTACAGCTAGTGAATAAAATATAGCAAAGAATCAGTAGGTTCGAATAAGTAGTACGCATCAGATGTCACTTTGGATCCTCCCTATTCTCCCAATTTTCCACTCACCGAACGCCAGCCAAGGAAGGGGAGGCAAGCCGTGGATATGGCCACAAGTCAATGAAAGCGATGATATTTTGTGGCGTTTGAGGGCATGAATATGGAAAGATACATATGTTTATCAGGTTGATAGGGTGTCTCTGCTGCGAAGGGCGCAAGCGGCGGATTCAAAGGGAGAGGTGAGATGACGGATTTCAATACCAACTACAACAGGGCGGTCTGGTTCGATATTCCCGTGGCGGATCTCGACAGGGCGGTGGCCTTCTACGCCAGGGTGCTGGACATCAAGGTGCAGGTCGAGGAGTACGAAGGGGTACGCTTCGGCGTACTGGATCATGAGCTTGGCAACGGCGGCTGTCTGGTGGTGGATGAGATCAAAGTGACCAGTCAGCAGGGCATTTTGGTCTACCTCAATGTGGATGGTCGTATCGATGAGGCGGTTGAGCTGGTGACCGACATGGGCGGCACCGTTCTGCAAGGGGTGCATAATATCGGCCCCCATGGGTTTCGGGCGCTGATCCTCGACAGCGAAGGTAATCGCCTGGCTCTGCACGCAGAGCGCCGCAGCCAAGAGTGACAGGGAAAGAGACAATGATGATGAGCCCCCCTTACCTGGCCGGCGTTGCGACGGCCGAACACAGGTTCTCTCTGCCTCTGGATTATGCCGATCCAGAGGGGACGCACATCGAGGTGTTTGCCCGGGAGCTGTGGGCCTCCGACAAGATGCGCGAGTCCCTGCCCATGCTGGTGTTCTTCCAGGGCGGCCCAGGGTTTGGCGCGCTGAGGCCATCTGGTCGCAGCGGTTGGCTGGACAGGGCTCTGCAGGAGTTTCGGGTGTTGCTACTGGACCAGAGAGGCACCGGCCTGTCGTCACCCATTCACAGCCGGGCTCTGTCGGCCCTGAATTCAGAGCAGCAGCTGCACTACCTGACACAACACCGGGCAGACAACATAGTGCGCGATGCCGAGGCGATTCGTCATCAGCTTCTGGGGGAGCGCCCCTGGAGCATCCTGGGGCAGAGCTTCGGCGGATTTTGCGTCTTACGCTATCTGAGTGTTGCCCACCAGGGGGTGGCAGAGGCCTACATTACCGGGGGGATCCCCTCCCTGAGTCGCCAGGCGGAAGAGGTCTACCGGGCCACCTATCCGCGGGTGGCGGAGAAAAACCGTGCCTTCTTCGACCGATTCCCCAGGGCCCAGGCACTGGCGGACGAGATTGCCGCTTATCTGTGTGCCAATGACGTCAGGTTACCCGATGGTGCCAGGCTGACGGTGGAGCGATTCCAGCTGCTTGGCATTCATCTCGGGGTGGAGGAGGGGGCCGAAGCACTCTACTACCTGTTGGAGCAAGCCCTGTTGCCTTCGCCTTCGGGATCTCAGTTAAACCCAGGTTTCCTCCATGGGGTGATGCAGATGCTCGACTATGACACCAACCCTCTGTACACCCTGCTGCACGAACCGATCTACAACCAGGGGCATGCCTCCCGCTGGGCGGCACACAGGGTTCGTAGCGAGTTCCCGGAGTTTGACTATCGTCCGGACAGACCGCTGCGGTTCACCGGTGAGATGGTCTACCCCTGGATGACCGAGCAGTTTCAGGAGCTCAAGCCTCTGGCCACCCTGGCCGAGGCCCTGGCGAACAAGAGTGACTGGCCGCCCCTGTACGACGCCGCACAGTTGGCGAAGAACCCGGTTCCTGTGGCGGCGGCGGTCTATACCCAGGATATGTTCGTGGAACACGCTTTCTCGGAAGAGACCATAGATCAGGTGGCCAACCTGGTGGCCTGGCGAACCTCTGAGTATGAACACAATGGCATCAGGATGGACGGTTATCGCATCCTGGATCGTTTGATCTCGCTTAATCGAAAGCAGGCACTGAGGTAATGGCCGGCGAGCCTGCCATCTGACGGCGGCGGGCTGCCAGCAGGGCTTCGAGGCTTTGGGGCGGGCTGTACAGGTAGCCCTGGAACTGGTGGCAGCCCCGCTTGATCAGGTACTCCTCCTGCTCCCGGGTTTCCACCCCTTCGGCGGTCACCGGGATCTCATAGATGGCCGCCACTCTCAGGATCACGTCCACCAGGGAGCGGGTCTGTTCTGCCCCCTCCCTTTCCAGCTGGCTGACGAAACTGCGATCGATCTTCAGCCGGTCGATGGGGTAGTGCTGCAGCTGGGTAAAGGCGGTGTAGCCGGTACCAAAGTCATCCAACACCACCTTGACGCCGTTGCGCCTGAGTTCAGTGAGCATCTTCAGGCCCTCTGAAGTGTGGCTGACCATGGCGGTCTCGGTCAGCTCCAGATCCAGCCGGTTGAGGTCAATCTCGTAACTGGAGGCCAAGCTCAGTAACTGTGAAGCCAGCTTAGGGTTGTTCAGTTGCATGGAGGAGATGTTCAGTGCCAGGCGCAGATCCCGCACCTCCTCCCTGTGGCTGTGGGAGAGGGACTGAATCTCGGAAAAGCAGCGCTGAATGATCCACAGATCCAGGTCGTAGATCAGGCCATACTTCTCGGCCACGGGAATGAACTTGTCCGGGCCAACCCCATCAAGCTCGGGCAGGGTGCAGCGCACCAACACTTCGGCACTGGTGCACCAGGGGGTAGCCAGTCCGTGGATCGGCATGTATTTGAGCTCAAAGGCGCCAATGTCCATGGCACGCTTCAGGCCCTGGAGTATCGAGGCTTCCAATTGCATCTCTTTGGCCATTGCCTCACTGAACTCGTAGCAGAGTCCGGGCTGGGTCGCCTTGCCCTGAGTGGTGGCCAGGTTTGCTTGCTGCAGCTTGTCCGACGGCGTGGTCAGGTTGCACCTGGAGTAGCCCAGGGTCATGGTGAGCATCAGCTGGTGCTCGAACACCTGATAGGCCCCGGTCAGCCGGTGCCGAATGGCTTCGGCCACCCGGCCACTGTGTTGTTTGCGGCTGATGGGCAGACCAAGGACGAACTCATCTCCTGAGGTCCTCGCCAGCAGCCGTTTGCCGCCGCCAATTAGGCCGTCGGCAAAGAGTTGGTCAGGCAGCATTTGCAGGCGGTGGGCCAGTTGCTGCAACAGGGCATCGCCGGTGGCGCGGCCATATCTCTGGTTGACCGATTTAAACTGGTGGATGTTCAGCTGAAACAGACACAGAGAGTGAGGATCCCCCTGATAGTGGGACAGCCACTTGTCCATGGAGCGGCGGTTGGCCAGCCCGGTCAGGGGGTCGGTCAGGTAGGAGCGATTGAGTCGTGACAGACTCTGTTTCTGCCCCATCACCAGGAACCAGATAAAGCAGTAGGTGATCACCACGGACACACCGAAACGCAGCAGCATGTCGGCGCCGACTGTGTGGGAGCCCAGGGCAAACAGCACCAGGGTAAAGGTGGCCCCAAGCAGCCCCGCCGCGGCGACGGGCATCAGATAGAACAGGCCAGCCACCACAGGGAAGACGAAGGCCAGGCCGCGAAAGCCGTTGTCGTAGGTAAAGACGGCGATGGCAGTCATCATCAGCAGGGTGAACACCAGCAGTGCCCGGCGGCTGAGATTTCCGGTGCGGCGGGTGCGCACTAATGAAAAGATGAGAAAGGGGGAGGCGATAAGCTCCAGGCAGCCCACCAGATAGTTGAAGCCAAACAACAGGTGGAATACACCAAACCCCAGGGCGCCAGCGAGGCTGACCCAGTGAAGACCCTGGACAACGGTTGATGAATAAGGCTGATAAAGGTGCATCGAGACGGGCGTGGAGACGAAAATTTTTCGCAATACTAACAGCTCACTGTGGTTAAGTCAGTCCTACAAACAAATGTTTGTATCATTTGTGTGCGCCATATAACTTGCGGATTAATAGCACCTTATTGAAAGTGTGAATCCGTCCACAGACAGAGAATGGCAACAAAAAGAGCCGCCCGAGGGCGGCTCTTTGTCATTGTGTTGTCACTTACTCGTGGCTGTCCTTGTAGGGGCGGCCGTAGTAGCTGTCCAGCAGAACCTGCTTCAGTTCGCTGATCAACGGGTAGCGAGGGTTGGCGCCGGTGCACTGGTCATCGAACGCTTCCTCGGCCACTTCGTCCAGCTTGGCCAGGAACAGTTTCTCGTCCACGCCGGCGGCCTGGATGGAGGCAGGAATGTCCAACACCTCTTTCAGTTGCTCAACCTTGGCGATCAGCAGTTCCAGTTTTTCCTGGTCGCTGTTACCGCCCAGACGCAGATGATCGGCGATGGAGGCGTAGCGGCACAGGGCCTGAGGCCGGTCATACTGGCTGAAGGCGGTCTGCTTGGTGGGCAGGTCGGTGCCGTTGAAGCGCATGACGTTGGTGATCAGCAGGGCATTGGCCAGGCCGTGGGGCAGGTGGAACTCGGCACCAATCTTGTGGGCCATGGAGTGACAAATGCCCAGGAAGGCGTTAGCAAAGGCGATGCCGGCGATGGTGGCAGCGTTGTGCACCTTCTCCTTGGCCTTGGGCGCATTGGCGCCACCGATGTAGCTATCAGGCAGGTGCTTGAACAGCAGATCCAGGGCCTGCAACGCCTGACCGTCGGAGTACTCGTTGGCCATCACGGAGACATAGGCTTCCAGGGCGTGGGTCACCGCATCGATACCACCGAAGGCGGTCAGTGACTTGGGCATGTTCATCACCAGGTTGGCATCAACGATGGCCATGTTGGGTGTCAGCTCATAGTCGGCGATGGGGTATTTGGTGCCGGTACGCTCGTCGGTCACCACGGCGAAAGGCGTGACCTCAGATCCGGTGCCGGAAGTGGTGGGGATCGCCACCATCTGCGCCTTCTTACCCATTTTGGGGAAGCGGTAGATACGCTTACGGATGTCCATGAAGCGCAGGGCCAGATCGGCGAAGTCCACCTCAGGGTGCTCGTACATCACCCACATGATCTTGGCTGCATCCATGGGGGAGCCGCCGCCCAGGGCAACGATGACGTCGGGCTTGAAGCTGTGCAGCATATCGGCACCCTTTTTCACCACTTCCAGGGTGGGATCGGCTTCCACTTCATAGAACACCTCAACCTCCAGACCCTGGCCTTTGAGGATCCGAATGGTTTCATCGCAGTAGCCGTTGTTGAACAGGAAGCGGTCGGTCACGATGCAGGCACGCTTGTGTTCGCTCAGCTCTTCCAGGGCCACCGGCAGGGCGCCGCGGCGGAAGTAGATGGACTTAGGCAGTTTGTGCCACAACATATTCTCGGCTCGCTTGGCTACGGTTTTCTTGTTGATCAGGTGCTGGGGGCCCACGTTCTCGGAGATGGAGTTACCGCCCCAGGAACCACAACCCAGGGTCAGGGAGGGCGCCAGCTTGAAGTTGTACAGATCGCCGATGCCGCCTTGAGAAGCGGGGGTGTTGATCAGGATACGGGCGGTCTTCATCCGCTGGCCAAACACACGGATGCGCTCCGCCTGGAGATCCTGGTCGGTATACAGCGCCGAGGTGTG
The DNA here is from genome assembly GCF_030296015.1 of Ferrimonas sp. YFM. NCBI lineage: Bacteria > Pseudomonadati > Pseudomonadota > Gammaproteobacteria > Alteromonadales > Ferrimonadaceae > Ferrimonas > Ferrimonas sp. YFM. Next base: position 1,849,182 of record NZ_AP027368.1, read on the forward strand.
GCCGATGCCGCCCAGGGCCACCAGTTCCTCGGCCTTGGTTACCGCGTCTTCGAAATCGGTGGCACGGTACATGGCCAGGGTGGGGGAGAGCTTCTCGTGGGCAAAGGCTTCATCGATGGTGGTCTTGGAGACCTCACCCACCAGAACCTTGGTCCAGGAAGGCACCTTGATGCCGGCCATTTCGGCGATCTTGGTGGCAGGCTGGCCGACGATGTCGGCGTTGAGGTTGCCGTTGACCAGCAGGACCTTGCGCACCTTGGTGGTTTCGCTCTTGTTCAGCAGGTAGCCACCGTGGCTGGCGAAGCGCTCGCGCACTTCGTCATAGATGCTGTCGACGACGATGACGGATTGCTCGGAGGCGCAGACCACGCCGTTGTCGAAGGTCTTGGACATCAGGATGGAGCTGACCGCACGCTTGATGTCGGCGGTTTCGTCCACCACCACAGGGGTGTTGCCGGCGCCTACGCCGATGGCGGGCTTGCCGGAGCTGTACGCGGCTTTCACCATGCCCGGGCCACCGGTGGCCAGGATCAGGTTGATGTCTTCATGGGTCATCAGGTGGTTGGACAGGGCCACGGATGGGGTGTCAATCCAGCCAACGATATCCTCTGGGGCACCGGCGGCGACGGCGGCATCCAGCACCAGCTTGGCGGCGGCGTTGGTGGCGTTCTTGGCCCGCGGGTGGGGGGAGAAGATGATGCCGTTACGGGTCTTCAGGGCGATCAGCGCCTTAAACACCGCGGTGGAGGTGGGGTTGGTGGTGGGCACAATGCCACAGATCAGGCCCACAGGTTCGGCGATGGTGATGGTGCCACCGGTCTCATCCTCTTCCAGGATGCCGCAGGTCTTGTCATCTTTGTACTTGTTGTAGATGTACTCGGAGGCAAAGTGATTCTTGATCACCTTATCCTCCAGCACACCCATGCCGGTTTCCTCTACAGCCTGTCGGGCCAGGGGAATACGGGCATCGGCGGCGGCCAGGGCCGCAGCTCGGAAGATCGCGTCCACCTGTTCCTGGCTGTAACTGGCAAATTTTTGCTGTGCCGCTTTTACCCGGGCAACCAGGGCATTCAGTTCGGCAATGGACTTGTCAGTCATCTAAACTGTCCTCAAATTTAAAAACACTTTCCTCTGAACCAAGTCAGTATAGGCTTCGGAACCATGTTCAGGAAAAGTGCTCTTCGCTGATGTAATTAAATTACACCAATCTCAGTCACAAACCGTTAACTGCTTCACGTTTGGGCGAATTTGGATGTAGCTAACTTACATTCACCATTAGAAAATATAATGATTTGATGGGGTGAAACGAGGAAAAATTCACTTTTCCCAAGGGACGGATTTCTCTAGAGTATCCTCCTTCGTTTTTGGCTCCTGTTATTGAGGCGTATACCCTAAGTGGACTTCTATCTGCTGTTGCAATTCTTCCTTGGCCTGGTGGCGATCATCAATCCCATCGGTCTGCTGCCTGTGTTTGTTTCCCTGACCAGTCACCAGACTGAACAGGAGCGACTGGCGACCGCCAAGGTGGCGAACTTCTCTGTGGTGATCATCCTGCTGGTGACCCTGGTGGCGGGTCAGTTGATCCTCAACCTGTTCAGCATCTCCATTCCGGCGTTTCGCATTGCCGGGGGCGTGCTGATCACCTTTATTGCCATGTCGATGTTGCAGGGTAAGCTGGGTGAAGTGAAACACAACAAAGAAGAGGGCCGGGAAGCCGCAGCGATGGATGCGGTTGCTGTGGTGCCACTGGCTTTGCCGCTGATGGCCGGCCCGGGTGCCATCAGTTCGGTGATCGTATTCGCCTCTCAGCACAGAGACCCCCAATCGATGCTGGGCATGGCGGCATGCATCGTCGTTTTTGGACTGCTGAGCTGGATAGTGTTTCGCACGGCGCCGGTGATCTTTAAGGTGCTGGGTCAGACCGGCATTAACGTGATCACCCGTATTATGGGTCTGCTGATGATGTCCATCGGTATTGAGGTGATTGCGGCAGGCATGAAGACGCTGTTCCCTGCGTTAGCCTCCTAAAACCCCGGCAAACCGATAGCCTTGCAGCGTCCTGCTCGTCGTGACGCTGCAACACCAAGTTGGAGAAGCATTATGATCTTGATTACCGGAGCAGGCAGCGGCCTGGGAGCCGCTTTGGCCAAAGTCTACAGCCAGCAGGGAGAGTCCCTGGTGCTGGTGGGCCGCAGTCTGGCCAAACTGGAGTCGGTGGCCGCTTCTCTCTCCGCCGACGTGGTGTGCCATGTGGCGGACCTGACGTGTGAAACCCAGGTGGCGGGGCTGTTCGAGGCGCTGCCCCAGGTGCCCGCCCGAATCATTCACTGCGCCGGCAGCGGCGATTTCGGCCCCTTGTCGCAGTTTGATGAGGCCAGAGTTCGCCGGCTGATGGACAACAACCTGTTGACTGCGGCCTTGGTGGCCAAAGAGGCGGTGGCCAGATTCCGGCAGCATCAGGTGCAGTTGGTGATGGTGGCGTCGACGGCGGCTCAAAAGGGCAAGGCCAATGAGGCGGTCTACTGTGCGGTGAAGTGGGGCGTCAAAGGCCTGGTGGAATCCCTGAGGGCAGAACTCAAAGGGGCGGCCATGACCTTGGTGGGCGTGTATCCCGGAGGGATGGATACGCCGTTTTGGCAGCAGCAGGGCTGCGACGGTCATGTGGATGCCAGTGGTTTCATGAGCGCCGACGAGGCGGCCACCATGATGGTGAATGGACTCATCGCATCTGAGAACGGCTACATCTCAGAGCTGACCCTTATCCGCCGCTGAGCATCGCCTGGCGCGCCAACGGCGCCAGCAACATGATCAGTATGATGGCTACGGTGGAGAACTGCAGCCAGTGATCCTGCAGGCTCTCCATTTCAGCCACCCGCTGTGGGTCACTCCGGTTGTTTTGGCGAGTGGCCTGGTAGTAGCGCAGGGCCCAGTAGCCGTTGCCGATGATCAGCACCGCCAGCGCGGTGAGTAAACGCCATTCCATATGCGCGCTCCTCAAAGGATCTTCCTACTCCTATTTATACCTAAAAAGGAGCATTTCTGGGAATAATCCCCCAAAGTTTTTGCGGGATTAGCCTGTGATCCAGTCGAAAAATTCCTCAATCGGTACTGATTCTTGTTCGTTGACCTGCAAAAGGGTGAAGGGGGTCACGTCTTTGGCGCGGCGCTTGGTCTATTTTTTCAACGGCTTTAAAAATTCAACCCTGTGCTGAGAAACGGAGATCCAGCCGGGCCGATGGAGGTTTCGATGTTGCATACCGAAATGGCCCAGTTTGGCCTATTTGCGAGACAGCTGATTAAGCAGGCGGCAGCGGTGGTGTCCACCCTGCCCAAACAGAGTGAGCGCCTCAAGTGGCACTCTCGCCTGCAGGCCTGTCTCTATCAAAGTGAAAACCGAGCCATGGAGTTGGTGATGTCCAAAGACTACCGCACCCTGAGCCTGTTGGGTGAGTCGGTGGCCGACAGCGTATCGCTGATTGGCGTATTTTCCGACCACCCTGGCCTGTCCGATGCGGATCAACACGGTTTGGACATTGCCCTGGCCAACGTCGCCCTGATTCATTCCCGCGCCAAGCGCTTGATGAAACAGGCCGACAATGTGGTGCCCTTCCCAGTAGCAGCTAGCGCCTGAGCTGCGCGCCACACTGACGCCCGGCCTTTGGCCGGGCGTTTTCTTTTCTGCGTGGCGAACTTTTGGGGGGCGCAATTTCCCGGTTCTATTGACCGACTGGCCCTGACTCGAAACCTGGGTCACCGACCCGTCCCCCGTTGGAGCGCACTCTAAATCCAGTTGTCCGTATCCTGTCGAATGCGATTGAGAACGCAGCCGGCCAATTGCTGAGCCTGGTCCAGGGGGATGGCGGGCAGGGTTTGTTTGCCACTGGCGAGGAACAGGGTGAGGTTGACCAGCTTCCGTCTTCGCAGGCCCGGAGTCTGGGTCAGGGTAATGGACTGGCATTTTTGCAGGGGCAGGTAATGCCATTGCTGACCGAGCATCCCCTGCCTTAGCCAGAGGCCATCGGTCTGAACCTGGAATCCATGATGGCGGTACTTAAGCTCGATAACCGCCATAAACACCAGGCCCACCAGCAGGGGGACAGCCCAGGCGTGTTCTGTCCCGATAGGGAAAATGGCCACCAGCAGGGACAGGGAAAGAGACAAACCCAGCAACCAGGCCAGCCTCAGATTGCGCCAAAAGGCCGAGATGGGACTCCACCGCTCAGGCAGGGGCACGCTCCCCATCGATTCCTGTACCAGAGCATGGCGCTCCTCCACTTTGACCGAGGGGATGGTCAGTGAACTTCGAGCGCTTTCTCCGGATCCACTGCCACTTACTTGCTTCAGGGTGATGGCCCACAGGCCAACCAGCCTTGCCAGGGGCGATTGGCTCAGGGTCAGGGACTGGATGCGCCGTTTGAGTAGCAGGTCCTGCATCCGGTGCAGGGTGCCGCCACTGAACTGCAGCCGCTCCGGTTCCAGAGACAGCCGGTAGGGGTGGAACTTCAGCAGGCTGACCACGCCAGAAAGCAGGCTGAGAAGCAGATACAGCAATACCAGCAACAGGGTGGCCCCGAGCAGCAGCATCGCCGGGCTCAGGCCGGCGGCAAGAGTCGTCCATTGCCCGGTGACAGGGTGCGCTTCCAGCCATTCCCACCAGGGGTACTGGTCCAGCTGACCATACAGAGGGCCCAGAAACAGCATCAGCCAAGCCAGCTGGTTGAAGCAGAAACCGTGGAGAAACAGCTGCAAAGGGGAGCGGGACAGCTGATCTATTGGGCTGTGCTCGGCTGAGGTTTCCTCCTCCTCAGCGGATTCGGTGGCGGGGATCAGCCTTGCCTTGAGCCGGGTTGCGGCTTTGGGATCCACGGCGCACAACACCGCTTCCTTTTCACCACTGCCTGCGGTTTCCACTACCAGATTGACCTTGCCGATGAGCCTCATGGGCAGAGGCTGTTCCAATCTGACGTTTTGAATTCGCGCCAGGGGCAGCTCCTGCTTCTTGCGGAACAGGGCACCGCTGCGGATACGAAATCGTTGTTGCTGTTCATCAAACTGAAAACGAAACCTCAGCCATTGCAGGGCAGAGGAGAGGAGGATGTGCAGGGACATCAGGGTGATGGCCAGCGGCAGCCAGAAGTCAGGCAGTTTGGCCAGCGCTCCGGTGAAGGCCACCGGCAGCACGTAGATGCCCAGTTTGGCGGCATCCAGCAGGCCATTGGCACTGAAGGCCGCCACAGCCCAGGGGGACAGCCTGTGCCACTGGGTATCAGGGTTCATGGCGGAACCCGGCCTTGGCCATCAGGTGTTGCCTGAGTTGTTCGGCCTGATCTGAGGGGAGTCCGGGTAGGGTGATCTCCGCATGAGGGGAGCCGGCGGTAAATCCCCGCAGAGTCGATAAGCCGTAGAATCGGTCCAGGGGGCCCTGACTGAGCGTGACATGCTGTAAACGGCTCAGGGGCAAACAGGTGTGACGCTGCCAGAAGATGCCGCGGCGCACCACCATATCCTGCTCTCTGACCATATAGCCAAGGCGCCTGGCGCCCAGGTGTCTCAGGTAAACCCATAGGGCAAGAAGCAGGGTCAGCAACAATCCTCCGGTGAGAAGCCAGGGCAGGGCCAGAGCCATGACCAGCATCATCATCGCCAGCGCGATGCTCACCGGGATCAGCCCCAACAGCAGAGTGGTCAGGGCAACCAGCTTGAGATATTCGGCGGCCACCGGAGTGTAGAGGGTGTGCTGTGTCGGTATCCACTGCTCTTGTGGAATGGGGTCGTTCAGGCTCATGAATCCTGCCAATTGTTGCCGTTATGCTTCAAAAAATTAAAGGATTCGTCACCGTGACTCAAGGGGCAGGACCGTTTTCACCCTTCAGCTTATCGCCTGTTTTGTTAGCAAATGTCTTAGTGTCCCTTCGGGATTGTTCTGGCTTGGGAAAGGGCAGCAAAAAAAGAGCAGGGGAGTCGCCTAAGTCTCCTTTGGAGCCTCGGTGTTTTATGCTGACAAAGTGTAAAAGAGGCATCCTATTGTAATCTTTCTGAAAAGATCACTGATGTAGAGTAACAACGCTATTGATGAAATTTATCGAATCCTATTCTGCTCCTTATGTGGTGTGATGCACGTTGCAATTTCATAGTCGTCTCAATTGCTTAGGTCACATCCCTCTGCTAGCTTCAATGGTGATGGAATTTCAAGCAGCTTGATTAGGCAGCGACCAGGGGTCGCTTGGCTCAGGGAGGTGATGCCATGCCGAAGATGAACCTGATGGATTCGCTGTTTTTCCTGGTGGAGTCCAATCAGACCCCCATGCATGTGACACCTATGATGGTGCTGCAGCCGGACGAAACACATCGTCCGGACTTTGCGCTGCGCCTCTATCAAACCCTTCTGGGAAAGCAACCGGTGGAAGCGCCCTTTAACTGGCGTCCCAAGCTCTCCCTAACCGGCAATCATCGTTGGGAAGCGGTGCCGGTGGAGTTGGATTACCATGTGCGTCGCAGTGCGGTGCCCGCCCCTGGGCGCCGTGCTCAGCTCAATGAACTGCTTTGCCGGCTTCAGTCTCAGCCGCTGGATCGGTCCCGACCGCTGTGGGAGCTGTACGTCATCGACGGCATGAGCGACGGCAGCGTGGTGGTGTTTATGAAGCTGCACCATGCCCTGTTCGATGGGGTGGGCCTCAACCGTTACGCCAAAACCATGCTGACCCGCACGCCTGACCATCAGGACTGGACGCCCATCTGGCAATATCCCGCCAAGACCCGGGAGCCCATGGAGGCCCCGGGCTTCGTTAAGACCGCGGTGGCGGCCCTCAGTGGCGCGGCCGGCCAGAGCAAGTTGCTGCCAGAGGCGATGCGCCTAGGCGCGCGGCTGTGTGGCCGGGCCCTGGGTGTGCGCCAAGGGGTCACCAAGGTGCCCTTCACCGCCCCCCTGTCTCTGTTCAACCGTACCCCGGCTTCCGGTCGCAGCTTTGCGTCGTTGACGGTGCCGCTCAAGCGCATCAAGGAGATCAGCGGACGAGGAGGGGCCAGCTTCAATGACGTGATCCTGACCGCCTGCGACATGGCGCTGAATCGTTATCTGGATGAGCGCAGAATCAAGCTGGACCGACCGCTGGTGGTGATGATGCCCATGAGCGTTCGGGACTCGGGACAACTCAATGCCAACAACCAGTTTGTATTTGGCCTGGTGGAGTTGAGTAAAGGGCAGCTGATGCCGCTGCAGCGACTCAATCGCATTCGTCAGGCGGCGATGACCACCAAGAATGAGATCCGTCACTTTTCCGCCGAGTTGTATCAGAAGTATGGGGTGGCCATTCAGGGCCTCTCTCTGGTGGCCGGGCGCATCGGTCTGGAGCGCAAGGTGCCGGCGTCCAGCAACCTGGTCATTTCCACCGTTCCCGGCCCTCAGGAGCCCAGATTCGTGATGGGGGGCAGGGTCACCGAGGTATCGCCCATGTCCGCCTTGCCTCCCGGTCAGAGCCTGAACATCACCACCTACAGTTTCGACGGCAAGGTGTGCTTCGGCTTCCTTGGGTGTCGCAAGGTCATTCCTGATATCGGCATGCTGGCAGCCTACCTGGACAGGGCGTTGGATGAACTGGAGCTGTCGGTGCTGACCCAGCCCATCAGCTTGTTTGATCTCTACCGCCCCGATCTCAAAGGGGAGCCCCTGGCTCAGGATGCCGAGGTGATATTGCCCGAGAAACGGATGAGCGGTGAGGCCGGCTGATGCACAGAGAGCTTCCTCCACTGGAGACGGTGAATCAGGTGCCCAGCTGGCAGGCCCGGGTCTACAACCGCATTCTGAAGATAGGCTTCAAACGGCCCATTCAGAAAAGGAGTCAGATCGCCGAGGTGCGTAAGGTGGCGGCGACCATGGACAGACTGGCAGTGATGCCTGAGGGGACCCATTGTCAGGGTTACCTGATAGATGGCCTCTCCTGTCACTGGTATCGGGTGCCGGAAAGCTGCAGCGGCAAGGTGATTCTCTACCTCCACGGCGGCGGCTTCGTCATCAAGACTCCCCAGACCCATGGCGCCATGCTGGCTCGTCTGTGCGCTCATGCCGGAGCCACCGGGGTGATGGTGGATTACCCACTGGCACCGGAACACCGGGTTGAGAGGGCGTACGACGATGCCCTGACGGCCTATGAGCGGGTGCTGGGGTCCGGGGTGAACCCTCAGCAGGTGGTGATCGCCGGCGACTCAGCCGGAGGAAACCTGACCCTGTCGACTCTTATCGCCATTCGCGACAAGGGGCTGTCAGCCCCGGCCGGTGCCATTCTGTTGTCGCCCTGTACTGACCTGACTCTCTCCGGGGACTCTGTCCTGGGCAACCTTGACCGGGACCCCATGCTCAGCGCCTCCTTCCTGGCCCTGGTGCGCGATTCGGTCGAGGGAAGTGCCGGCATGGAGACCAATCCCCGCTACTCCCCCTATCACGCCGACCTGTCCGGGTTGCCACCGGTGCTGGTGGTGGTGGGGACCGAGGAGCTGCTGCTGGACGACGCCAGGGCGGTCGCCGCCAAGCTGAAACAGAGTGGCAATCGCGGTGAACTGAGGGTGTGGCAGGGGATGCCCCATGTGTTTCAACTGATGCACAGAGTGCCCGAGGCCGCCCGTTGCCTGGGAGAGTGCGGCGAGTTTATCCGCCAGTGCTTTGCCCGATCTCCTGGGTTAACTGATGCGTCTCGAACCACCGCTGAATAAACTCCAGAAACAGCCTGAGTTTGCGGGTCATCAACTGGCGGTCTACGTAGACGGCGTAGAGTTCCATGGTGCCGAAATGATGATCCGTCATCAGCCTGGTCAACTGGCCTGAGGCCAGCTCCTCGCGCACATCCACCTCGGCAATTCGCGCCATTCCCAGGCCATCGAGAATGAACTGGCGTCTGGCCTGGGAGTTGTCGGTGATCACGTCGCCATGAACCTCAACCTCCTCAATTTTTCCCTTGTAGCCCACGTTGGTCCGGTTTGGATGGCGGGAGAAACGGTGAATGATCCAGTTGTGATCCTTAAGATCCTCTATACGGGTCGGGGCGCCGTACCGCTCAAGATACTCTGGACTGGCGCACAGCAGGTAGGGGCACTTGAGTACGGGTCTGGCCACCAGCTGACTGGGCAGCAGGGGCCCAAACCGAAAGGCCACGTCGATGTTTTCCGCCACCAGCTCCTGTATCTGGTCGTTCATAATCAGCTCGATGCCAATGGCAGGGTAGAGGCGCTTAAATTCGATGATGGCCGGCACGATGTGGCGGGTACCAAAGTTGGCGGTGCAGGTGACCTTGAGCCTGCCCTTGGGTTCCCCCTGCAGCTCCGCCAGTCGCTCCTCGGCAGCCTGAATTTCCGAATGAACCCGCAGGCAGCTGTGGTAGTAGTCCTGGCCCGCTTCGGTCAGGCTGAGCTTGCGGGTGGAACGGTTCAGCAGTTTGACCCCGAGCCTGGACTCCAGCTGCTTCACCTGCTGGCTCACCGCCGCCTTGGAGAGTGACAGGGTTTTGGCGGCCTGGGTAAAGCTGCCTTCGGTCACCACGGCGGCAAAGATCTGCATCGCTTCTGAAGTGCTGCGCATGGCCTCTCCAATTGTTCAGGTTTAATTGACAGTGTTCTCGCAAAACCGAATATTTACATACAATCGTGGAGAGCTACAATGCCTGACATCAAGAAACCCCGGTGACATTGCACAAGGAGTCAGCCGTGAACAACTTCGATTACCAAAACCCGACCCGCATCCTGTTTGGACAGGGCGAGATTGCCAATATCGGTAACTGCATCCCTAAGGGCAGCAAGGTACTGGTGCTTTACGGCGGTGGCAGCATCAAGGCCAATGGTGTGTACCAGCAGGTGGCGGATGCCCTGGCTGATTACCAGTGGTTTGAGCACGGCGGCATCTCTCCGAACCCCAAATATGAAGAGCTGATGGGCGCCGTAGACAAGGTCAAGGCGGAAGGGATCGACTTCCTGCTGGCGGTCGGAGGTGGCTCCGTCGCCGATGGCACCAAGTTTGTGGCCGCAGCGGCCCTGTTCGAAGGGGACGATCCCTGGGATATCCTGGCCAAGCAGGCGCCGGTGACCCAGGCGCTGCCACTGGGCACCATCCTGACTCTGCCGGCGACCGGCTCCGAAGCCAACGGCAACTCTGTGGTGACCCGGGGCGAGGACAAACTGGCGTTCAGCTCTCCTCTGGTGTTCCCCCAATTCTCCGTTCTGGACCCGACCACCACCTACACCCTGCCGGCGCGTCAGGTAGCCAACGGAGTGGTGGATGCCTTCGTTCACGTGATGGAGCAGTATCTGACCTACCCGGTCAATGCCCCCATTCAGGACAGGTTTGCCGAGTCTTTGCTGCTGACCCTGATTGAGGAGGGCCCCAAGGCCCTGGCCGATGTGGGCAAGACCGCCGAGGAGCAGAACTACGACGTACGCGCCAACATCATGTGGGCCGCTACCCTGGCTCTGAACACCCTGATTGGCAAAGGGGTGCCTCAGGACTGGGCCACCCACATGATTGGCCATGAACTGACCGCCGCCCTGGGATTGGATCACGCCCAGACCCTGGCCATTGTACTGCCCAACCTGATGCAGGCCCAGCGTGCCACCAAGGGCGCCAAGATGGTGCAGTACGCCGAGCGCGTCTGGGGCATCACCGAGGGTGACGACCAAGCCCGCATCGACGCCGCCATTGCCAAGACCCGCGCCTTCTTCGAGCAGATGCAGGTGAAGACCCGCATCAGTGACTACGGTCATGGCGCCGATGTGGTGGATACCCTGGTGGCTCAGTTGGAGCGCCATGGCATGGTGAAGCTGGGTGAGCATGGTGACATCGACCTGGCCCGCAGCCGCGCCATTCTGGAAGCCGCCGTATAAGACCCTCTGGGTGCAAGAATCGAAACCGCCTCCTTGTGAGGCGGTTTTTTTATGACAGAGTGTTTTGTGTGAGTGGCGGAAAGTATTTCCAATAGAAAGATATTTAGAGAAGAACAGCGGGCCTTGATTGGGGAGGTCAGAAAACTCTCTACAAGGTGATCACTGTCAACCTATTGGCACGGTTTATATTAGTACAATGATTTTTGCCAATCCTTTGTTGAAATTAAGAATTGGTAATTGTCTTACTCGGTCAGGTATGGAAATCGCTGGGCTGATGTGCTCAGGGTAAAAAGGGTCAGGGCTACACTAGGGAAAGTTTCATGAGTTCCATTCACATAAGGGCATTGAAGGTAGCGCTTTTCCCACTGCTGATTTGGACTGCACTGATATTGTTCTCTTATCTGTGGAATGCCAAGTCCATCAGTGCGCAGATTATGGGTCAGGCTTATGCAGAAGCGCGCACCAACCTGAATAAAGACATCACTTTCCGGCGCTGGGGGACTGAGCATGGTGGGGTTTATGTGCCCATCACCGACACCCAGAAATCGGTACCCTGGCTGGATCATATTCCCGACCGCGACGTCACCACCACCGGCGGTCTCGAGCTCACCCTGTTGAACCCTGCCACCATGCTGCATCAGATGATGGATGCCTACGCGGAAGAGTATGGGGTGAGGGAGCGGATTACCGGCTTGAAGCAACTGAATCCTCATAATAAACCGGACGAGTGGGAAACTGAGCAGCTACATGCCTTTGAGCGGGGCGAAAGCAGGGAGGTCTGGGCAGAGGTGGAGATCGAAGGGGTGCCCTACCTGCGTTATTTACGCGCCATGTATATGGAGCCCGGTTGTGACAAGTGCCATGGAATATTGGGCTATAAAACGGGAGATTTACGGGGAGCCATTGGTTTAAATCTTCCTCTTTCAGCCTATTTCGACATGATCGATGAATCTGAAAAGAATTTATTGCTGACATATTTGTCAATCTGGTTTTTAATTGGGATGCTAATGATCACCTTTGGGTATCTTACAATTATCCAAAGGTCAGAAAAGGCCCGCCGTGAACGCGAGAGATTAACTTCTCAGAAAGCACTCAGGATTTATGGCAATGCATTTGAAAGTAGCGGTGATGCCATTCTTATTGCAGATATTGAAAATAGAATCTTTGATGTAAACCCCGCTTTCGAAGAACTGACAGGCTACACCCTGCAAGAAGTAAAAGGCCAGATGACCTCCATCTTGTCCAGTGGAGAAACCAAGGCGAATGTGTATACCGAGATGTGGCATCGCCTTACTGAATTTGGCTTCTGGAGCGGTGAGCTTTGGAATCGGAGAAAGAACGGCGAGATGTATCCTGTCTGGACGTCGATTACCCTGGTCACAGACAGAGAGGAGTCCGAGTCTTTCTACATCGCCAATTACCGGGACATCAGTGAACAGAAAGCTATTCAAGCCCAAATATCTCACCTGGCCCACCACGACATCCTTACCGGACTGAGCAACAGATACAGCCTCGAAGAGCGCTTGGAGCAGGCGATGTTCAGCTGCACCCGAGCACAAAAGGCATTGGCGGTATTGTTCATCGACCTGGATCGCTTTAAAAACATCAACGACTCACTCGGGCATCAGTCAGGGGATAGGTTTCTCATCAAAGTGGCCGACCGCATCAGAGCCTGCGTTCGAGAAGAGGACATTGTGGCGCGCATTGGTGGCGACGAGTTTGTCATAGTGATCACCGGGCTTAAGGATCAGCTCAAGGTGTCTTATGTGGCCGACAAGCTGATGAGAGTGATACAGCAACCGTACCAGTTGAACAATCGCAAGTTGGAAACCACAGCCAGTATTGGCATCTGCCTCTACCCTAATGATGCTCAGACGGTAGCAGACCTGCTCAAGAACGCCGATGTTGCCATGTACCAGGCGAAAGCCCGGGGAGGCAATAATTATCAGTACTTCTCTCCCGTCATGTCCATTGCCGCCAACGAGCGACTGGAGCTGGAACACGACATGCGATCGGCGTTAAGGCTGGGGCGATTTGAGCTGTACTTTCAGCCTCAACTGGACTCGGCCGATCGCACTCTCTTTGGGGTTGAGGCTCTGCTGCGCTGGAATGACCCTGTGAGGGGCATGGTGCCACCGGATAAGTTCATTCCCATTGCCGAGGAGACCGGATTCATTATTCCTCTGGGGGACTGGGTGTTAGAGCAAGCGTGCAAAAAACTCTCCGAGTTAAAACGCACTCAGGACAAACCCATTAAAGTGGCGGTCAATATTTCGGCGAAACAGTTGCAGTCGGACGCCCTGGTGAGCACGGTAGCCGGGCTCATTGATCAGTATTCAATCGAGAAAAATGAGCTGCAGATTGAGATCACCGAATCGGCCGCCATGCAGGAGCCGGAGTTTGCCGCTCATCAGTTGTCTCTGCTCAGTAACCTGGGGGTGTTGCTGGCCATTGATGACTTCGGCACAGGCCACTCCTCTATGGTGTATCTGAAGCGGTTGCCGATTCATACTCTTAAGCTGGATCGCACCTTTGTCGGTGACATTGGTGCGGATGAGGGCGATGAGGAGATCTGCATCGCCACCATCTCTCTGGCTCACAGCCTGGGATTGAGAGTGGTCGCCGAAGGGGTGGAAACCCGGCAGCAGCTGACGTTTCTGGTGTCTCACCGCTGTGATTATTTGCAGGGCTTCCTGTTCAGCAAGCCTCTTTCTGCTGCCGACCTGGACCGATTTATGATGAGAGAGCGTCAGTTCTATTGGTGACCTCTGGGTCTGTCGGCCAGATAAAAAAATCCCCGCAACTGCGGGGATTTTTCTTAGTTGGATTCGCTTAGCTCTCTGCCTGTTGCAGTTCGCCGGCCGGTTCCAGCTCCTCTTTGCCCAGCATCTTCTTAATCAGCTGAGAGGCACTGAAGGCCACCGCCACCATCACAACCGCCATCAGGGTCAACATACCGAAGTAGTCGCCATAGAGGTTCTGGACGATGGACTGGGTGATCTCCTGGCCCTTCTCCACGGCGATGGAGGTGGAGAACACCGCACTGACCACGCCGGAGAGGGCGATGGACACCGAGAACAGGCTGACGGAGAACGCCTCGATATGCTTGGGGGTCACCTGCAGGATGAAGGCCACCACCATGGAGCCAACAATCACCTCGGCCAGGGCCTGGAAGAAGTGGATCACCAGGAACACCTCGGGGCGAATCACCACATCGGTGCCCACGGTCATCACCGCCAGGGTCAGGGTGCCGAACGCCATGGCGGTCAGGATAAAGGCGAAGCCGACCTTGGTGGCGGTGGTGAAGTGGATGCCACGCTTCTCCAGGGAGGAGAACACCAGGGCGATCAGCGGGCCGCCAACCATGCACCACATTGGGTTCATGGCCATGGAAGCTTCAGGCGCCAGCGGGATGAAGCCGAACAGGTCACCGCGCATGGTGTTGATGCTCACCAGGGTCATGGAGGTCATCATCTGGCCGTAGTAGACGAAGAAGGCGATGGAGAGCATCACCATGATCAGGATGGTGCCCATGCGCATCGCTTCGGGCTTCTTCGCCTTGAACATCAGCACCACCAGGTAGCCGATGGCACCCAGACCGATGGCGTACACGATGTTTTTACCGATCTCCATGTTGGAGAACATGAAGAACACCAGGGCGATCATGGCGATGGAGATGGCGACAAACAGTGCCCAGTTGGTCATGCTCACTGGTTTGCGGTCGATCTCAGGGCTGATCTCCAGCAGAGGCTTACGGTTGATCACCATCAGCACGAACGCCAGTATCGCCATGGCGGAGGAGAGGGCGAAGCTGCCGTTGAAGCCAATCACCAGGATGATCATCGGGAAGGCGTATTGGCTGATGAAGGCGCCGATGTTGTTGATGGAGTAGTTCACCGCATAGCCGTTCTCGAAGTCCTCTTCAGTCTTGAAGGTGCGCTTGAACAGAGGCGAGTAGGCGGGGAACATCAGGCCACGGGCGTAACTGGCCAGGGCGATGCCCGCCAGGCTCATGGGTACGTTGGCCATGGAGGCACCCAGTACCAGCAGGGCGTAACCGCCACCGAAGCAGGTAAAGGAGAGGGACAGGGAGCGGTAGGCACCCAGGAAGCGGTCGGCGATGAAGCCGCCTGCGATGGCAAACAGGGGGCCGATGGCCGAGAAGGCACCCACCACCATCATGGTGTCGGCTTCGGAGTATCCCAGGTCTTCCAGGAAGAAGCGGGTCAGTACCGCCATTACGCCATAGAAGGACATGCCAAACATCATCTGGCACACCATCATGGACCTATTCAATCGGTTCCACATAACTACTTCTCTTTGTAGGAACTTTTCGCTCTCGATGGTGAAAAAGAGAACAAATTCAATGATTACAACAGGTTGCGGATTTTACCATCGCCCAGCCCAATCCCCTACGCACGACCTCGCAAAGCGGAATATTGTTCTGCGCCAATCCGGGGCGATTTTGTAAATATTCCTTTACGCGAATGAGATTGGGCTGTGTTTCTCAGTCGGAGGTGACTGAATGGAGTTTGGGGAGAGTCCTAAAGGAAAAGCCCCGCATTGCAGGGCTTTTCTGTGTGGCACAGCCCTTAGGGCAGGTAGGTCAGCAACCTGGCTTTCACTTCGTCGGAAGCAAAGGCGTTCTCCACACTGACCCGGTAGATCTCGAAATACTCCTCGAGAGTCAGATCGAACTCCGTCACCACCTTACGCACCTCGTCGGTCATGGTGGTGTTGGAGACGGTGCGGTTGTCGGTGTTGATGGTGATCAGCACCCCGTCTTTGTGGAACGCCTTGACCGGGTGAGTCGCCAGTGACTCCACCGCCTTGGTCTGGACGTTGCTGCTGGGGCAGGTCTCCAGGGCCACCGACTGGTCTTTCACCAGTTGATAGGCATCAGGATGCCCCTTGATGTGGATGCCGTGACCGATGCGTTCGGCCCCCAGCAGTGCCACGGCGTCGTGCACATTCTGTCCATCCCCTTGCTCACCGGCATGGATGGTCACCCTGAACCCCTTGTCACGGGCGTACTGGGCATAGGGGATGAACTC